>CATPBK010000079.1 GCA_955652705.1 Candidatus Dormiibacterota bacterium | reverse complement strand
CGCTGGTGAGCGCCTCGGCATGGCCCGCAGGAAGTCGGTACCGGCGCAACGCGGGCCGATCTGTGCTGTCATCCACGAGCAGGAGCCCGGTCACCGCCTGCTGCTCCAGCCACTCTCGCGCATAGCGCGGGTGAAGCCCGGCCTTGGCCGCCAGATCATCGGGCGTGAACGTGTCCAGTCCGGCCATTAGCCCATAGAGGCCGAGCTTCTGCCCCACATATACATGCAGAAGGTCCATCGTCCCGAGTGCGGCGGTGAAGAGACGGGCAGTGAGCGCCTCGGCGCTCGTGTCCGCGGTTAAGGTTTCATTCGCCACCTGGGCACCTCCTCTGGCTTGGTCCCAGCCACCGCCGACTGTAGGGCGCGCCCGACAATTATGGCCCCGGGCCCCACACTCTACGGCCTCTTCAGGCGACTCACGTAGCAGCCTGACAGCAGCTTGACCGTGGAAGGGCGGGACCCGGTCCCGATGTAGGAGTGGGAGTTGGTTGAGTCCCAAAGCCGACAGGAGATCGACACAATTTGCCGTTTCGCTGTGGGGTGGGTAAGCGCTGTCGTAGTAGCTCCACCTCCACCCAGGTCCCTACACCTCCTTGGTCACGGGCTGCGCCAGGATCCAGAGGCTCGTGATGGTGTAGAGGACCATCAGCGCCAGCATCGGGTACTGGCTCTGGAGCACCTGGACCGCCCGCTTGAAGCGCTCGCCCGCCCGTAGGTGGGCGAGGTAGACCGCGATCACGTGGCCGAGCACGATCAAGACCACCTGCGCGTACCAGACGATCGCCGGGCTGGCGATCGCGAAGTTCGGCTTGTACCCGGCGGCCGGCGGCAGCGGGAGCAGTTGCCAGCCCTTCTGGAGAGGGTCGGCCAGGAGCGGGATCAGGAGCTGCGCCTGGATCGTGATGTACGTGTAGTTGTGGGCCGCGTTGTAAACCAGCGCGATCGGAACCAGCGTGAAGGCGAAGGCCCCCATCGTGCGGAGGACCGGCTGCCGGTCCAGGCCTTCGGGCCAGCCGAACCACATCACCAGGCGCATGACCAGCACGAACGTCAGGAGAAAGGTCCCGGTCAAAGCGAGCAGAGCGACGGTTCGGCCCGGTGCCTGGCCCCCGACCCTGTAGAAGAACGGCTGGACCGCTCGCCAGAACGGCGTCGCCAGCAGCCCGTCGAACGCGAGAGTGCTGAGCATCAGGATGACGAACACGATCCAGTCCCAGCGGGCGGGCTCGTCGCGGAGAAGGCCGGCGCCCCAGGGCCGCAGGTAGACGGCCTGCTTGCGTGAGCGGCGGTAGGTCTCTGTCTCAATGGGCGCGAACCGGCCCACGATGCCAAAGAGGAGCGTGAACGGCTCGCAATGGGTGAGCCATTCATCGCGGCCGAAGACCAGCATCCCGGCCACCGTCAGGACGCTGTAGGCCAGCGCGACAGTAGCGATCAGCGCCGGGAAGGCCGCCACGCCCGAGGTGAGCTCCAGGCAGGCGAAGAGGAAGTAAAGGCCGACGGCCGGCCAGATCCCCGGGCGAGATGGCAATAGCCAGGGCTTCAAAGGCAGGAGGCGGGCGACGGCTGCGTGAAGCGGGATCCAAGGATTGATCCAGTCCCAGAGGTTGCCGACAACCCCGCTGAGCACGACGAGCAGTGCCCAGAAGTACACCCAGACCAGGTATTCGGCCGGGTTGTAGTACGCGGTCTGAGAGCCGAAGAAGCCGGTCACGACGATCGCCAGCAGCCAGGCCAGGCCGAGCGCCCGGCCCGTTGTCCGCACAGCACGCGAGTTCACCAGCGGGTCCAGGACCGCGGCGCGCCGGCGCGGGTACCGGACGGCCCGCTCACCCAGGCGCTCACCCGCGAACACGGCTACCAGAACGAAGGAGACGACCACCACGAATCCGCCCACGAAGAGGTAGAGGACCAGCGGGGCCGGCAGGTCGTAGCGGGTGCCGAACCCGTGCAGGAAAACATGCGTCATGGACTCACCACCAGACTGCCGATCTCCGTCGAGGTGTCCTCGATCTCAATGACGCAAGTGCAGGCTGTATTGGCGGTGAAGCTGTGGCTGACAGTCTTGCCGGGCTCACCCGCGAACTTGATGTCATAGCCGTGAAGGTGGATCTCCTCGGCCTTGTCGGTTGTGACGTTGACGGTCAGGTGGTCGCCCTTCTTGGCCATGATCGGGTCCGGCGACATGCTGTTGCCGGTCACCGTCAGGTTGATGGTGCGGTTGGCGCCGCCGCCCCCCGTCGTCTTGTAGATGATCAGGCCTGCGGCGACCACGAAGACGACCACCGCGACGACGAGCACCAAGAGTCTGTTTCCGCTCATTCGAATCCTCCCGAAAATGCGCGCGTCGAAACGGCGCAGCTGATTTACGTCAGCGCGTCACGAGGAGGTCCGGCGGCGGGCCGCGCTTGACGAAGACGGCGGGCGCAGCTGCGCATAGCAGGCGCTGCGAGCCGTACGAGGCGGGGGAGACCGGCGGCAGCAAGGGCGCCGGTCGGTTGAGACGCGGCCTCCTCTCCAGCAGGAGCGCGGCAACCGCATCCCCGAACCGGACGGAGACCCACGCCAGCGCAACCGCGGCGGCGAAGGCAACCGGTCCCTGGCCCAGCAGGCCCCAGAGGAGCATCGGGAGCAGCGGCTCCGCAGCGCGGCCGGCGGCCCAGGCTTCCAGGTGCTCTTGCCCGACGAAGATGGCGAGCTGCAGCGAGAGCAGGGTCACGGCGAGGGCCCGGATCGGGCACCCGCCGGCGGCCGACTTGCCGCTCCGAGCTCCCAGCATCAGCCGGCCCATCCCGACGACGAGGAGGGCCAGGATCAGCGCCGCGCCAAGGAGAGCGGCTGCGGTCGCGAGCGCTGCCGGGAAGTAGGAGTGGCTGCCCGCGGCCTGGAGCTGGGCCGCTCGGCTCCCGTACCGGAGGCCGTAGGCGAGAGCGTGACCGAGCGGGGCCCCGAGCAGCGCCAGCAGGGTGACCGCAGCGGCAGCGCCGGCGCGCCTCATGCCGGAGAAGGATAGGGGCCCCGGATGAAGGCCTCGATACGAGACGGTGCCGGAGCTACCCTCGGGCGCCGCTGGACCGCGCGGTCTTGGAGAGGGTGGGCTTGTCCTTGCCTGCCTTCGCCTGCTTCTCGGCCCGCTTCTCTTTCAAGCTCTTGGCCGGGGCCTTCTTGACCTTGCTCTTGCCCATTTGACGAATCCTCCTGTCAGGTGTGCCGTTTTCTCTGCTGCAGCGACGGCCGAGGAGATTTTAGTGGACGAATACCGCCGGCCTAGTGAATGGGCGGCACGGGAGGGGAAGGTAGCGGCGGAACGATCGGGGTTGGCGATGGCGGAGGTGGCGGCAGCGGCTTCGGTGTCGGGCCGGCGCTTGGGCTTGGGCCGGGGCCAGGGGGAGCCGCAGTTCCGCTCGGACTGGGACTCGGCTGACCGCTGGAGCTGCTGGCAGAACTCGATGAGGCGTTGGATGGGGAACTCGAGTAAGAGCTCGTTCCGGGCCCGTTAGCAGCTGCGAAGGGCGACGCGCTGCCCAGGACCGCCGCCATCATCCGCGGATCGTTACCGTCCATCCCGAGCGCCCATATGCCCACGCCGCGCAGGCCGTACCGCGCGACGAGCTGGGCCTTCAAGGCCACCGACTGCGGGTTGTCGTAATACGCCTCGTGCCACTGGGTCGACTGCTGATAGGCGGTCCAGGGCACCCTCGCGTTCGGGTCCCAGTACACCGTGTGGCCGGCCGAGGCCAGCTCGCCGTAGCTCCTGGGCTGAGGCGGGCCGGCGGCGTCCGAGTTGGGTCGGTTCGACTTGGTCGGCCAGTCGTAGCCGTAGAAGGGCACGCCGAGCAGCAGCTTCTCCGCCGGTGCCACGTTGAGGTAGGAGCGCACGGCGCCCTCGTCCGCCGGCAGCGGCGCGTTGGGCGAGGCGACCCCGCTCCGGTGCATGTCGTAGGCCATGACGAACATGGCGTCTACCACAGGGGCCATCGCCCCGATGTCGAAGAACCCGCCCTGGTCGCCAGCGGCGCCTGCGTAGGTGTCCACCGTGACCTGCCAGTGCGGATTGGTCGTATGGAGCTGCTTCGACACGCCGGTGACGAGGTTGGCGATCCCGCTCCGGTCCCCCGGGCCCTGACCCTCGAAGTCGAGGTTGACCCCGTCCAGGTTCTTGGCTTTAAGCAGGTCGGTCAGCTCCGCGGCCAAGCGGCCGGCCGCGTTCGGGTCACCGGCGAGTGAGTCCAGGGTGGGCTGGTCGAACGCCTTCGCGGTGAGCACGAGCCGGGAATTGGCAGCGTGAGCCCGGTCGATGAGGGCGGTCAGGGCCTGGCTCTCATAGCCCGTCCAACCGTTGCCGCTTCTCACGACCGAGCCGTCCCGGGTCACATCGACGCCGAAGTAGGCGAGGGTGGTGAGGGACTGGACGTCGAAGCCGGCGGAGACGTTCAGCGTCCAGTAAGGAGCGAAGCCGAAGACCTCGTGTTCCTTTAGCGGGTCCACGGCCGCGGCGGTCAGCGGCTGGGGCTGGTCGGTGGCAGCGGGAAGATCGAGCGCCGATTGAGCCATCTGCTGGTCGAGCCGCGAGAGGCCGCTCTGGAGGTTGGGTGGGGGACCGGAGCGCCGCGAACCGGCCAGGCCCGGGCCGTCGGCTTGGGCCACCAGAACCAGAAGGAGGGTGGGGACCAGCGCCAGCAACTGGCGGCTTCCGGCCAGGCGCAGCACATCCTCAGCTTACCGGAAGGTGATACTGCGGGTATAAGCTTAGTCGCCCGCCCAGTGCGGAATGGAGGCGCCACTCAGCCCTTCGCTGAGATCCCAGAGGCGCTCGCGGAGGTCGACGGCGAGCGAGTCCGGCGCGGTTCGAGCCGGGCGGCGTCCGCTGAAGAAAACGCCCGAAACGGCTGCCAGCGCTGGGTCTGTTGCCGCCTGGACCACGTGTTCGGCGGCCGTCTCGGCGGAGGCCGCACGGAGGCCGCCGAGCCAGCGGATCAAGGGCGGCGCGGCGTCCATCAGGCCGCTCTTGAAAGCGCCGGGAAAGACCGCGTTGGCGGTCACGCCGCTGCCCTCCAGGCGGCTCGCCAGCTCGTAGGTGAACATCAGGTTGGCCATCTTGGTGGCGCCGAAGCGTGAGAGCGCCCCGAAGCGCCGCTCGCCCTGGATGTCGTCGAAGTCGATCCGGGTCGTCGAGGGTGCGGTCACGACGATCACGCGAGAGGGCTTTGCGGCCAGCAGCGCTCCTCGCAGGAGGGCGGTCAGCAGGAACGCGCCGAGGTGGTTCGTCGCCAGCATCGTCTCCAGGCCTTCATCGGTAAGGGTGCGTCTGGGCGTGAAGACGGCCGCGTTGTGGACGAGGACGTCGAGGCGGCGGTGGGCGCTCAAGAACTCGGCCGCCGCCTGCCGGACCGAGGCTCGGCTGGAGAGGTCGGCCCGGAGCACGTCGGCCGATCCGCCCCTGCGGAGGATCGTGCCCCGAACCTCATCACCCCGGGAGCGGTCCCGGACCAGGAGCACGACCCTGGCCCCGAGCCGAGCCAGCGCGATCGCGGCGGCGCGCCCGAGGCCGGAGCTGGCGCCGGTCACGAGGTGCGTCTGGCCGGTCATGGACATGGCACGACTCTAAGATCGAGCGTTGTCATGCGAAAGCTGGCGGAGCCGGATTACCGGCCGCGGATGTGGCGCGAGGGGCGCGCCTGGCGGGAGTACGTCGGACTCCTCAACGACCCTGTCTTCCAGGGCGTGGGCGTACAGCGCGGCCAGGCCCGGCCGGTCCTCCTGGTGCCGGGCTTCATGGCCGGGGACCGGTCCCTGCGTGTGCTAGGCGCCTGGCTCAAACGGATGGGTTACCGAACCGCGAGGGCCGGAATCCGATTCAACTTCCTCTACTCGGAAGAGCTGGTCGAGCGCCTGGCCGGGCGGCTCGAGGACCTGGTCGCCGCGACCGGCGCCAAGGCCTCAATCATCGGCCACAGCCGGGGCGGGCTGCTGGCCAAGGTCATCTCCCAACGGCATCCCGACCTGGTCGCCCAGGTGATCGCCCTCGGGTCGCCGCTCCGCGATCCCTATGACATCCACCCGGCGACCCTGGCCGGCGTCCGTCTGGCGCGAGTCTTCAACGTCTTTCGCAGCCGCTCGACGCACCTCGTCGAGCTGCCCTTCCTGGAGGACCTGGCGGCGCCCCCGTTGGTGCCCACCGCATCCATCTACACGCGCACGGATGGCGTGGTCAGCTGGCACGCCTGCCTGCGCGGCGACGTCGACTGCTTCGAGGTGAAGGGCACGCACGTGGGCCTGGCGGTCAACCCCGGCGTCTACCGGTTGATCGCTCGCCGCCTGGCCGAGGCGGGACGTCAATTGGGTTTGTAGCGTTAAGGCTCTGGAAATACTTCCAGCAACGACTTGATTTATCCCAAGCGAAGTAACCCAGGGAGCATCCACTAATCCAAATGTCAGACCAGAAGAACCGGTTGCCAGTGCTTCCGCTCACCGCGGGAGTCGTGCTGCCGCACATGAACGTCACGATCCAGATCGACTCCGAGGAGGCGCGGGCCGCCGTGGCCGCCGCCCAGATCGGCGCCAACCGGCTGATCGTTCTTCCCAAGGTGGGCTCGCGCTACGCAGGCGTCGGCACCTACGCCAAGGTGGAGGACGTCGGGCAGCTGCCTGGCGGTGAGGACTTCGTCCAGATCCAGGGCCAAGGCCGAGTCGAGATCGGACTGGTCGAGGCCGAGGCCGGCGGCACCCTGCTGGCCGCGTACACCGAGGCCCCGGACCGCAACGCCAGCACCCAGCGCGCCCAGGAGCTGATGCGCGAGTACCGGGCGCTCATCGAGAACATCCTCGAGCTGCGCGGAGCCCGCGCCATCGCCATGATGCTGCGCGGCATCAACGAGCCCGGCCACCTGGCCGACATGGCGGGCTACTCGCCCGACCTCTCGGTGGAGCAGAAGGTCGAGCTCCTGGAGGAGCACGACGTCGAGGCGCGCCTGGAGCGCGTGATCGCCTGGCAGCGGGATGTCCTGGCCGAGATCACGCTCAAGGACAAGATCCGCTCCGACGTCCAGGAGGGCATGGAGAAGAGCCAGCGCGAGTTCCTGCTCCGCCAGCAGATGCAGGCGATCAAAAAGGAGCTCGGCGAGGAGGGCGACGCAGCCTCCGAGTACCGCAAGCGCGTGGAGGAGGCGAAGATGCCCGCCTCGGTCCGCAAGGAGGTCGAGCGCGAGCTGGACCGGCTGGAGCGGACCAGCGAGCAAAACCCTGAGTACGGGTGGATTCGCAACTACCTGGACTGGATGCTGGAGCTGCCCTGGGACAAGCGTTCGGAAGATCGCTTCGACCTGGTCGAGGCGCGCCGAATCCTGGACGAGGACCACACCGGACTCGACGACGTCAAAGACCGCATCATCGAGTTTCTGGCCGTCCGCAAGCGCCGCCATGGGAAGGGCCTGCCCTCTGAAGGCGGCCGCGGCTCGGGCGCGATCATCACGCTGGTCGGGCCGCCGGGCGTGGGCAAGACCTCGCTCGGTGAGTCGGTGGCGCGCGCCCTTGGCCGCAAGTTCGCCCGCGTGTCGCTGGGCGGCATCCACGACGAAGCGGAGATCCGCGGCCACCGCCGCACGTACGTCGGGGCGCTCCCCGGCCGCATCGTGCGGGCCCTGAAAGAGGCCGGCACGATGAACCCGGTCGTGATGCTGGACGAGATCGACAAGGTCGGCAGCGACTGGCGGGGCGACCCGTCCTCGGCGCTGCTGGAGGTGCTCGACCCGGCCCAGAACCACACCTTCCGGGACCACTACCTGGAGGTTGACCTGGACCTCTCGGAGGTGCTCTTCATCCCGACCGCGAACGTGGCCGACACCATCCCCGGGCCGCTCCTGGACCGCATGGAGCTGGTGCGCCTGGACGGCTACACAGACGAGGAGAAGCTCGCCATCGCCCGCGACCACCTGCTCCGCCGACAGCTGGCGCGGAACGGGCTGGAGCCGGCCGAAGCCGACGTGACCGACGGCGGCATCGACCGCATCATCGCGGAGCACACCCGCGAGGCGGGCGTGCGCAGCCTCGAGCGTGAGCTTGGCAAGGTCCTCCGCAAGGTGGCAACCAGGATCGACTCGGGCAAGGCCGAGATCCCGGTCAAGATCGACGCCGACGACATCCGCGAGTACCTCGGGAAGCCGCGGTTCCAGTACGAGGTGGCCGAGCGCACCTCGGTTCCCGGCGTGGCCACTGGCCTCGCCGTGACCGGCGCCGGCGGCGACGTGCTCTTCGTGGAGGCGTCCGCGATGGACGGCGAGAAGGGCGCCCTGACTTTGACCGGGCAGCTCGGCGACGTCATGAAGGAGTCGGCCCAGATCGCCCTCAGCTATGTCCGGTCCCACGACGAGGTGCTGGGCGCCGACAAGAGCCTGCTCGACAAGCGAATTCACGTTCACGTGCCGGCGGGGGCCATCCCCAAGGACGGCCCCTCAGCGGGCGTGACCATGGTCACCGCGATCGCCAGCCTGCTCTCCGGACGCTCGGTGCGATCGGAAGTGGGGATGACCGGCGAGGTCACCCTGCAGGGCAAGGTGCTCCCGATTGGTGGCGTGAAGCAGAAGGTGCTGGCCGCCCGCCGGGCGCGGTTGAAGGAGGTCATCCTCCCCAAGCGCAACGAGCCCGACCTCGACGACCTGCCGAAGGACGTCCGCGACGAGATGACGTTCCACCTCGTGGGCGACGTGCGTGAGGTGCTCGACATCGCGCTCGAACCGGCCGCGCAGCCAGTCACGGTCCAGGTCCTCTAAGCAGGACCGTCCGCGGTTAGGATTTCCGGCGAGGTGCCCGCCCGCCGGAAACCCCCCGCGATCCTCGCATCAGACGCCGAGCGCGAGCACGCCCTGGTCGTGCTCCGGGAGGCCGCGGCCGAGGGCCGGCTGACACTGGAGGAGTTCGCCAGCCGGTCCGGCCTGGCGCTGGAGGCGCGTACACGCAACGACCTCGTGGGCGTCACCGCCGATCTGCCGGCGCCGGCAATCCTGGTGACGACCCCGCCCCACGAGCTCTACGCGGTCTTCACGTCCGTCCGACGAGCGGGGCGCTGGCGCGTGGGCCAGGTGATCGCGGCCTACGCGATCATGGGCAATGTCCACCTCGATCTCCGCCAGGCGGTCATCGAGTCGCCCGTGCTGGTCATCCATGCCTACGCGCTCCTGGGCAACGTCCGGATCCTGGTCCCGGAGGGAGTCCTCGTCGAAATGGAGGGTTTCGGGGGCGAGACTCGGCTGAGCGAGACGGCGGTGATCCGGCCAGGAGCGCCGACGGTGAAGATCGCGGCTTATTCGTTCCTCGGCACTGTCCAGGTGCGCGACCGGCCGGGCGTATTCACCCAGCTCTGGAACCGGCTCAGCGGCTGACGCGATGCGAATCAAGCCCTACTACCCGAAGCGCGAGCTGATCAAGACGGACCTGACGTTCGACGCGGCTCGCCGCCTCGTCGAGTCCGTGGCCGAGCGGCCAGACGTGGCCGGGAGCGTCGAAGGCGATCGTTTCTGGCTCCGACCGCGGGGCTCGCTCGCGGCCTGGTACCCGGCTCTCACCGGCGAGGTGAGCGAGCATTCCTCGGGCGCCTGGATCGAAGTCTCCCGGGGCCTGAACCCCTTCCTCTTCGCGGTTCTGGTCCTGGTGGCCAGCCTGCTCCTGGTCTGGGAGCTGGGCGCAATCGTGACTCTCCAGCTCCAGACGTCAGGCCTGGTCCAGGGCGCGAACCGCACGTTGCCATTCATCGGGGGCGCTCTCCTGCTCGGCCTGGCGGCCCTCATCTACTACCTCCGGCGCGAGGGCCGAAAGGAGAGCCGCCGTCTGCTGAGCCTGCTCGAACAGTCCGGCGCTGAGATCACGCCGCCGCCCCCCGAACCGCCGGCCGAAACTCCTGGCGAGACTCCCCCCGAGCCCAAAGCCGACTGAGCCGGCGCCTCGGGCCCAACGCTGGGCGCGTATCCTTACCCGCAGAGTCGAAAGCAGGCAGACAGTCTATTGCCAGAAGGAAGTGGTCCTCAGTTGAAGGTCGTAGTCAAGGATCCGGAGGAATTCGAGTCGGCGCTCCGGGAGTTCCGGCGCAAGGTGCAGGAGCAAGGCCTCGTGCGGGAGGTCCGGCGCCGGGCTCACTATGTGCCGCCTGCGGAGGCTCGCAAGATCAAAAGCCTGAGAGCGCGGCGCCGGCGCCGCTGAGTTCAGGTTGGGTCCAGGAGGGCCGGCCGTGCCGGGTATAATTTCACCTCGTTCGGTGACCATTGCGGAGGGGAAACACCCGTTCCCATTCCGAACACGGTAGTTAAGCCCTCCAGCGCCGATGGTACTGCCGGGGCGACCCGGTGGGAGAGTAGGTCGTTGCCGAGCATTCTTTAAGTCCCGCGCCTCCGTCAGAGGTCGCGGGACTTAAGTTCTTTTACGGTGGCTAAGTCTTCCCGGCGAAGACTCCGCTCAGCCCGAGGTCGCGGAGCTTTCTGCCCCCGGCCGCCTCGTACAGCGAGAGGTCTCCGACCGCGGTCGCTTCCACGATGGTCGAATTGTCGAGCCACCCGAGTGGGATTTCCGCCGCGGCGGCCGGCGTCGCCCCATGGGCGGTGACGGTGAACCCTTGCAGCGCGATCGTGCCGCCGTCCGGCGAGAGCCAGGGACTCGCGTAGCTGGCGCCGGCCGGGAGGCCGGCTTGCCAGAGGACGGCGCCGCTGGAGCTCTTCACGTTGAGCTGCGGCGGGGTATCGGCGGCGCAAACGACCGTGCCGTTCGAAATCTCGTCCACAGCCACGCAGCCGGCTCCGCCGAGCTGCTCCGCGCGGGAGCCGTCAGGAGCCAGGTGCACGATTGCGTCGCCGAAGAAGCGGGTCGAGGCGGGCACCGATTGGGCGCCAAGAGCCGAGTTAACTGAGGCGACGGGGCCCCGGTCGTCCCAGCCGGCGATCAGCGTCGGTCGCGGGAAGGAGGTGCCCAGGTCACGCTCCAGGGTCGTGGTGGTGGGACCGCCGGCGTCCGCCGTCTCGAGCCGGAGCGTCCAGTGGGCTCCTTCCTGGTAGAGGGGGTCGGCCAGAGACTGCGGCGGTGGGTCGTGCAGGGGCGGCGTGCTCAAGACGATGGCGATCAGGTGAGCCCCGTCCGGGCTGACCGCGTAGGCGAGCTCCTGCTGCGCGTTCGTGAGCGGAAATTTCGCCACCGGAGAGATCGTCCCGTCCGGGGCGAGCCTCCGCACCGACCCGGTTTTGTCGGCGTAGTAGGCGGCGCCGGCGGCAGCTCGCACGGGGGATTGCAGCAGGGGTCCGGCGTTGCCGATCCGGGGCGCCGGCGGGGGCTCGAACGACGTTTTGGCGCGCACCTGGCCCACGGCGTCCACGATGGAGACCGTGGCCTGGCTGGCCGGCGGGGCGTTGACCTGCTGGATGCCCGGCAGGCCGCTGGCGATCACGAGGAGCCCGGCGCTCGGAGAGGGGATGGAAGCCGCGGTCGGGCTGGGACTTGGTCGCGGGTAGGCCGCACTGCGCGGCTGGCCGGCGACCCCGCAGGCGGCGAGCGCCAGCGCCGCGGCAGGCAGCAGCCATTTGATCCCCATCACCAAGGTCTTAGAACGAACGGGCACGGCGCCCCGTTACTTCCAAGTCTGACTTCCTCGGCCGGCAGTCTGCAGGCGGCTAAATGGCGGCCGCTTCCACCTCGACGACCATCTCCGGGCGCAGCTTGGGCATGAGCAGCACCGCCCGCACCATGAGCAAGCAGAAGAGCGCGAAGACCGCGATCATCACGTCGAGCACCACCGCCGCCACCGAGGGGTGACGGACGACGATGAGGACCGCCTCCAGCAGGCAGCCGGCCGCCAGCAGAGGGATGAAGAGGCGGTCGTGGACGGCCATGAAGAACTGCACCAGGAGGTTGACCAGCGAGAGCCCGAGGCCGATGAAGCCCATGGCCAGGATGAGCGGCTGATCGTCCAGGAACTGCGGCCCGAACAGCAGCAGCACGATCAGGCGAGAGGCGAAGGCGAAGACGACTATCGCGCAGGCGCCGAGGAGGGCGGTGATCGCGCCCGAGAGCAGGAGCAGGCGCCCCGGGTGCCTCTTGGTTGAGACCGCCTCGACCACTCGCGGGAAGAGGACCTGGCTGACTGAGAGGGTTCCGAAGTAGAGGATGGTCCCGACCTTGTTCAGGCTGCCGTAGAGGCCGCCCTCGTCGACGTTCAAGTAATGCTTCGCCAGCACCACGTCGAAGTTGTAGAGGAGCAGGACGCCGATGGTGCCCGCCGCGGCGGTGAGGGAGAAGCTGAACATCGCGCGCAGCTGGGCTCGTTCGGGAACCATCGCGCGGTAATCCCGGAGCGACCACATCCCGGCCACATAGGCGACGGTGCAACCGAGCAGGATCGCGATCATCGACCCGTTGACCGCGAGGCCGAAGAGGAGGAGCGGGACTAAGGTTCCGGTGCGGAAGATGATCTCGAGCCCGAGGTTGATGGAGAGCGCGGGGAAGTGCTGGGTGCCCTGCAAGGTGCCCCGCGGGATCGACACAAACCAGATCGCGGCGATCGCCAGCCCGAGCCAGATGACCGGAATCGGTGAGTCCAGCTTCAAGAAGTGTTGGATGGCCACCGAAAGGGCGGCCATCAGTCCTACGAACACCAGGGCCGGGACGGCCACCACCGCGTGGGTGCGGACGATCAGGTAGCGGATTCCGCCCGGGCTGCCTCTCGTCAGCAAAGTCGACGCGTAGCGGGCGAGCACCAGGATCAGGATCAGGCTGACGGCGGTGCCGACCGCGTAGACGGCGACCAGCACGGCCACCTCGCCATAGAGCGCCCGCCCCAGCAGGTGGGCGGCCACCGCGTGGTAGACGAAGCCGCCGACGCCGGCCGTGATCCCGCCGACGAAGAGGACGACGTTCTGCCGGACCAGGCGGCTGGAGCGCAGGCCCTCGAGGCGCGATCGGGGCCCCGTCGGCCGGGCGCTAGCGTCCTGGGTCAGAGGTTCGCACTGCAGGTCGCGGCAGGCGACCGGCTCAGGGCACTTGGCACGTGAACCGATTCTAGCGGGGCTCTGAGCACGGACCTCTATGCTGTCAACCGATGTCCACCGAGCCGCCAAAACCGCCTCTCGTGTCGGCCATCATCGTCAGCTACAACGTCAAGGACTACCTCCTCGAGTCGCTGCGTGCCCTCTACTCCAGCACGGACATCCCGGTCGAGGCGATCGTGGTGGACAACGCGTCCAAGGACGGCTCCCTGGAGGCGGTCCGCGACGAGTTTCCGCAGGCCAAGCTCCACCGGATGAAGAAGAACGTGGGCTTCGGCCGTGCCAACAACGTCGGGCTGGAGATAGCCGAAGGACGCTTCGCCCTGCTCCTGAACCCCGACGTGATGGTCGCTTCGGACTGCGTCGGCAAGCTGGCCGACTTCCTCCTCGTGCGCCCGGACGTGGGCGCCGTCGGGCCCCGGCTGCTGCGCCCCGATGGCACCCGGGACCTCGCCGCGCGGCGCGCTTTCCCGACGCCGGCCATCGCCTTTTACCGTGTCTCCGGGTTGAGCAGGGTGTTCCCGAGGAGCCCGCGTTTCGGCCGCTACAACATGGGCCACCAGCCGGTCGACAAACCGCACGAGATCGACGCCGGCACGGCCGCCTGCCTGATGGTGCGGCGCGCCGCTATCGAGCAGGTCGGCTTCTTCGACCCGGCCTACTTCATGTACGGCGAGGACCTGGACCTCTGCTTCCGGCTGAAGCAGGGCGGCTGGAAGATCTTCTACCTGCCCACTGCGGAGGCGATCCACGTCAAAGGCGCCTCCTCGCGGCAGGAGACCAATCGCATGCTTTACGAGTTCCACAGCGCGATGTGGACGTTTCATCACAAGCACTTCGCCGACGACATGCCCGCATTCGGGAACGGGCTGGTCTGGGCGGCGATCTGGTCGCGCTGGGCGGTGCTGACCGGCTGGGCCAACTTGACGAAGAACCCGAACGTCTCGCCTTAGCGTCCCGCGCTGGAAGCTGAAACGGACCCCATAATTCCGCGCGTGATCGGACGGCTCGGGCGCGATGCGGGGCTGCTTCTCCCGCAAGGTTGGCGGGACCGGCTCCTGCTCGCCCTCGGCCGCGACCTCCACGTGCGGCGGTCGGAGCTGGACCGCACGCTGCGCACCGCCGGCCTCGCCTGCGTCATGGGGTGTGCCCTTTACACCGCTTTCAGCGGTGCCCAGGCGATCTTCCTGGTGCACGCCGGAGCCAGCCGCTACCCACTTTTCTTCGTCGTCCTGGCGCTCACCGTCTGGCCCGGCGTGGCGCTCACGGTGGCCGCCAACCGCCGCTGGGGGATCGGCCGTGCCTTTCGATACAACCTGCTGCTCAACGCGGTGGTCGGGGTGGCGGTTTACGTCAGCTATCGCGTTGCCGAAAACGCCGTCGTCTCGTTCATCGACTACGTCGCCTACTCGGTCCTCTTCGAGCTCCTGATGCTGCAGTTCTGGGCGTTCGTGTCGCAGTACTTCAACATCCTGGAGGCGAAGCGAATCTTCCCTGTCATCGCCGCGGGCTCAGGTCTCGGCTACATCTTCTCAGGCGCTCTGACGACCCTGATCGCGACGCGCTTCGGCGCCGAGCCGCTGATGTTCGTCTGGTCGGCCGGCTGCGCCCTCGGCGGGTTGCTCGTCTACCGGACGGAGCGCCGGCTCTACCGGCCCCATGTCATCGAGGACGCCGACGAGCTGGAGGCGGACGCGACCCACGAGCAGCGCCGGGCGGGGCTGCTGCGCTCCGTCGCGGCCGCGCTCGCCTACCTGCGTAAGAGCCGTCTTGTCCTCGCACTTGTCTTGCTGGCAACCGTCCTCCTGATCGCGATGCGCGTTTCTGATTACCTGGTAGCCGTCGTATTCGTGCGCGCGACCAACGGCCAGACGGAGCTGGCGGTGCTCCTGGGCTGGTCCTGGATGCTGAGCTATGTGGTCCAGCTGGCGCTGGGTCTCTGGATCACCCCGGTAGTGCTGGCCCGGCTGGGCGTCCGCAACGCGGTCCTGGTCCTGCCCGCGGCGACGCTGCTCGGGTTCCTGCTTGTCGCAGCGCTGCCGGGCCTGCCGGCCGCCCTCTTCCTCTTTGTCGTGCGCAACGGCATCCAGACCGGCTTGGACGATCCGGCCGAGAACGTCCTCGGCGGCGCCCTTCCGAACCAGGTCGCGCCCAAGCTGAAGCTGATCATCGACAACCTGGTGCTGCCGGGCTCGGCCGTGGTCGCGGGTCTCGGGCTGCTCCTCGCGGAAGCCGCCTTCGGCGCCAGCTCGGTGCGCTTCCTGGCCGGCCTCGGCGCCGGGGCCTGCGTTGGGTTCCTGGCCGCGGCCCTCTGGGTGCGCAGCCTCTACGTGAGCGCCATCTACTCGCGGCTCCGCTCGCACACGCTCTCCCTCAGCGACCTCGAGCTGGCCCTGGGCCGTCCCGGCGCCGAGGAGGTCGAGGAGCTGAAAGCCGGCGCCCGCGGCGACGACCCAAAAGTGCGTGAGTTCGCCGCCCGGGCGCTGGCGCGGGTGGCACCGGACTCTTTCCTGGAGTTGGTCGGGGAGCTGGCCGGCTCTGCCGAGCCGGCGCTCCGCCGCCTGGCCTACGAGCTGCCCGCGCCCGGCTCGCTGCGCCTGGACCAGCTGGAAAAGGCGGCCGGGGATGAGGACCCCTGGGTGGAGGCGGCCGCCGCCATCGCCGGCGTTCAACTGCAGCCGCCCTGGAGCCGCAGCCCCGAGATCCTGACTCGCCTGGCGACCGACGGCGGCGAGAACGCCAGGGCCGCCTCGGTCTGGGCGGCGGCTGAGATCGGCGACCACCACGAGGTAGCGGAAGCCCTGGCCGATCCGCGCCCGCGTGTGCGGCTGGAGGCCGTCAGGAGCTTCGCCCGCTTGAAGGGAGCCGTCTCCGGCTCGGCCGCCGCGGTCATCGCGTGCATGCAGGACGAAAGCCTTGAAGTCCGCCGCGAGGCGCTTGGCCAGGCGGCGCGCTGGAAGCCGCCGGCAGCGGCCGCGGCCGCCTACGACCAGGCGCTGGTGGCCGGGCTGACCAGCGCCGACCCGGTCAGCCGGCGGCTGGCGGGCCAGGCGATCGCCGTCCAGTCACCGGCCGCCCTGGAGCAGGCCCTGGGCTTGCTCGAAGCGGAGACGCCGGTGGCGGTCGCGGCGATGGAGGCGCTGACCCGGAGCGGGCGGGCCGACGTTGTGCAGAGAGCCCAGGGTCACCTGGAGACGCTCCTCAAGATCGGGACGGAGTCAGCCGTGGCGGCGGCCCGGCTGCGCGGCCTCCAGAGGCTGGCCGGCCCGGCGCGCGAGGACTTTCGGATCGCGGTGCTCCGGATCTCGCTGGAGGACTACGTAGGGCACGTGGTCGAGATGGTCCTGGCCGGGCTGCGCTCACTGCATGAGAAGCGGGGCTTCGCCAGGGTGGAGCGGGCGCTTCGTTCGACCGGCGAGGCGGCCAGGGCGGAGGCCGTCGAAACGCTGCTAAACTTCGGCCCGGCCCGGCTGGTCGAGCCGCTGGTCCGGCTTCTCGAACCCGACAGCTTCGACAGCGGCGCGGCGCGACCGCTCTCGGAAACCGGGGTGGCGCTGCTCACGCAGCATCCCGACGGATGGGTCAGGAAGGCGGCCGAGGCGGTGCAGCAGAGGTCCGGCGAACGCATGAATGACCTGATCGCGCTGAAGAAGGTGCCGCTCTTCGCCACGCTCACGCTGGAGCAGCTGGCGGCCATCGACCGCTTGATGGTCACCCGCCACTACCTCGCCGGCGAGGCCATCTTCAAGTGGGGGGAGCTCTCCGACGAGCTCTACGTGATCACGGCGGGCGAGGTTCGCATCCACCGCGACGACGGCTCGGGGGAGGTCACCCTGGCCACGCTTGGCCAGCACGAGACCATCGGCGAGATGGCACCCTTCACGCACCAGCCCCGCTCGGCGGGCGCCGAAGCGATCGGCGACGTCACGGTGCGGGTGCTGCGCAAGGAGCGCCTCGAGGCCATCCTCCATGAGCATCCGGAGGTGCTGCTGGAGGTGATCCGGAACCTGAGCCAGCGGCTGGTCGTCGCCAACGAGCAGCTGGAGGCGGCGGCGCGAGCCCGGCGGGAGCCGGAAGTCCGGCCCGGCCGCAAGCCGCGGCAGCGCCAGCCAGCCTCGGCTTAGCACGGATCGCCTCCAAGATCGTTGGACCTTTGACAGCTGTCCCTCTGCCCGCCTTGGCTGCATAGAGGTGCCCTGGCGGTGCATGTTTATGCATCGGGGCGATTCGACTTCGAAACGTGGCCGAAACGCCCCTTCCGGGTTCTCTATTCCGTACCTGGCGAGTTCCTCCAGTCGTCGCGTCCGGTCGCAAACGTCGCTATTGCGATAAGGGACTCACCGCGGGTGTCCCACCGACTCGGGAGAACGCGACGGCCTAGCCCTGGTACGGCTCGAGCAGCTCGACCTCGGTGTCGTTCAGGTCGACCTGGACGTTGGGACCGACCACCTCGATCACCTTCTGCACCGGAATCAGCACCTTCTCCCCGCGCAGGCCAGACCGGGCCATGACGATGTCGCGCGTCCGCCCGCGCTCGTCGGTCAGGACCTCGACGACGTGGCCGATCTGCCGATCGTCGACCCAGACTGGGCTGCCCGACGTGATCTCGTGGCCGCTCTCGCCCGGCTTCAACTCCGCCTCAATGGGCGGCTGGTAAGGGGCGTTCCCGAGTAGGGCGCCCGCGACCGCGAGGAAGTTGTGGATCGCCCAGCCTTCGGGCGGCTCCCAATGCTCGCCGGGCGATCCGAACTGCTCGTCGTCGTGGGAGGGGAACCGTTCCAGGTCGGCCACTGCTGCCAGGTCGGTGGCGAGGCCGTCCGGACCGGCGTCGCGAAATTCGCGCAGCGGCACCGCCCGCTGGCCGACCACGAGGTGGGTGACCTGGTGGGCGCCCTCGTCCACGACCAGCCCTTCCACGTGGCCGATCCGGCGGCCGTCGCGGCCGAGCACGTCCTCGCCGACGCGCAGCTCCCTCAGAAGAGCTTGCCCTCCGCAGGCGCGGGTTCCGGGCCCGGCTCCGCCGCCGGTGCGGAGGCGCCGGCCGCTCGGGTCTCGATCTTGCCCCGCGCCGCCTCGAGCTTGGCCTCGCAGATCCTCAGGTATTTGCGGGCCTCTTCGACCGCCTTGAGCGTGTCCTCGAGGCTGAGCTTGCCGTCCTCGAGCTGGCGCAGCCGCTCGTCGAATGCTTCCAGGGCCTGCTCGTAGGTGAGGTCGTCGCTCATTCAGCCTGATCCACGGTGGCGGCGAGACGGCCTGCCGCGAGCCGGACGCGGACCCGGCGGCCCGGCCCGGTCTGCGTGGCGGCGGTGAGCACGGAGCCCGAATCGGCGTCCTGAGTGATGCTGTAGCCGCGGGCCAGCACCGCGTCGGGGCTCAGCGCCCCCAGGCGCCGGCGCCGGTGGTCGAGGTCGGGCAAACGGCCGGACAGCGCGCGGAGGGCGGCCGCCTCACAGCGGCGCCGTCGCTCGGCCAGCTCGGCTTGCCGGCGGACCAGCTGCTGGGCCGGGCTCAAGCGCGCCAGGTCGGTGCGGCAGCGCTCCAGCCGCTGCCAGCGCCGCGTGAAAACCGCGCGCAGGACCGCGCCCAGCCGGTCCGCACGGTGGGTCAGGCCCTGGCGGCCGGTCTCCAGGCGTCGCATACCTTCGCGCTCGAGCCGCCGGCTTCGCTCAGAGAGCCTCGCGAGCAGGTCGGACTTGCGCGGCACGACGCGTGCCCCCGCTTCCGTGGGCGTCCGGCACTCGGAGTCGGCGGCCAGGTCGGACAGGGTCCGGTCGGAGGTGTGCCCCAGGGCTGTCACCACCGGCAGCCGGGAGGCCAGGATGGCGCGCACGACCGGCTCCAGATTGAAGGCGTAGAGCTCCTCGAAGCTGCCCCCGCCGCGGGCGATGACGATCACGTCAGCCAGCGCTTCACGGTTGGCCTGGCGCAACGCGGCCGCCACGCTGGCGGGCGCCGTCGCGCCCTGGACCAGCGCTGGATAGACGTACATGTCCATGTTCGGGAAGCGGTCCAGGATCGTCTGCTGGAGATCGTGGATGACGGCGCCCGCAGGCGACGTCACCAGGGCCACGGCCCTGGGTAGGAACGGCAGCCGGCGCTTGCGCGCCGGGTCGAACGCGCCTTCCTGCTCGAGCCGGTGCTTCAGCTGCTCATAGCGGGCTCGGAGCTTGCCGGCGTCGTCGAACTCGACGTAATCGACCACCAGCCGGACTCGGCCGGCCTGCGCCCAGAAGTCGACCTTCCCGCGGAAGATGAAGACCTGGCCGTCCTCCGGCAGCATCGCCAGCCGGCGCGCGTCGGACTGGAAGATGAACGCCTCCACGACCGACTGGCCATCCTTGATGGTGAAGCCGTAGTGGCCCTTGGCGGACATCTTCATGCCGCTCACCTCGCCCTTGACGAAAACCTGGGCGAGAGGCCGCAGCTCGAGCTGGATCTGGCGGGCCAGCTCGGTCACGGACCAGGGGCGTCGAGCCTCCTCCGGCTTGAGCATCGTGGCCAGTCTACGGTTGTCGCGAAACTGCCCGTGGGGGCGAGCCGTAGCCCGCCGCGGCCAGCTCGGTGCGCAGCCCGGGGATGTCGCCCCGCAGTTCGTCGGGCACCCAGTCGAAGGCGACCAACCGCTCGTTGACCTCCCGGAAGACGCCGTCCTCGGTGCTCTGCAGGCGGTCGAGGCAGTCGGTCAGCACTGGTTGCGGCACTGTGCCAAGCGCATCCCTCAGCAGCTTGCCGGTCTCGGCGTGGCCACCGTGACGGGCCCAGAGGGCAAGCCGGAGCACGGGTTTCACGAGGCTCGGGCGGGCCTCAGGTCCCAGCTGGCTCGCCACCAGCGCCGCCAGCCGGCGGCTGATCTCGGGATCGAGTGGTTCGGCCGCCATCGCCAGCTCGGAAACATCCTCGACGGCGGCGCCGCGTACTTGCGTCATCCGCTCCTCCTCGAAGAAGCGGCCGTAGTCGAGGAGGTGCCCGGCGATCTCGACCGCCAGCTCCGGGCGGCTTTCCAGGCAGGCCCTGGCCAGGTGCCGGTATTCGTTCATCACCGAGTACGCGAAGGCCGGGACGTGCTGGTTGAGCGCCGCCCGCAGGTAGGTGTTGAAGTAGCGAACGACCAGGTCCTGGATCTCCTGGTCGCGGCTTTTGAGGGCGGCCTGGCCGATCTGGCAAGTGGCGGTGGCGATGGCGTGCACGACCTCCTTCTGGTAGACGGGGGTCATGCCGATCATGTCCAGGAAGGTGCTCAGGACAAGGTGCTCGAGCCAGGTCCGGTTGCGCACCATATGCTCGACGACTTGGTCGGAGTGGCCGAGCAGGTCCTGGCGGCCGACCTCGAACCAGAGCGGCGGCAGTTTGCCCTTGCCGGGCAGATACTCCCAGACCAGCAGCTCGCTGAGGGAGTCGATGGCGGCCATCGAAACCGGCACGTCGGCCTGGCGCACCGATCCGGCGGCGATGTCGGCGATCTGCGCGACGCTCGTCAGGAAGCGCTGGCGGCGCATGACCGGGGAGCGGCCGCGGATCGCCTTGTGCAGGTTCGACCGCGCGCTGCGCCGGATGCTCACGACCAGCGTCTCGGCGCGCATGACGTCGAAGATGTAGGCGACGTAGGGCAGCAGGATCACGAAGTCGATGAAGGCCAGCACGACCGCGGCGATGACGCCGAGGGTGGGGACGAAGTCGGTCTTGAGCTCGGCGCGGACCAGGAAGGTGAACAGGATCGAGCCGAGGAAGAGGCCGAGCACGAGCCCGTTCACCGGGTCGCCGACGAAGACGTCGATGATGCGCGGGGAGTAGCGGCTGGCGGTCATGGTGATGCCGAGGACGACCACGACCAGCACGATCCCAATTGCGGCGCCTTCGGCACCGCCCGCCAGCCCGAGCGTGCCCGCGGCGGCGACCGGATCGGGGGTCAGGAGCTGGGTCACCGAGCGGAAGCGGCCGCTAATGATGAGATCGAGGAACCCGAAGACCACGACCAGGGCGACCGTGGCCAGGCCCAGGGCCGCGCCCGGAAGGAAGAAGCTCAGCCACCGGGGCCCTCGCATGAGGGCATGAATCTTAGGGCGCTACCCGCCTATTTGCGACATGTTCTTAACCGGCCTGACGAAGCCCGCCTTGCCGATCAGGTGGCCTTCCTCCTTGCGCCAGATAGCAGCTTCGATCACCCGTCCCAGGTGGTCGTCGGAAGCGCCGGAGCGGAGGAGGTCGCGGAGGGGCGTCTCCTGGAGCGAGAAGAGGCAGGTGCGGAGGCCGCCCTCAGCGGTCAGCCGGACACGATTGCAGGTCGTGCAAAAGGCCTGGGAGACGGAGGAGATGAAACCGACCCCGCCCGGCGAGCCATCCGCGAACTTGAACTTGGTGGCCGGCGCCGGCCGGTCCTCGGAGATGGCGACGAGAGGAAAGAGGTCCTCGATCTGCTCCTGGATGCGCTGCGAAGGCACCACCAGGTCCTCCTTCCAAATTCCGTCAGCGTCCAGCGGCATGAACTCGATGAAGCGAACGTCGTAAGCCTTCTCCCGCGCCAGCCGGGCGAACTCGACGACCTCGCCGTCGTTGTAGCCCTTCATCACGACCACGTTGAGCTTGATGGGGCTCAGGCCGGCCTCTTCGGCGGCGGCCAGGCCCTCGATGACGCGCTGGAAGGCGTCGCGCCGCGCCATCTCCTTGAAGCGGTCGAGGGAGAGCGTGTCGAGGGAGACGTTGACGCGCTTTAGGCCGGCGTCCTTCAGCGCCTGCGCCTTCTGCGCCAGGAGCACGCCGTTGGTCGTCATCGTGATGTCCAGCGTGGGGTCGATCGAGTTGATCATCCCGACCAGCTCCTCGACTTTGACCCGGACCAGCGGCTCGCCGCCCGTGATCCGGATGGTGCGCACGCCGTAGCGCTCGACGAAGAAGCGCGCCAGGCGGTGAATCTCCTCGAAGCGGAGGATGTCATCGCGCGCCAGCCACTTCAAACCCTCCGCCGGCATGCAGTAGATGCAGCGGAAGTTGCAGCGGTCGGTCACCGAGATCCGGAGGTCATCGGCGAGGCGGCCGTAGGAGTCCCGCAGCGCCCTCTTCACATGGCCGATCATAGCCGCATGCCCTACGAGCTCATCCTCGTGGAGGTCGAGCCTCCGGTCGGGGTGATCACGCTCAACCGGCCCGCCGTCCTGAATGCCTTGAGCCCGGCGGTCATCGGGGAGGTGACGGCGGCGCTCGGCGAGCTGGAGCGTGACGACTCTGTGCGGGCCGTGGTCCTGACCGGCGGCCCGAAGGTCTTCGCGGCAGGCGCCGACATCGGCGACATGGCCGAGCGCGGTCCGGTCGAGCAGCTGGCCCGTGACCAGACCGGCCGCTGGGCGGGCATCGCCGCCTTCAGCAAGCCGCTGATCGCGGCGGTCAACGGCTACGCGCTGGGCGGCGGCTGCGAGATGGCGCTGATGTGCGACCTCGTGATCGCCGGCGACAGCGCCCGCTTCGGCCAGCCCGAGATCAACCTCGGGATCATCGCCGGCGCCGGCGGCACCCAGCGCTGGCCGCGCACCGCTGGCAAATACGTGGCGATGGAGGTGAACCTGGGCGGGCAGCCGGTTACGGCCCAGCGGGCCTACCAGCTCGGTCTGGTCAACAAGGTGGTGCCGGCCGAGATGACGATCGAGGCCGCCAAGCGGGTGGCCAGGCTGCTGGCTACCAAGCCCGCGGTGGCGCTCCGGCTGGCCAAGGAAGCGGTCAACCTCGCTCTCGAGCTCCCCCTCCAGCAGGGGCTCCTCGCCGAACGCAAGAACTTCTATTTTCTTTTCGCGACCGAGGACCAGAAGGAAGGCATGCGCGCTTTCCTGGAGAAGCGGCGCGCCCAGTTCAGGGGGCGGTGACCGCGGTGCCGGAGCCGCCGGAGGAGCGTCACGTCACCCTGGCCACGGAGGACGGCGTGGCCTGGATCAGGCTCAACCGCCCCGAGAAGCTGAACCCGATCGGCGTCCTCGCCCGCCAGCAGCTGGACGCCGCCTTGAAGGCGGTCGAGCGGGACGAGTCGGTCCGATGCGTCGTGTTGATCGGTTCCGGTCGCGGCTTCTCGGCCGGAGCCGATGTCCGCGAGATGGGCTCGGCGGAAGGTGGCATGAGGTCGTCGGAGGACGTCGGCCGCGTGCTCCGCGAGCAGTACGGCCCGATGCTGCAGCGAATCAGGTCGATGCCGAAGCCGGTGATCTGCGGCATGAACGGCGTGGCGGCCGGCATCGGGGCCAGCTTCGCCATGGCCTGCGACATCCGGATCGCCGCCGACGACGCCTACTTCTCCGAGGCCTTCGTGGGCATCGGGTTGGCCCCCGACGGTGGCGCCACCTGGATGCTGCCGCGCTTTGTGGGTCGGGGCAAGGCGCTGGAGATGTTCTTCACCGGCAGGCCCGTGCCGGCCGCCGACGCCGAACGGCTCGGGTTGGTCAACGTCGTGGTGCCGAAAGCCGAGGTCGAGGCCAGATGCCGGGAGCTGGCGACCGTGCTGGCGGCCGGCGCCACCAGGGCGATGGCGGCGGGCAAGCGCGCCGTCAATTTCGCCGAAACCGCCAGCTTTGAGGAGGCGCTCGAGTTCGAGGCCTGGATGCAGGAGGCGCAAGCCTCCAGCGAGGACTTCCTGGAGGGCGTGCGCGCCTTCCTGGAGAAAAGAAAGCCGGAGTTCACGGGGCGGTGAGCGCGGAGCTGCGCGAGGCCGTGGTCGTGGCAGCGGTGCGGACGCCGATGGGCAAGTACGGCGGCCAGCTGCGCGACGTCCGGCCGGACGACCTGGCGGCGATCGTCTTGAAGGAGGCGGCCGCGCGGGCTGCCCTGGAGCCGGCCGACGTCGAGGACGTGATCTTCGGCTGCGCCAACCAGGCCGGCGAGGACAACCGGAACGTGGCCCGCATGGGGCTGCTGCTGGCGGGCTTTCCGGTCGAGGTGCCCGGGCAGACCGTGAACCGGCTCTGTGGCTCCGGCATGCAGGCGACGGTGGCCGCCGCGCGGGAAATCCAGGCCGGTGGGGCGGAGGTCGTCATCGCGGGCGGCGTCGAGAGCATGACGCGGGCGCCCTGGGTGATGGCCAAGCCGGACGCCGGCTTTCCGCGCGGTCAGCAGACCGCTTACGACACCGCGCTCGGCTGGCGCCTGGTCAACCCGAAGCTGGCGGAGATGTATGGGACGCTCCAGATGGGGGAGACCGCCGAGCGGGTGGCGGCGAAATACGAGGTCTCACGGGAGGACCAGGACGAGTTCGCCCTCCGCTCGCACCAGCGCGCGGTCGCCGCGCAGGCCGGCGGCAAGTTTGCCGCCGAGCTGACGCCGGTGGTCGTGCCCCAGCGCAAGGGTGAGCCGCTCACGATCTCGGCCGACGAGGGCCCCCGCGCCGACGCCTCGCTGGAGTCGCTGGCACGGCTGCGGCCGGCCTTCCAGGCGGACGGCACGGTGACCGCGGGCAACGCTTCGCCATTGAACGACGGCGCCTCTGCGCTGGTGCTGATGTCACGTAAAGAAGCGTCGCGCCGTGGGCTGCAGCCGCTGGCCACATTCGTGGCCGCGGCGGCCGCGGGCGTCGACCCGAGCTATATGGGGATCGGGCCGGTGCCGGCGACGATGAAAGCCCTCGACAAAGCTGGAATGACGGTCGCCGACCTCGACCTGGTGGAGCTCAACGAAGCGTTCGCGGCCCAGTCGCTGGCCTGCGTCCGGCTGCTGGGCCTCGACGAGGAGAACGTGAACGTCAACGGTGGCGCGATCGCTCTCGGCCATCCGCTCGGTTCGAGCGGGTCACGCCTGATCGCAACTCTGCTGCACGAGATGGGGAGTCGCGACGCCGAGGTCGGGCTGGCCACCATGTGCATCGGGGTGGGGCAAGGGATCAGCTCGATCTGGCGCCGCGGAGGCTAAGTCCCAGCCAGAGGTACCAGGCCGGGTTCACGATAAGCCCCTCGAGAGCAGCGGCAGCACCACGGCCGGGTTGTTCGAACTCACGATGATCAATCGTCCTAGGTAGATCACTACGAGCAGCGCTGCCGATAGGTAGCCGAGGTAGCCGAGCGTGGTGAGAGGCCGCCGTCCCGGGTGATCAGCCAGGACCAGGTCAGCACCCCGAGACCGGCCAGTCCGAACACCGCGAGGCCACGTGGATCGATGGCGTTCGGGGAGTCCAGTGAAACGACAAGGGGGGCGCCCGCGGGAATCGGAATCGCGACAGAAGGACGAATGGCCGTGGCGAGACCGTAACCGCCATGCGCGATCGCGCCAAAGGCGCTGCCGAAGCCGAAGAATGCGCCGGTCAATGCGAAGCCGTTGTCCGGGTCGCGGAAGTGCGCGAATAGCGCGGCAATGACCGGGACGGTGAGGAGGCCGCCGATCAGCAACAAGCCCCAGGTCACCCCGTCAGGGAGCTTCGCTAGGAACGCCACTGAATAGATGAAGCCGGTGATCCCGGTCCCGATCGCACAAAGCGAGGCGAAACGGCGGAAGAGCGGCGTCATCGAACCCGCCGACGATGTTAGGCGACGAGGCTGTCAGGAGCTCGTGTTCGTTGCTCGAACAGGACAGGAGGCCGGATGGTCAGGAGCCGCCCGTCGTCTGTCTTGACCAGCTGCCACTGACCCTCGTGGACCATCCAGTGGTGGCGGTGGCAGAGCAGGATCAGGTTGCCGAGGTCGGTAGTCCCACCGCGTACCCAATGCACCAGGTGGTGAGCGTCGGTCCAGGAGGCGGGACGGTCGCAGCCCGGCCAGCAGCAACCGCCGTCGCGGTGGTGGAGCGCCCGCCGCTGGGAGGGTGAGACCACGCGCCGGCCGCGGCCGACGTCGATGATCACCGACTCGGGCGAGAGCAGGACGCGGGTGAGCGTGCAATCGCACGCCAGCCGCTCGACGGTCTTGACCGAGAAAGGAGTCGCGAACTCGACCTCCGCGGACGAGGCCCCGGTTGCGCTGAGCAGGGTCTCGAGCGAGGTCGTGACCTGCAGGTTGGCTGGCCGGCCGTGCTGAGCCAGCTCGATCAGGGCGTCGGCCAGGCGCCGCTCCCGCCGCCGACCGTCGTGGCGACCGCTGCGCTTGGCGAGTGGCTCGAGCGCGGTCCGCAGCACTCCGGCGCCGACCGGGTCGAGCACGCCGTGCAGACTGAAGAGTCCATCCTCGAGGGCCAGCAGCTCCAGCTTGCGCGCCTCGACTCCCCTCGCCTGCTCGAGCGCGAGTCCCTCCGGGTCACCGGCGTGCCGGCCCGCTCGCACGTGTAGCGGAACCTGCTCACGCTCTGATCAACCGCTCTGGCCAGCAGTGGCTTCTCGTTGAAAGGCGTGGCGGTCGCGTCGTGGAGCGCTTTGGCGACTCCGGCCATGAGCGCGAGGTGGCCGAACCCGATCTCTCCGGCGGCGGCGGCCTGGGCACTCTGGCCGAGGCTGCCAAGCTGGTCGCCGACCCGGAGGCGGTCGTAGGCGATGTGGCCGGAGACCTTGCAGTTGTGGCGGATCCAGTCGAATGCCGAAACCGAGCCTTCCATCTCGTAGACATCGGTCCGTGCGAACGCGGAGGCGGTGCCCGAAAACTCGACCTCGAGGAGGTCGATGGCCTGCCGGAGCTGAACCAGCCAGGCACCCCGCTGCCCGTCGGCAAGACTGAACCGGCGACCCAGGAAAGGCTCGAGGGCCGCGATCAGGTCGGAGGCTCCGGTCCCGGCGAGTACAGAATCCCCCTCCCCCTCAAACATGGTGGAGTAATGATACCAAACATTTGTTCGCGCATCAAGCTTGTTAATAGGCCATTGAGTGAGGATGGGCGAGATCAAGTCAACGTGCCGAATTCTCACGTAGAGGATTCGGATACACCTATGCGGCGTTTTGTGTCGACCCGGGGCTGAAGGCGACCTTGCCGCAGGGCTATTGCCACCCCCGCGACGCAAGATTCGCATACAAGATTCCCATAAAGGCAATGGCAGAGCGCGACCCGGCGGCAGTGCGGTCGATGTTCGACCGCATCGCAACCCGCTACGACCTCATCAACACGGTGCTCTCCGGTGGGGCCGACGCGCGCTGGCGGCGCCAGGCGGCCGCCGCCACCGAGCTGCGCCCCGGCGGCTCGGTCCTGGACGTCGCCTGCGGCTCCGGGAAGCTGACCGCCGAGCTGGCCAGGCTCGCGGTGCCTCCCCGCGGGCGGGTCGTCGGGCTCGACTTCAGCGCCGGCATGCTGGCGCGGGCCCGACTCGACCACCCGGCTCTGCAGTTCGTGGAAGGCGACGCCCTGGACCTGCCCTTCGAGGACGCTGAGTTCGACGCCGCCACCATGGCGTTCGGCCTGCGCAACCTGGCCGACCCCGAGCGCGGGCTGGCCGAGATGAGGCGCGTGGCGAGGCGGCTGGTCGTCCTCGAGTTCGTCAAGCCGCCGCCAGGTCCCTTCGGGGCCGCCTACCGCATCTACCTGCGCACCCTGCTGCCGACCGTCGGGGGCTGGTTGAGCGGCTCACCCGCCGCCTACCGGTACTTGAGCGACACGGTCGACTCCTACCGCACCCCGGAAGAGTTGAGGGCCATGGCCGCCGCGGCGGGCTGGCGAGAGGTCAATTTCGTGGGGTTGATGCAGGGGACGGTCGGCCTGCTCGCCGGCGACGCCTGATCTCGAGGATCACCGCGACCGCCACCAAAGCGGAGCCGGCCAGGGTCACCAGGGCGTAAGCCCAGGCCGCCGCGTACGTCGCGTAGGCGTACTGCACGCCTGGTCCCGGTTTGATGGCCGGACCGATGATGCTGAGCCCGACGATGCCGGCGCCCACGAGATAGGCGCCGACACGGAGGAGGTCGGCCAGCCGGCGCACGGTTGCCGCCAGGACGATCAGCACGAGCACCGCCACGAAGATGCCCGGGTACTCGAGGAAGACGGAGCCGAACCCGCAGACCCCGCCCACGAGGACGTAGACCAGGAACCGCTGCGTCATTCGGCCGGCTTGACGGTCGGCTGGACGAGGAAGATCCAGAGGTCCCAGACCGTGTGGCTGATGACGAGGGACGGCATCCGACCTTCGACTAGGTATTGGGCGCTCCAGAAGGCGCCCGCCACCGAAGCCGCGCCGGTCAGGGTCAGGTTGCCGGTGACGACGTGGATCCCGCCGTAAAGCAGGGCGCCCACAGCCGTACCGGCGACGCGGCCCAGCCGCTGCATCAAGTAGGCGTTGACGAGCCCGCGCCAGAAGAGCTCTTCGCCCGGCGCGATGACAAGCGCCAGCACGCCGGCGATGAACCAGCGCGGGGCCTCCCGGCGCCTGGCATAGACCTCGTCGATGTCCGCCGCGCCCGCCGGCATCG
>CATPBK010000078.1 GCA_955652705.1 Candidatus Dormiibacterota bacterium | reverse complement strand
GTATTACACACCCTGACTGGACGAAAGCGGCCGTGCGGTGGCGGTCCACCGCACGGCTCGCGCGAACCTTACAGGGCGGGCCGGATCCTCCCGCGGCGCCGGCCGGCCGGAGGCGGCCGGGTCCCGGCCGTCATAGGGATTCTGGGCCTGGCTGGGACGGTAGATCGCCGGATCGGAACCGTCGAACGGTGTCAGAGCCTGGCTCGAAATTGCCGGCGCGCTCGCCGCGGGGGCTCCTGCGACCGGCGCCTGGCTTCGGAGCCAGTAGCCCCCCGTTGCGGAGAGCAGCAATGCCACTGCGATCGCGAACGCGAATGCCAGTAGGCGGCCGGGTGACCTCCGTAACGCTAGCTGTCCCTGCATGTCGAACCTCCTTCAGTCGAAATGTTTTGGCAGGTGCATTCGCCAGGCTAGGAGCGAAACGGGTGGCGGCCAACGGGCAAAGTACCGACTTTAGGTACCGATTTCTGGCAACCAGGGTCAGGTAGAGACGGCGGACACGAGCTCGTTTACATAGGGCACGGTCTGCGGTCCATCCGGCAGGACCGCGAGGCGGGCGCCGGGCCCGGCCTCCTTCATCAGCCGCTCCACCGTTTGGGACAGGTCATCGACGGGCTCGAGCCAGGCGCCCCGCAGCTGGTCAGCGGTCAGCCCGGTGCTCTTCACCAGGACCCGCGCCTGGATCTGGACCATCGCTTGGACCTGGACTTCCCACTGGTCGTGCCTGGCGAAGCCGGGCTCGGCAAGCCTGCGCAGGAATTCCTCGGGGCCTGCCGCAAGCCGAAAGAGGTCTTTGTAGCCGCCGTGCTCGGGCAGGCCGTCCGAGCACTCGCTGGCGATCAGGATGGCGCCGCCGGGCTTCACGATCTGAGCCGCCGCGCTCATGCCCTTTACGGTCTGGTAGAGGTTTTGATCGAGCGGATAGCCGCTGTTGGTGGCGACGACCACGTCGTAAAGCTCGTTGACACCTGCCATCGCCGTGGCCGCGGCGAACCGGCAGCCGGACTTGTGGCTCTCGAAGAGCTCGCCAGTGAAGACGTTGGTGATCTCGTGCTCGCGGTTGAGGGTGACGTCGAGGTTGAAGGTGACACGGGCCCTCGCGGCGATCGCCCGGATGGCGTCATGGATCGGGTTGCCCTCGGTGACTCCCCAGCGCGCCTCGGGATGGCCGATGCGGGCAGCGGAATGCAGCTCGAGCACGGTCTCCAAGGCGGCCAGCCCTGGGTCGACCATCTTGGGACCGCCGGAGAAGCCGGCGAAGAAATGAGGCTCGATGAACCCGGTCGTGAGGCGGACGTCCTGCGTAAGAAAGGCCGTCTCGATCAGCGCCGGCACGTCGGTCCCGGGCACCGAGCCGAGGGCGGTGTGCGCGGTGCGGTCGAAAGCGTCGTGCTGAACGACCCGGACGCGACTGAGCACCTGCTCACCAAGCAGCCGCCGAAGTTCCTCCTCAGTGCATTTGCGGTGAGTGCCGGTGGCGATGAAGACCGTGATGTCGCCACTGGGCAGCTCTTCGAGCAGCACCGGAAGGACGCGCGCGGCCGGGAAAGCTCGCGTGATGTCACAAACGACGATCCCTACGCTGGCGCCTCTTGGCACGAGCTCGCGAAGGGGCGGGCCGGCGAGGGGGTGCCGGAGTGCGTCCCGAAGTGAGGCCGGCTGGTCTGCCAGGCCGGGGAGGTGGCGCGGCTCGACCACCTCAGCTGCGTCGGGCAGCTCGACCTCGAGTCCGCTCTTGCCATACGGCAGCCGCATACGCATGGACGCCATTCTGGGCTGCCAGCGGGCAAAGGGCCGTCGGGTCCGGCTAAGAAGCTTTGGTGACTCCTGCCAGCTGCCCGACGTGCTCCTCGAGGTGGCCGATCAGGTAGATCTCGAGCGCCTCCCGCAGCGGAATCTTGCCGCGAGATACGTGATCGATCGGGCGGTCGAGTTCGGTAGGCTGCAGCTTGTCGAGCAAGCCCAGGATGTCCTCGATCCCGGCTGCGATCCGATCCCGGAGGACCTGCTCGCCAAGCAGGCGCCCGCTCTCGATGCCTTCCACCCGGCCCGCCGACCCGGGCGGCCGCCCAATGGTCTCGCCGCCCAGCGCGCGGTGCAGCTGGACGGCCCAGAAGGGCAGCGCCTCGGCCATGTGCCCGAGCACGTTGTAGCGATCCCAGCGCTCGCCGGTCTTGGGATCGGGTGGGCCCGGTTCAGCGGACTCGGAGACCGGCAGCGTCTGGAAGCGCTCCCGGGCGGCGAGGACGCGCTGCTTGAGGTCGTCGACCTCGCTCATGTTCCAGTTCCAAAGAGGCGGTCGCCGAAGTCCCCCAGGCCGGGCACGATGAAAGCCCGCTCGTTCAAGCCTTCGTCCAGCGCCGCGGCGAAGATCCGCACCTCCGGGTGGCGTTCCTCGATCACGCGGACTCCCTCCGGCGCGGCCACAACACAGATCATGCGCGGTTCGACGCCACCGGCTTCTTTGATGAGGTCGAGCGCCATGGCGCCGGAACCCCCGGTGGCGAGCATCGGGTCGAGCAGGAGGGGCACTTTGCCCTCCAGACGGGGCAGCTTGTTGTAGTAGATCCGGGCCAGCGCCGTCTCCTCGTCCCGCTCCAGGCCGATGTAGCCGACGCTGACGCGCGGCAGGAGCTCGAGGACGGGAGCCAGCAGGCCCAACCCGGCTCGCAGCACCGGCACCGCGACCACCTCCTTTTCCACCCACGCCGCGGGGGCCTCCTGAAGCGGCGTCATGACCGTGCCGCGGCGCAGGGAAAGGTCGGCCGTCGCTTCGTAGAGCAGGAGGCTGATGACCTTCCTGGCCAGGGTCCGGAACTCGTCCGGCTCCGTGTCCTTGTCGCGCAGGCGAGCGACCGAGTCGGCCACCAACGGGTGGCTACTGACGCGGAGCGGCACGGTCCTGCTCGATCAGGCGGCGGATGGCGCTCACGGCAACTTTGAGCATGCGCTCCATGTAAGAGGGGTCGACAGGCTGGATCTCGTCAGCTCCCATCTCGTCGACGCAGAGCAGGACCGAGGCGGCCCGCAGCCGGCGGACCGCCGCTACGACGAAGAGAGTGGAGGATTCCATCTCGTTCGCCAGGACGCCGGCCCGGGACCACATGGCGATCTCCTCCTTCAGCTCGGCCGCCATCGGCATCGTCTCGGGGACGAGGTCCGAGTAGAGGGCGTCAACCGCGCGGACGATGCCCAGGTGATGAGGCGCCTCTGCCTCCCGAGCCGACTCGACCAGCGCGCTCACCATGTCATGGTTGGCGATGGCGGGAAACTGCTTGGGCACGTAGGCGTCGCCGGTGCCTTCCGTGCGGACAGCGCCCGTCGCGATGATCAGATCACCCATCCGGATGCCCGGCTGCATCGCGCCGCAGGTGCCGACCCGCAGGATCGTGTGGACGCCGAGCTCGCGCAGCTCCTCCATGCCGATCGCGACCGAAGGGCCGCCCATGCCGCTCGAAACGGTCGAGACCGGCTCGCCCGCGACGGAGCCGGTGAAAGTCCGGTACTCGCGGTTGAAAGCGACCTCCCGGGCGCCGTCCAGGAACTTGGCGATGACGGCCGTCCGGGCGGGATCGCCCGGGTAGAGCACGTACTTCCCGACCTCGCCCGCGGCCAGCCCGACGTGGTACTTGCGGTCGGCCATGTCCGCGAAATTCTAGATAGCGATGCGTTCCAGCACGTGGGGCGGTCGCTCGACCGGCGCCGCGGCCAGCCGCCAGGCCGCGCGCAGCCGGGGCGCCGCGGCCTCGGCAAGCGCACTGCTCGCCGCGTGAATGACCGCCAGCACGTCACCCGCGCGCACCTCCTCGCCGACCCCGCGCTCGATGCTGATGCCGGCGCCCGGGTCGATGCGGTCCTCCTTTCGCATCCGGCCCGCGCCGAGGGCGAGATTGGTCAGACCGACCTCGAGGGCGTCGATGCCCTCGACCCAACCGCCGGCTTCGGCTTTGACCTCGAGCCGGATCGCCGCCTCCGGCAGGCCTTCCTCGAGCCGGCCGCCCTGGGCCGCCAGCATCCGTTCGAAGGTGGGGGGGGGGGGGGGGGGGGGGGGGGGGGGGGGGGGGGGGGGGGGGGGGGGGGGGGGG
>CATPBK010000077.1 GCA_955652705.1 Candidatus Dormiibacterota bacterium | reverse complement strand
GTTCGCGCCGCCCATCCCGAGGGGATCGCGGCGATCTTCGATCAGGTCGGCGACAAGGAAGCCAACAAACACCTGGCGGAGCTGGTGCGCAAAGGTGGACACCTCTTCTCCATGGCCGGCGGCGCCGACGCCGAGGCTCTGGCCTCGCTGGGCATCAAGGCCGTGAATGTGAGGACTCGGGTGACGACCGACAAGTTGGACCGCCTGGCCGAGGACGTCGAGGCGGGCAAGCTGAAGCGGCCGGCGATCCGGACCTTCCGGCTGGAGGACGCCGTCCAAGCCGTCACTGAGATCGGTTCCGGTCATGTTCGGGGCAAGCTTGTCGTAGCGCCCTGATCAGCGCGAATCAGGTCGCACTGCGCGAGGTACGTCGCCACCGAGTTCGCGCTCGGGCGGCGGGTGGATGTCGAAAGCGTCGGCCAGTCGCACGAAGAGGTTGAAGAGCGCCCCGATGTAGACAGCCTCCGCGATCTGCTCGTCGCTCCAACTCGCGTCGCGGAGTCCCTGTACCTGCTCATCGGTGATCTTGTAAGCGTGGCGCGTCAGCGTGCTGATGAACTCCAGCAGGAGGCGCTCCGCCGGCGTCACCTTGGCGGCGTCGAGGTCGCCGTCGCGCAGCGCCCGGGCGGTTTCGCTGAACTGCTCGCCCTGCAACTGCAGGAACCAAGTGTGGCTGGTCAGTCAATAGTGGCAGCGGTTGAGTGCGGACACCCAGGAGGCGATCATCTCGTGCTGTGCCCGAGTCAGATAGCCATCCGAAAAGTGTGTTTGCGATGCAGCCTCGATGGCGAGCATGAAGTCTGGCCGCTGGCTCATCGTGCGCATGATGTCGGGCACGTTGCCGGCCATCGAGCGGGAGCGCACGGCGGCGAAGGCCCTCTGCGGTCGAACCGTCCGCTTCGTCGTCCTCGATCCTTGATGCGCGCCATCAAGCGCTACCTTAGCGGGCTCAACCAGGACATTTGCTCTACCGCGATGTCTTCACGGTCAGGGCAGTTGACCCATTGACGCCTGCCAGGCAAGGGTGGTAACTCCTCTCTGACGTCTGCATCCGACATGACGGAGGACCGTAGCTATCCGTATGAAGTTCCTGAAGCCATTGTCGGCTCTCGTCGTCATCGGGGTGGCCATTCTTGCGAGCCCAGCCTTGGCGAACCCGCCTTACGCCGGCCTCACCTACTCACTGTTCGCGAACAATAGCTGGGTCGGCATGCTCAAGATCTCCCGCGACGCCGCGTCGCTGGCGGATGGTTCGTTTGTAAACGCCGGCTGCATCACCAATGCCGGCTCAACCCTGTTCACTGTTCACATGAACCTTGGACCAATCCAGGTCCCTGCATCGACCGGGATTGGGACGGTAACGGACACGATTACCATCAACAATCCGGCTGGCGTCATCGGCAGCACCTTCCTCGGACCGGAGCGTGTCTCCGGGCAGCCCCCGGGCACTGGCTCGCTCGGCAGTCCTCGCTTTTTCTTCCGATTCTTCCCGAGTAACTCCGGTCCCCCGACAAGTGGCCCGCCACCGCAGGGGCCACCCACTGGAGGAACAGCCTCGGGACCGGGCCCTGGTGACATCGGAACCGGGACGATCGGGGCCAGGAACAACCCGCCAAAGGTCAACAACCAATTCGTATTCGCCGACTTCTGCTCGTTCAGCTTGAACTTGTTCGGGGTCACACCAATACCTAAGAGTTAGTCCGAACTCCGTTCGTCGACTGCCAATTTGTGTGGCAGAAGTCCTAACTGCCTGCACGTAGTGCAAGCGTCGGCGCGGTTAATGGACCGCGATCATCGCCGCCTCCCTGCGGCCTGAGGCTGTCTAACCTCGCTCACTAGCCAGTGCCACGCAGCGAGCTCGCCGCTCCCAGAAACACGGTCCTAGGCCAAGCGCTCTATTGTGTCCCGGCCCAACCGTCCAGCAGACTCCGCGTCAGCGATAGGTCTTGACCTGCGCGACCGTCTGGCGGGACTCGCTTTGGTTCCTGCGTCAGGAGAATTGGCGTCCGCCGGCAGGGCCGCAAAGGCAGTTGCAAAACAAGGGAGGGGCACATGAAGTACTGGAACCGGGTTTCGCTTGCTATAGCAGGCGCGGCTTTACTCATTAGCGCCTGCGGTGGCAGCGCGGTAGTTACTTCTGGATCGACACGGTTGGTCGTCGGCGCGCTCCATGTCGGCTCCGTGAAGGACGCGGGGTACAACGAGGCGCAGCACGCCGGCCTCTCGAAGATGATGTCGAATGTCTCGGGCATCAAGCTGCTCGAGGCCGAGAACATTCCGGAAGGGCCTGACGCCGAGCGCGTCATGGAAGACATGATTCGCCAGGGGGCAAAGCTCATCTTTCCGCAGAGCTTCGGCTATCAGGACTTCGCCCTGAATGTCGCCAAGAAGTATCCAGACGTCAAGTTCGAGCATCCAGCCGGTTACAAGTCGGCGGACAACTTCGGAACCTACTGGGCCTCCAGCCATGATCTGAGCTACCTGCTGGGTATGGCCGCCGGCAAGGCGACCAAGACCAACAAGCTCGGTTTCGTGGCGGGCTTCCCGATCCCGCAGATCCTGGCCACCGTGAATGCGTTTCACCAGGGCGCAAGATCGGTTAATCCCAATGTGACGACTCACGCCGTCTTCAACGGCTCCTGGGTCGACCCCGGCAAGGAAGCCACCGCAACCAACGCTTTGGCGGACGAAGGGGTGGACGTTGTGACCATGGTCGTGGACTCACCGATCACGGTCGTCCAGACCGCCGAGAAGCGCGGTATCCATTCGATCGGGTACCACTACGCCGGCGTCAGCCAGTTCGCACCAAAGGGCTGGGTCAGTGGCGTCACCTTCGAGTGGGGTGACATGTTCACGCAGTTCGCGAACGACACGATCGCCGGTACCTGGAAGAGCCAGAGCCTGTTGCCCGGACTCGGAAGCGGAACGGTCAAGCTCGCAGACTGGGGCAAGAGCGTGCCGCAGGCCGTGCGGGACCAGGTCGCCAGCGAGCAAAACGCGTTCCTCGCCGGTACCAAACACGTCTTCCAGGGCCCTGTCTATGACCAGCAGGGCAAGCTGCGAATCAAGGCTGATGAGATAACCACCCCCGCGGCAGAGGGCACCTTCATCAACACTTGTGACTGGCTAGCCCAGGGCGTCATTGGTCAGACCAAATGAGCGCCGTCGAAGTCGACACGATTAAGCAGAAGGTCGATGCCGCTAACGCCGAGGTCTTCAAGCGGATAGTCGACGCGGACCCGGTGCTGGTCGACATCGCTCCAGCTGGAGACGTCATCCCCGGCATGCAGGACAAGATGATCCTGCATGCCGGTCCGCCGGTCGACTGGGAGCACATGTCAGGAGCGCAGAGAGGCTCATGCATTGCCCTGGCGCTCTTCGAGGGTTGGGCGGCGAACGTCGACGAAGCGATCGAGGTGCTCAGCAGCGGAAAGATCACTCTGGAACCCAACCATCACCACGACGCCGTCGGCCCGATGGCCGGCACAACGTCTCGGTCGCTTCCTGTCTACGTCGTCGAGAACGCGACGTACGGCAACCGGGCTTACTGCCGCCCAGCCGAGTGGCTTCAGCAGTTTGGCGCTTACAGCGAGGAGTCGGTGGCGATTCTGAGGAGCTGGCGCGATGTCCAGGCTCCCCCTTTGGCCCGTGGCGTCCGCCAGGCAGGCGGCATCAAGCTCAAGCCGCTGATCGCTAAGGCCCTCCAGATGGGAGACGAGATACATAACCGGCCGATCGCCGGTTCGAGCCTGCTCGCTAAAGCCTTGCCCCCCCACATGGTGCGGGCCGGGGTGGCGACGGAAGAGCTGCTGGAGGGGCTCATCTATCTCTCACTTAACGACTTCCTCTTCCTGCCGGTCTCGATGGCCTCCGCCAAGAGCGCGGCCGATCCGGCTCGGAACGTGGAATACAGCACCGTCGTCACGGCTATGTGCCGCAACGGGACTGAGTTCGGCATCCGCGTCAGCGGCCTCGGTGACGAATGGTTCACGGCGCCTGCCGGACGACCGAAAGGTCGATTGATGCCCGGCTACTCCGAAGCGGATATCGGCGGGGACATGGGTGATTCGACTATCACTGAAACGGTCGGATGGGGCGCCTTCTGCCTGGCTGGAGCTCCGGGGATTCTGGCGCAGACAGGTGGCACATTCGAGGAAGCCCTCGCATACAGCCGCCAGATGTACGACATCACGGTCGGCGTCAGCCCGGACTACCAGATTCCGGCTCTCGATTTCAAGGGAGTGCCGGTCGGGATCGACATTCGAAAGGTCGTGGAGACGGGGATCGTGCCCATTCTGGACTCCGCCATGGCTCACCGCGAACCCGGCTACGGCAACCTCGGAACCGGGCTTGTCCGGCCTTCAATCGAATGTTTCAAGGCGGCGCTGGCCGCCTTCTCGAAGCGATACGGAACCGCCTGAGGGGAGCAGATGACAACTGAAGTTGCTGCTGTCGAATCACCGCCGCCGTCTCCGCCGTTGCAACCGATGATGGCATTAAGGTCCATCACCAAGAAGTTTCCTGGCCTCATCGCCAACGACGCCGTGGACCTCGACATCTTCGGCGGTGAGGTCCATGCAGTGTTGGGTGAAAATGGCGCGGGCAAGAGCACCTTGATGAAAGTCGCGTACGGCTTTTACAGGGCCGACTCGGGCGAGGTGCTGCTCAACGGCCAGGCGGTCAAGATTCGAACCCCGTACGACGCGCGCCGGCTCAACATCGGCATGGTCTTCCAGAACTTCACGCTCATCCCGGCGTTCAGCGTGGCCGAGAACATCGCGCTCTTTCTGCGTGACCTGCCCCTGATCATGGACAAACGAAAGATCGCGCGCGAGATCGAAGAGCTGTCGAACCGGTTCGGTTTCAGCATCGACCCCAACCAGCTGGCTGGGAGGCTGTCGATCGGCGAGCAACAGAAGGTCGAGGTGCTGAAACTGTTGCTCGCGGGTGCGCGGCTGCTCGTCTTCGACGAGCCGACCAGCGTGCTACCGCCTCACGAGGTGGATGGGCTCTTGCAGGTCTTTGACCGCCTCAAGGAGAGCGGCTTCGCCGTGATCTTCATCACGCATAAGTTGGATGAAGTCCTCCGGAGCGCAGATCGCATCACCGTGATGCGCCGAGGAACTGTGAGCGGAACCATGCTGGTCGCGGGGGCGACCCAGGACAGCCTCATCTCCATGATGTTCGGAACCGCTCCTCCCGAGCAGCCGCGCCGGCGCAAGCCAGCGCCAAGCGAGGACGTCGCGCCCTTCCTGGAGCTACGCGGAATCGAGACTCGAAGCTCGAACGAAGCGCCCAGCTTGAAAGGGATCGACCTGATTGTCCGTCCAGGCGAGATCGTCGGTGTCGCCGGGCTGCCCGGCAACGGGCAGACCGCGCTCGGTGACGCGATCCTGGGAGTCCAGCCAAGCTCGAGCGGCGGGAGGTTCCTGCTCGGAGAGAACGCGACTGGCTGGTCCGTGGCGAGGACCCGCGCCGCGGGCGTGGGATTCATCCCGGAAAACCCGATCTGGATGGCGGTCGTGCCGGCGATGTCGTTGCAGGAAAACATGGCGCTCGCGGGCACGGCGGCGTACAGCCGGCAAGGCGGCTTCTCCATGGATTGGCCCGCCGTGAGATCGCACCTGAGCGATACCCTCGACCGGCTCGGGCTGAAGATCCCGCCGCCTACCACGGCCGCTCAAAACCTATCCGGCGGGAACCTCCAACGTTTCATCATCGCGCGGGAACTGGCTTCAAATCCGAAGCTGGTGATCGCTTTCGATCCCTGTCGTGGCTTGGATGTTGCTACCGCCGCGCAGACTCGAGACCTGCTCATGGCGGCGCGCGACGCCGGCCAAGGGGTGCTTCTCGTCTCCCAGGATCTCGCCGAGCTTTTCGCTCTCAGCGATCGTCTCCTCGTGCTCCGTGGGGGCAAGATTGCGGGCACGTTCAAGCCAGAAAACACAACCGCCTATGAAGTCGGACGGGTCATGACGGGGGCTACAGACTGACCATGGCAGACGTGCACGTCGTACGGAATCCGCTTGCCGACGCTTTCAGACGCGAACGGTTGCAGAACCTGGCCGCGCCGCTCAAGTGGGCGGCGTGGATCGCGCTCGCGTTTGGCATCTTCTCGGTCATTCTCCTGGCCTATGGGCGAGACCCCGTCCAGGCGTACAGCGACATCTTCAACAACACCCTGGCGAGCAGCTATGGCATGTCAGAGGTGATCACAAAGATGATCCCGCTGGTGATCATGGCCGTCGCCGTGGCTCTCCCGGCGCGCCTTGGTCTTGTGAACGTGGGCGGCGAAGGACAGCTCTACATGGGCGGGCTTTTCGCCTCCTGGGGTGCGCTTACGTTCACGCACCTGCCGGCCTGGCTGCTGCTGCCTTTCATGGGCTTGCTGGGATTCGCCGGCGGTGCTTTGTGGGCCGCAATTCCGGCCTTTTTGCGCGCGAAGGGCTGGCTGCTCGAGGTCTTCTCCACGTTGGTCCTGAACTACGTTGCAATTCTCGCCATCGAAGTCATCGTCTTCGGACCATGGCGCGACCCGGCGAGCGCCAACTACCCGCAAAGCGCCCAATTCGTCGCAGCCGGCTGGCTGCCCACCTTCTTCGGCACCCGGATTCACCTGGGGATCGCCATCGCTGTGGTGGCCGTGACGATCTTCTACTTCGTGCTCAAGCGAACGCGCTGGGGACTGGAGATCAGGGCTATCGGCGGCAATCCTGAAGCTGCTCGCCGAAACGGCATACCGATTGGCTGGTATATCGTCCTGGTACTCGCGGTAGCCGGCGGACTGGCCGGGTTGGCCGGTATGGCCGAAGCCTCGGCAGTCTACCACCGCCTCAGCCCCGGGCTCTCATCCGGCTACGGGTTCGTCGGATTCCTGGTCAGCTGGCTCGCCGGTCATCGGCCCTGGGCAATCATAGCGGTGGCTTTTCTGATGGCGGTGCTGATCACCGGTGGGGACATCTTGCAGATCTCCCAGGGGCTGCCTTATGCGGCAGTCAATGTGCTGATGGCCTTGATCCTGCTCGTGGTACTGGCCGGCCGAACTGTGAGGGTTGCACGATGACGACAGCGGTGATTATCGGAATCCTGGCCGGAGCAATCGCGTCCGGGGCTTCAGTCCTTTACGCCTCTCTAGGAGAGGTGATTGGCGAGAGAGCGGGCGTAGTCAACCTCGGCGTCGAAGGCCAGATGCTGGTCGGGGCGTCGGTGGGTTTCGTCGTCACCGCCATCACAGGCAACGTTGTGGCCGGAATCGTCGTGGCGGCCCTGGCCGGAGGCTGTTTCAACCTGGTGTTCGCCGCCCTGGTCATCCAGCGCCGCACCAACCAGCTGGCCACCGGCGTGGCGATGTGGATTTTGGGCGCCGGCTTGAGCACGCTGCTTGGCAGCCGCTTTGTCGGGTCGCACATCAACGGCCTGCCGGAGATCGAGCTTCCTGGTGTGGCGATCCTCGGTCCTCTCGCTCAGATCCTGCGCCAGGACATCCTCGTTTATCTGATGGTCCCGCTCGCGTTGGTTGTCTTCCTGGCGCTATTTCGTACGCGGTGGGGCCTCCGGCTACGCGCGGTGGGAGAGGATCGCACCGCAGCCGTTGCGGCGGGCCTGAACCCTTCGGCCATCCAGTACCAGGCCCTGGCCATCGCCGGCATGTTCGGCGCTGTCGGAGGGGCTCAGCTGGCGCTCTCGTTCACAAGGACGTGGCAGGACGGGATGACAGCAGGGCGCGGATTCCTGGCCGTGGTGATCGTGATCTTTGCGCTCTGGCATCCGCTCCGGACGATCGTGGGCGCGCTGCTCTTCGGTGGCTCGGTTGCGTTGGGCCTGGCACTCCAGGTTCGCGGGGCTCAAACCTCGCCGTTCTTGCTCGACATGTTGCCGTACCTGCTGACGCTTATCGTGGTCCTCATCTGGGGCCGGCCCAAGGCTTTCACGGTGCCGATGGGCTTGAAAGCAGTCTTTGAAGGGACGGCCAGGTGAGCTATCAAGCCTTTACAACCGGGGTGAGGGAGATTGAGCATCCGTCATTGAGAACGGCCGCCTACAGCAGTCCAGGGCGTCTGCTCAGGCTCGCCTGTCTCACGCTTGCAATCGGTACCGTGGTATTAATCTCGCTGACTATCGGCGCTCCCCCGGCTCACGCACAAGGCAGCCATCCCGGGATGCTCAACCGCGGTTGCGACCACAACGTCTGTGTGAACGAGGTGTCGACAAAGGTCAAGCACGCCGGACCGCTGACGATCAGTGGCGGCTGCGGCGGCAACAGCTGCACCGACGTCATGATCAGGATCGTCTGGACCGCAAATGGTCCTCAGACCATCAACGCCGGTTGCGGTGGCGACAACTGCGCCAACTTCATAGGGACGGCCATTTGGAACGCCAACGCGCAGCTCGCCGTCGACGGGGGCTGCGGCGGGAACGACTGCGCCAACCTCGTTTTCACCAGTATCTGGAATGCAAACGCCCCGGCGACGGTCAGCACCGGCTGCGGCGGCAATGGGTGTCTCAACCTGACGGTCACCTTCGTCAACAATGCCAACGATGCTGTGACGGTCAACAGCGGCTGCGGCGGCAACGGTTGCGTGAACCTCACCGTCCTCAATGTCACCAACGGCAGCGCGCCTCTCGCCATCAACGGCGGTTGCGGCGGTAACGGCTGCTCTAACGTCATCCTCGCAATGCTTTTGAACGGCACCGCACCGCTTACAGTGAACGCCGGCTGCGGCGGCAACGGCTGCAACAATTCTGTCGAGTCCAATGTCGGGGGCGCCAACGTCAACGCTGGCTGCGGCGGTAACGGCTGCAACAATTCCGTAGCTCTCAACGTCGCCGACACTCGCGGTCCGCTTGCAAGCAGAAACAGCTGCCTCGGCAACGCGGCCTGCGTGAGGGTGGTGCTGCGGAACCAACGCCGGTCGATCATTCAGACGATCGACGTCCTTCTGCCGCAGGTCCATTAGTTCACTCGACGGGATGGGCGCCGTGCTCAGGTGGGTCCTGGCTCCCGCTCATCGTCCGAAGGAAGACCCTGTGTGAGGAGGAGGTCAGGCGTGCTTGGTCGCGGGTTGCCACCGGGAAGGGGCGACAGAGGCCTCGACACGCGCTACCACCGGCAGCCAAGCTGGCTCGCCGCGCCGCGCACCATGGGGAAGGTATTCCCCTGGAGACTAGTTTGTGCTAGAGTAGTCTCCATGGAAGTACCTTCGAGCATGGAACTCGTGATCCTGGGACTGCTCAAGCGAAAACCTGCCCACGGCTACGAGCTGCTGCGCACGGTGCGGCTCCAGAACATGAGCGACTACATACGTCTGGCGCCCAGCGGCCTGTACAAGGCTCTCGCCAGGCTCGAGGACCAGGGCTGTATAGCCGCCAGGGCGGAGCGCGAAGGTAATTGGCCCGAGCGGCAGGCGTATTCGATCACGCCAAAGGGCGAATCCCGTCTGCAGAAGCTGCTCCTCGATCACCTTCGCGCCACCTCCGAGTACTCCGACTCTTTGAACGCGGCCTTGACCTTCGGAGATGCCGCACCACCTGCAGTCGTCAGCGAAGAGCTGCACCGCCGGCGGGACATGATCCTCGGTGCCCAAGAGGATGCTCATCAGCTCCTGACCGAGGTTCTGCCAGAGGCCGGCGACACCTTCTTCGCACGACTTCGCGTCGAACGCTGGGCCGAGCACCTCGCGGCGGAGATCAAATGGCTCGATCGGGCCATCGCATACCTCGATGGCAAAGGTCTGGCGGCCGGGTCGACAGCCGCCGATGGTCACTCGTTAAAGGCTGGGCGGCAGTGGGAACGGGAGGAGCGATGAGACGACTTCCAATCGCGGTCACGGCGTTGGCTGTTCTGGCCGTAGCGGTGGGCGTAGTTTATGGGCTAGCCACGCGGCAGCTGCCTGGCTCCGCACCGCGTGCCGATCAGGCCGCCGCTCCGCCGACGGTCTCGGGTGACTCGTGCCAGCTCGTCACTTCGGAAGGGCAGACGATTCAGCTGCCAAGCCCGGCCTGTACGCACGAGCCGTCCACGACCACGGCGCCAACGGGCACCGCCTCCTGTCAATTGACTACACCAGCGGGCGTCCTTCAGCTGCCCGACGGGGCCTGCGCGGACACTCCGGCGCTTGGTCCGGACGGCACCACCTGCCAGGTGACCACATCGGAGGGCAACGTGATCCAGCTGCCGACCGCCGCCTGCGCGAACGTTCCTACAGCAGGCGCCGCTCCGGCCTCGACTACAACACCGTCCACGACCACGGCGCCAGGTAGCACCGCCTCCTGTCAACTGACTACACCGTCGGGCGTCATTCAGCTGCCCGATGGTGCCTGCGCACACGGTCCGTCACTGAGCTCGGACACGAAATGCCAGGTGACCACATCAGAGGGCAACTTGATCCAGCTGCCAATCGCGGCCTGCGCTCACGTTCCTACGGTTGTCGCGCCTCCCGTCTCCACATCCACATGCCAGCTGGTTACGCCTGAAGGCCGCGTCATCGTACTTCCCAGCCAGGCCTGCGATTCCAAGAATGCGGCCTCTGGCGGCTGACGTCGGGTGAAAGAAATGGCCTGGATGAGCACGTCGACTGAGATACCGCGCCGGCGGCTCATCCTGGCTACCGGGGGAACCATGCTGGCGCTGCTGCTGGCGGCGCTAGATCAGACGGTCGTGGGAACCGCTTTGCCTCGAATTGTTTCCGAACTGCACGGTGTCGAGCTCTACCCCTGGGTCATCACCGCCTACCTGGTCTGCTCCACGAGCATGACGCCAATCGCAGGCAAGCTCGGTGACCTTTTTGGCCGCAAGCCAGTGCTTCTGGTCGCCATGATTGGATTTCTGGGCGGATCGGCGCTTTGCGGCTTGGCCGGCACGATGACCCAGCTCATCGTCTTCAGAGCTTTCCAGGGACTCTTCGCCGGGTTCATCTTCGGCACGGTTTTCAGTGTGGTTGCCGACCTCTACCCACCGCAGCAGCGAGGCAAGATCCAGGGCCTGCTCGGGAGCGTCTTCAGCGTGGCCTCGATCCTTGGCCCACCCACTGGCGGCCTGCTGACGGACTACGTGAGCTGGCGATGGGTCTTCTACGTGAACGTTCCGGTGGCGATAGTCGCGGTCCTCTTCGTAGCAATCGCCATGCCTTATTCGCGCACCAAGGCATCCTGGCGCGACATCGACTTTCGGGGTGCAGCGGCTCTGATTGGTTTCATGGCCCCGCTGATGGTGGCTTTGTCGATGGCGCGCTCGCAGGGCTGGGCCTCGCCGCTGGTCGACAGCCTGCTTGTGCTGACAGCCGTGATGCTGGGGGCCTTCCTCTTCATCGAAAGCCGGACTAAAACGCCGATCGTTCCGCTCTGGTTATTCAAGATTCGCAGCTTCACGATCCCGGTTCTGATCGTCATGTTCACGGCTTTCGGAATGTTCGCGACTATCATCTACGGCCCCCTACTCTTCCAGGGAGTCCTGGGTCTCTCGCCCACCTTCTCCGGTGCGCTGACAATTCCGATGAGTCTCGGTCAGATCTCAGCTGCGGTCGCCACCGGGTTCGCGATGCAGCACATCGTTCGATATCGATGGCTTGGGGTCCTCGGCATCGCATTCATGATCATGGGCCTTTGGAACCTGTCCGCAGTGACAGTGGACACTGACCGTCTGACTGCCATCGGTGACGTGCTGATGATCGGGCTCGGACTTGGCACGACATATCCCTTGACCATGCTTACGGTTCAGAACAGCCTGCCGCGCCAGATTGTCGGAGTAGCCTCAGGTCAGGTCCAATTCTTCCGCGCGGTCGGGGGCACCTTCGCGGTGGCGATACTGGGTACGATTCTCACTCAGCGCTGGTCGGGTGACCTCCAATCCGAGCTCAGTCTGCTGGCTCTTCCTGCGCACCTCACGGCACTCGCCAATGCGCTCCACGACGTCTACCTGACAGCGGGAGTCCTCGTCTGCGTGGCACTGGTTGGTTCACTGTTCTTGCGCGAAGCCAAGCTAACCGCCGCCCAGCCTGCGCGCGAGCCCGTCAGAGAGCCGGCAGTTGCGCTACCTGGCGAACCGGTATTCGTGAACGCCAGCGCCACCGCCATCACTCCGACCACCGCCACCGCCACGGCCGGCGCCAATGGCTCTGGTGCGGTGGAAGTGGTCATCGAACGCATCGGGTTGAAATACGTCGCCAGCCTCGAGGCACTCGAACGCGCTCGGGCCGACTGCATCGCCGACTTGAGAGCCGTGGCAGCGGAAACGGCCAAGGTCTACGAAAGCCAGCTGGCCGCCAAAGACCTGGAAATCGCCGCCCTCATCCGCAGGGCGGAAGGGGCTGAGCGGCAGAGGGCAGAACTCGACGGGCGTATCTATGGTCTGGAGGACGAGCTTCTGAAGCATCAAGCCGACCTCCGTGGCCTGATCCAGGAGCTGCAGGTCATGGCAGAGGCGACCGAGCGCGACAGGGTGGCAGTCCGGAGTTTGGTTGGCAGCGTCTCAGAACCTGCCGGTTCTTTGACCTCATCCCCGGGCGAGCCGGGGGAGTACCGCGGCGGTAATTCCAAATGAAGGGCATCGAGCTGGACGCCCCGAGCGCACGCGAGACCGAAGTCCAGCCGGCCGTACTGGAAGCCGAGTACGAGCACGGGCCCGTGCCGCAGCAGGCGCGGAAGAGCCTGGCCTCCGTCTCGCTGGTCTGGCTCGGGTTTCCGATGGTCTTGACCATGGCGCTGATAGGCTCGCTGGTTGTCGAGGGGCTTGGATTCCAGCGGGGAGTGCTCGCAATCCTGCTTGGCAACCTGGTCCTCTTCGCTTACGTGGGAGCGCTGAGCGTGCTTGCGCAGCGGTATGGGCTCAGCTTCGCCCTGCTGGCATCGATCTCACTCGGCAAAAAGGGCTATCTGGTTGCCTCAGGGTTGCTGTCGACCATCGTCCTGGGCTGGTTCACGGTGCAAACGGGTCTCACCGCGGTGAGCCTCAACGGAGCTTTCAGTTGGCCATCCATCCCGGTGGTGATACTGGCAGGAACCCTCTACGTTGTCATCACGCTATTCGGCGTGCGCGCGCTAGCCTGGATCGGCGTCGTTTCCGCGCCCCTCTTCGTTCTGTTTGGCGCCTACGCCGTTTACAGCGCGGCATCGGAGAAAGGGTGGGCCACGATCGCCGCGTATGCGGGCTCGCCCAGCAAGGCCATGCCTTTTGCTGTCGGAATTTCGCTGGTTGTCGCATCCTTCATCGGCTCGGGCACGATGACCGCGGATTTCACCCGCTGGGCCAGGACGCCGTCGGACGCGCTGCTGGCAACTCTCAGCGCGTTTCCGTTCGCAAACGGTATTGCCATGTTGATGGGCGGTGTGGTCGCCGGTGCCGGAACCAGCACGGCGAGCGTCGATTTTTTCCGCCTGGTGGCGAACAAAGGTGGCCTGATCGCCGTGCTGGCTGTGGTCTTCCTGTTCGCGAATCTCGGTTCGGTGTGCTCGCATTGTCTCTACAACTCGGCCGTGGGCTGGTCCCACATAGTCCGCTGGGACATGCGGCGCACCGCTGTCGTGCTGGGAGGCATCGGCACCCTGGTGGCGGCAATCGGCGTCTGGGCTTACTTCATCAATTGGCTCAACTTCATGAGCATCATCATCCCGCCCGTCGGCGGAATCCTGATCGCCGACTACTTTTACGTTCACCGGCGAAGCCTGGCTCAGCTGGCGAACCTGCCTGACTACCGGCCGGCCCCATTCCTGACCTGGGCGCTTGCTGCGGCGAGCGCTTTCCTCGTCAATTTCTATGTGCCCTGGATTCCAGTGGTCGTGTGGGGAATGGTCATAGCCATGGTTCTCTACCCGGTCCTGTCTAAAGCGCTGCCCGAGGCATCTGACAATGCAGACGGGCGACCTCTCCTCGGTGAAGAAGTCTCATGATCGGAGACGAGACCCAACGTCTCATCGTGGAGAACGAGAAGCGCAAATTACTGGATCGCGTCGCTCGCGGGGATCTCAGTCCCGAAGACGGCAGACGCATCCTGGACGACCTCGTAAGCGACACCTCCGGCGTCGCCCCGACGGAGCGCCGGCGCGTCAGCCAGGTCCGCGTCGTACGTACGACTGCCAACGCTGACGTCATCGGAGATGCCGCGATCCGCGAGGCGATCGCCGTCGGAGCGTCTGCGTCCCGCCGCGACGGCGACACTCTGGTGATTGACGGTGTCCGCCGCGATGGCGACGGCGGGAGGATGAGGCTTCACCGCCAGGATCACCAGTCGAGCCGCGCTGATTCTGGCGAATCCTTGAGAGTGCGCATGAACCCCAACCTCTCGCTCGAGGTCGAAGGACGAGCGGGGAGCGTGCGCATCCGCGATGTCCTGGGTCCCATCCGCTGTGTGGCGTTGGCCGGCAGCACCAGCATCGAGGGCTTCGTCGGACCACTCACCGTTTCATTGAACGCGGGCAGCATTCGCCTGCGGGGAAGGCTCGATCGCGGCCACTCTACCGTCTCATGCGGAGCGGGCAGCATCCTGATCAATCTGGAGGCCGGCTCGAGCGTGCGGATTTCCACGCGGACAACCTCGGCTCACGTGAGAATGGAAGGCCGTAAGGAGGGCCACGAATGGGTCATCGGAGACGGCCGAGCCACGCTGACCATTGAGGCGACAACCGGCTCCGTCAGGCTGACGTCCGACGCGCCCTTTTGAGAAGGCTGCTTAAAAAAGGTCCCCGGGCCGCAGACCCGGCGTCGGCGCTGACTCGCCCTGGCGGCCGATCCGTCAGTCGGCTCGTCCGGTCCTCAGTCAGGCAGCTTCGGCTGCCATCCTTCCGGTCCTCCGTCGCCTTCGCCGCCTCGTCTCGCCAGGATCGGGCTCAGCGCTCGACGCCCTTTTTCAGCACCCTTCTGGGGCTTGGGACCGGGGTCCTGGGCAGAATGACTCGTTCCCGGGCCAAGAATCCCATTGTCGTTGACACCATAAGAGCCGACAGTCTCAATTCGGAGAGACGTCGAACAACGGGTGATAAGACACGCTCAGGCGAGTTCGAACTCGCCGATAGTCGAACCTGACGAGGAGCTGGTCCTTCTTCCACGCCGGGTGGGCTCGCGGTCGCAGCGCGAGCCGAGCCGGTCGGGAGCTCTGCTCGAAACCCTGGCATCTGTTCTGTTACCTGCCTTCCAGGCGCGAACCGGAATCCCATCCCGACTCAAAGTTTCGGCAGCCCCGCCGCGCGAGCTGCCAAGCACCACAGCTTCGTTGCTGCTCCAGCTGGTTGAATCAGCTCTAAGCGAAGTCGAGTCTGATCGGAGTCACGTGCATTACGTTCAGGTATCGCTAGATGTAGGCGCCTCCGGTTTGATCGTTTCCGTCAGCGATGACGGCCGCTATCGGGCGAACGATCGGTCAACAAGAGACCGCCCCAACGGTCTGCTGAGAGTGCGCGACCTCGCCTTTCTGCTTGGCGGTCGTCTCGTGATCGAATCCCACCAGGGCCCGGGCGTCACCACCAAGGTGATCGTGCCGCTGCAGGAGATCGGCGCCAAGCCCGGTGAGTGGGGGCAGCCGGCTCGAGTCCTGGTCGCGAACGGTCGCCCTGCTCCAGAAGGTGGCGTTCCGAGTTTGCTCCCCGAAGACCCACGGATTGAGGTTGTGGGCCACGCAGCCAACAACGATGCGCAGATTCTAGAGCTGGCGGAAACTCTGGGTCCGGATATGGTCCTGCTGAGCCTGGGAGGCGGCCCCAGAACCATCGACGTAACCCTCCGGCTGAAGCGATCGCTGCCGCAGGTGAACATCATCGTCCAGGATGATTTCGATACAGATGTTTGCATCAAGCTGCTATCCGCAGGAGCGTCCGCTTGCGTCCCGGCGAGCCTCGAACCGGAAGCGTTGATCTCCAGCATTGTCGCTGTGCTCGCCGGTCTGAAGCTCTTCCCGCGATCTCTCGGACCGTTCGCCGTCGTGTCCGGACCTCGCCACTTGAGGCAGCTCCTGACCGTGCGTGAGTTGGACGTCCTCCAACTTGCCACGAAGGGTCTGTCGAACAAGGAGATCGCAGTGCGCACCGGCGCCAGCTACAAGACAGTCCGGAATCACATGAGCAACATCTATAACAAGCTGCAGATCCACGACCGCTCCCAGGTGGTCCTTCACGCGATTCGCACAGGGCTTGTCAGTTAGTAAGCGGTTCGAGGGTTCAGCGTTAAGCGGCAGGTGACCGGCCTACGCCTGGGGGTGACTCTTGGCCGACCTCCAGGCGGGACTCACGCCACAGGGCCAGCTCAGCCGAAACCGCCACGATGGGAGCCGCAGAGTAACGCAGCCCGTGCAGAATCAGCCCGATCAACACCATCAAAAGCAAGCCAGTCCGCGGGAGCTGGCCGAAGGCGACCGCTGAGAACCCGAACGCGCAGACCGCCAGGAGAGCCTCAAGCCAGGAGCCCGAGAAGGCCCTTTGCAGCGAGGGTGCCGGCGTGAACTTGTCGGTACGGACAAACGCGATTGTCCTGGTGAGCAAACCGCGGAGGCCGGCCAGGGCTTTCGTGTGGCTGAGCGCTTTACTTGCCAGAGCCGCGCGCAGCCAATCTGCCAAGGATGCGTCGACCACATATCGGAACACCAGCAGCCGCAGCAGGATCCCCCCGAGCAGCTGCACTGTTACGAGAAGCCAGAGTGCGAAGGGAACCGGTATCACCTCCCGGTGGACGACCATCGAACCGGCAGTGGCCATTCCCAGGGGCAGAAAGAGCAAGGTCAGGCTGAGCGCGGCGGGGTCGAGGCCATGCGTCAGGTGGTTGATCTTCTGAGCCCACGACAGTCGCGACGGCCGTGCCATCCCGCGCGGTAGGAACAGCCGCCAGTGTCGCTTCAGCTCCTGCACCGGGCCGTAAGTCCAGCGGAACCGTTGACGCTTGTAGCCACTGAAGGTCGGCGGGATCAGGCCTCGTCCGAACGTGACCGGGACATAGACGGAACGGTAGCCCAGCGCGTGGATGCGGATGGCAAGCTCGGAGTCCTCGGTAACGCACCACTCAGCCCATCCGCCGCTCTCCTCCAGCGCAGATCGACGGATCAAGCACATGGTGCCGAGGATCATCGAGGCCGTGCGCTCGTTCTGACTCACGAGCATGGTGTGGAAGAACGTCCGGTATTCCCAGTGGCAGAGCCTCAAGTAGACGCTGTCTTGCCAGGCGCGGTAGTCGTGGGGAGTCTGCACGAACCCCATGCCCGAGTCGTCGAAGTAGCCGACCAACCGCTCCAGGAAGTCCGGCTCGACCTGGTAGTCGGCGTCAACGACGCTCACGAGCACTGCTTCGGGGTCGGCCTGGCGGAGCGCAAAGTTGAGGGCCCCGGCCTTGGCTCCGGTGAGGTGGCCGACGTGGAAGAAGCGGTAGCGGCCCCCGAGCCGCCGGCAGTGATCCCGCACGGGCTTCCACAGGCCCGGGTCACCGGTGTTGTTGTCCACCACGAGCACCTCGTAGTTGGGATATGCGAGCCGATCCAGGGCGTCGAGAGTGGCAATCACGACGTCGGGCGGCTCCGCATGGACCGGGATGTGGAATGAGACCTTCGGATGGAAGCGTCGAGGCAGCGACTGGAGAGGATTCCGCGGCCGCACCCAGACATCGCGGCAGAGAACCTCGCAGTACTCGAACGCCGTCACCAGGCCGGGGGCCAGTACCGCAAACCCGACTGGCAAGGCCGACAGCATCAGGCCCCGGGTCAACGGGCTCACGGGCACGGTCAGGATGAATCGCACGAGCCAGGGAATCGAGACCACAAGAAGCTGGGCGGAGGTCAGGATCACCACCCATCCTGAAGGGTGGTACCACCTCAAGAAGCGGCGGAGCGCAATCAAGCTGATCAGTGCGAAGACGACCGCCGGCAGCAGCGAGAGGCCGCCTAGCCCGGCTACCAATGCAAAGCAGCCAGCCGATCCGTAGGCCGCCAGCAACGTCGCGGGGAGCGGCCATCGTTGGCCTGCGGCATGGTGAAGGGTGAGGATCAGCAACGCGCCGGCATACGCCGAGCTAAAGAAGAGAAGGCCTGCGTTCAGTGGGTCCGAGGGTGATATGAGCTCTGACACACGTCCCTACAACGAGCGGCTAGCAGACGGCCCCCAGGGTACACTCGTCAGCCAAGGCGGCGCTAATCGCCGCCAACCGGCCCCGTCCGGAGGTATTAACTGCCGGCTAGGCTGACGGTCGCGACGCGGCTCTCAACTCGAGGAGGTGGGCCCAGGCCGGCCTCGGCCCCAGCCCCGTCGATGGTGGCGGGGAGGCGCTCGCCGAGGAACGCTTCAGTCATAGCCTTGGCGCAGGCTTCGCAGACAGGCAGGCCCATGACTTGCTGACCGCAGAAGCATGTGTAACGCTGCAGCTCGCCCAGCACCCGGACTTTCATTTCGCGCTCCCCGCCCATGACGAGAATAGCCTTCACCCCGCCGACCGCAATGGTTCTTAACACCCACCCACCGCTGCCCTGCTTGGAAGGCCTCGGGACAATCTCGACTGGGGCCGGGACACGCGCCCTCCATGGATCCAGTCCCGACCCTTCTAGCCGCGTACTCCGACGTTTAGATTTAGGCCGTTGTGATTTCCCTGGACGATGCCCTCAATCAGCTCGTTAGCGTGTCGGGCTCTGACCTCCTCATGAGCTGCGGCAGCCCGCCGCGAATTCGCAAGGACGGCCGGCTCGAGGTCATGGAAGGCGAGTCTCAAACGATAACGCCTAGCGAGATGGCGAAGCTGTTGCGCGCCGTCCTTCAACCCGATGAATGGGAAGAGCTCCAGGAGCGACGCCAGGTCGACTTCGCGTTCACCTGGCGAGAGCGAGCCCGCATCCGCGGCAATGCTTACTTCCAGCGCAACTCGCTAGCCGCCGCATTCAGGATGCTGCCCCTGGAGATCCCGGGATTCGACCTCCTGGGACTGCCTGAATCGGTGCACCGGCTGCTCGAGAGGCGCCATGGACTGATTCTTGTCACCGGTCCCACGGGGAGCGGCAAATCCACGACTCAGGCGGCGATGCTGGATCACCTCAACAAGACAAAGCAGTACCACATCATCACCATCGAGGACCCGATCGAGTATGTGCACAAGCACCGTCTTTCAGTGATCGATCAGCGCCAGGTCGGCGAGGATACGCTGACGTTTGCCGAGGGCTTGCGGTCCGCTTTTCGAGAGGACCCAGACGTCGTCTTGATCGGTGAGATGCGCGACCTGGAAACGATCTCGACAGCCCTCACCATCGCGGAAACAGGACACCTGGTCCTGGCCACGCTCCACACCAACGACGCAGCCCAGGCCATCAACCGCATCCTGGACAGCTACGTCGGCTCCGAGCAGCAGCAGATCCGGATTCAGCTCTCGAGCTGTCTGATCGCGGTCATCTATCAGCAGCTCATTCCCGCGGTCGGTGGCGGCCGGGTGGCCGCTTTCGAAGTGCTGGTCGCCAATGTCGCGGTGCGGTCGATGATCAAAGAGGGCCGGACCGACCAGCTCCGCAGCATCCTTCAGACCGGGCTCCGGGAGGGCTCGCAGACGCTGGAGCGATCCCTGAGCCACCTCCTGCGGGCCGGTGTGGTGACTGAGCCCGACGCCGTCAGCCGTTCGCTCCACCCGACCGAGATACGCGCCGGTACGAACGGACCCGAAGGCCTTACTCCCTGACTCCCCGCCGGACCGCGTAAGCGACGACAGCGGCCCCCCAGAGCGCCACCAGGCCGACGCCCGCCAGCGCCCCCCAGAGCAGGCCGAGCCAGACCAATGGGAGGGCAACAAGCAAGCCTGCCGTGGCCTCGATCACCGGCGCCGCCCACCCGATCGGTGTTCTACAGCTGGCGCAGCGCCCGCCCCGGATCAAGTAGCCCGCCACCGGAAGCAGATCGACCAGGTTGAGCAGGCGGCCGCAGGCCCGGCAGTGGGAGGCGGGGCGCACGACCGACTCTCCTCTCGGGATGCGATCCGCGGCCAGGTTGATGAAGCTGCCCAGGAAGAGCCCGACCAGAAGCAGATATACGATCACGAACGGGATCAGAACCTGCATGTCGTGGCGTGGTCACTGTAGAGAACAAACGAAGGGCGCCGCTATCGTTGCGGCGCCCTCTTCCTCTCGCTGTGTTAAGAGCGGGCTATTTAACGTTGCACCCGCTTGGGCCGTGGATTACCGTGATCCTCCCGTGGGTGTCCCAGTCGTAATGGAACTGGGTCGTGCCGTTGCGCGTGTAGTTCGGGCTGGTTGGGCTGGGGTTGCTGTTGAAGAGCGGAACCGGGGTGGTCATGTCGTTGGTATTGGTTGCGGAAGCTATCGTGTCGAGGTTGTTATTAGCCATGTAGGCGTCGAGCGCGGCCTGCACGGTTTTGTACTCCGCGTTGCAGGATTGGACGGAAGCGTTCGTGGTCAAACCGACGAGGCTCAAGGTGACGATGGCGGCAAGGACACCAAGGATGGTGACCACGACGAGAAGTTCGATCAGCGTGAAGCCCTGCTGGCCCTTACGACCTCGCAGGTTCTTATTCAGCCATCCATAGAATCCCTGCTGCATACACGGCTCCTTGCTGATCGAGTCTCAAGCCGTTCGCATCCGAACGACATGGCGGAATCTGCTTTCGGTTCGACCGAGCTTCAGTCTGGGAACTCGGTGATCAAATCTAAATAGAGGAAATGGCCCAAGTCATGGGCGTTGGTCCCTATTTGGACGGGTGTGAAATCGGAGGGTCTAGCGGAGGTTCGACCAGATCGCCAGCGCCAGTAAACCGGGGCCGGCGAGTAGAGAGAAAAGAGTGAGACCGCAGCCCCGGCGCAGAAGACTCGAGCGTGTCTTCGCCTGACCGATCAACGAGAAAGACTTGGCCTCACCGAGGAGGTTCAACTCGACCATGGCACGGCGGCGCTCCGAGCGTTCGCCGGTCTCGAACTGCTTTGCGCTCATACGGTCCTCCTCATCAAGAGGCCGAGGCAAGTCAGGTACGCTCCGTGCCGAACGTCGGTTGGCACTCGAGCGGGTGCCGGTACCGGCTCGACTGGATGACCCACGAGCTTGGACAGCCCGCTCATTACAGATGGTGATACAACCGGCTCCCCGGCAACCAGGATGGGCGAGCTTGGTCCGAACATGCTCTGACTTCGGCCTTTGTAAAACCGCAACACAGACTGGAGAGGCGCGGCGAGAGCCGCCGTCAGGTCTTCACCAACCTTGACGCTGAGCGCGAAACTGTGCCAAACCTGGGGTAGATGGCCATCGACAAGAAAAATCTCACCGGAGTCGGAGGACACATCGAGAATCGCATATGACGGCGCGGCCGCTACGCGGGCGAGGCAGGCCGACTTGAGCTCAACCACCACCGCCTCGAGGCCGGCAAGCTTGGCCGCTTCGGTGATGCCTTTGATAAGGGAGCGGTCCCAGGCGGCGGCATAAACGGGCCGTTGGCCGCCCCCCCTTTGAATGTCGGCCCATTTCACTTCGATCTTCTCCGGATCCAGGAGCAATTGCCGATTGACGTAGGCATCGACGTCGCGATCGCTCGTGTCAGCTGGAAAATTGAAGACTCGGAAAGTCGCGACCGCGTCGCTGGCTGCGATCATGGCCTTGTTCTGGTGAATCTCGGTGCGGGCCAGGAGCTGCCGGAGCGCGGTTGCGACTGCACCGGCATCGACTACCCTGCCGCCGACCAAGGATCCGGTCGCGGTGCCGCCAGACCCGCAGCGCAATGGCCCGCCCAGCGCGCCCTCTACGACTCGGATCAGGCCGCCGGAGAGGTCGACGGCCAGGCGCGGAAGGGCCATATGTCAGGGTGAATAGTAAGACCAGCCCCGGACATGAACTGCTTGTGGGTCTGTCCCGCCGACTTCGACGCGCGCCCACAGGCGCGGATTGACCCCGGGATCACAGGCTGGAGCCGAGGACGTGATGCAGGCGACCACCTCCGCTTTGCGGGCGTCGAGACGCGCCAGGTAGGGGTGACCGTCCCTTGAAGCGCCGTAGACACAGATGTTGCTCCCACAATCGCCCACAAGGGTCGATGTCCCGAACCTTCGACCGGCCTGTCCGAAAGTCGCTCCCAGAACCAGGCTGGACTGGCCGGGCGACGGCACGACCTCGTAGAGGTTGCCGTCATTCGCGCCTACAAACCAGTCGCCCGCTGAATCGGCTGCTGTCGCATGGCTGATTCCGTTACCGACAGCGTACGAAGCTGACGTATTCAAGCTCGCGTCGAGGACGTAGAGAGTGTCGTTTCCGTCACCGACGACGCCGATCAGATCGGAACCGCCAGGGCAATGGCACCAGTAAGGGGCGTCATTGATGCTCGTGCCCACCCCGCCGTTCGCCAGCAGGCTGAGGCTGAAATCGGCGCCGATCTGGACTAACGTGACCCCACCGCCGCCGAATGTGATCGCCACTTTGGCCGGCAGGCTGCCCTTCTCGAGAGCCAGCCCCTTGGCGTCGGAAGTTGGCAGAGTGAGGCTGCCGACCGCCGCAAACGTGCCCAGGGGTGAGCCTTGGCTATACCTGTAATGCACCAACTTGCTGGAGGACCGGGTCGAGACCAGGGCATAGATCTCATCCGTCAAGCTGGTTGGTCCGGGGAAGACGATCGGGCCGGCCACGACCGTAGCGTTGCTCCCTGGGATACTCACAGTTCCCTTTGGCGCGCAGTTACCGCCGTGTGTAGCCAGGTAGGCGAAAAGCGAGCCGTTGTCGTCGCCGAAGAAGGCCAGGGAGGAGAGTCGTTGGCCCGCGGCGGGAGCGGCCGTCACGGTGCCGCTGGCGTCCATGAAGCACTCGAAAGCCGGCGTAGTTCCGGGAATCTCGCTCAGGAGGGCGACGCAGTCGTTGTTGCATTGGCTGGTGTCGTTGTTCTCCCTGTTGCCGTTCCCGTTCCCTTGTTGGTTGGGATCCGAGACCGGTACCAGGTAGGAGATCCGGCTGCCGTCGGGCATGGCCCTGGGCGGACCGCTCACCGATCCACCTAGCGAAAACGACCAGCGCAACGTGGCCTGGACGAAGCGGTAGTCATAGAGATCGCCCGAGCTATCACCGATCAAGTACTCGTCACGGCTGAAGGCGGGCAGGACCACATGGCTACCGTCGACGTCGAAGGAGTTCTCGTTCGATGGCAGTCGCGTGAGCCCCGGGGGCGGGCTGCCGGAGATCACGGCGGCGCAGTTCAGGTAGGTGGCCGCCGCCGTCTGACCGTTGAGGGTGACGACACGTGGGCTCAGGGTCGAGCAGCTGGTTTCGAGCGGCTTAGGCGCGCTGTGCAAGAAGTTGAACGCCGCCTCGACAGCAGACGCCGTCGTCGCTTCCGTCGCGACTTTATTCACGAGGCTGCGCGAGATCAGAAAGTGGGTTGTAACCTCGGTCATCACGGCTCCCGCGATGATCGAGAGGAAGGCGGTTATGATGAGCACACCGCTCAGGACGCCGCCTTGCTGAGCTCGCCTTCTCTGTGCCTTCACGGATTGACTCTCGGATAGAAGCGCAGCGTTTGCGACTCGGAGTAGCACAGCGCTGGTCGCGGGGAAACGGTGCAAATCGGAACCGTGACCGTCATGCTCACCACCACGGTCTGATGCGGCGTGGTTCCGTCTATGTACCAGGAGAAGTCGGTGACGTTGGTAGCCGCATGGCGGGCCGCATTGCTGCCGAGCTTGCGGTCGACCATAAACTTGGCGCTGTTCCACGTATAGGTGACGCTGTAGAGCGCCGGCGATGGGGTTGGGGTGTTCCCCGATTGGAGGCCCTGAAGGCTGATGGCTTGCGTGGTGCAGCGGTTGGCCTCGGTGCCGCAGCCGGATGGCGTGGGCAGGCTGCTGCCGGCGAAGTCGGTGTAGGCATCGAGCTGAAAACTGCGTATCTGCCCGCTGGCCTCCACCCGGCTGCTAGCGATGTTGGCCGCCCTGACCGACGACAGCGTCACGGATGTCAACCCGCTCAGCACGATCAAGCCGATCGCGGAAGCGACAAGTAGCTCGATAAGCGTGTAGCCGCCCTGATCGCGGGCGCGCCGTTTCACCCGGTCGCTCATCGGTTGTCCTTGTAGACCGCCACGGAGCTGCCGATCTGGTTGAGGGCCGCCCAATTCAGCACCGCTACTGTCCATTCCTGAAGGTTGGGGGCCGGCCCCGCCGCCAGCGTCACATCTGCGCGCAGGCTAAAGCCAGCGCCAGGGCAGTCACTGTGCAAGGCTAGCCGGCCCGTTGGCTGCGTCCCGTTCTCGGTTGCAAAACATTCCGAGTACGGCTGGGCGGCCGGGTTATAAGGGCTGCCACTGATCTGGTCCAGCTCATACTGGATGACCGCCTGAGCAGTTGAATCGCGCTTGGCTATGGTGGCGTCCAAGAGGCCGGTGCTGAAGAGCCCGATAACGAGCACCAGCGCCGTCCCCATGATCACCACACTGACCAGGAGCTCCACCAGCGTGGCTCCGGCTTGGGCTCGGCGCCGGTCGCAAAACCAGGCTTTCAATGAACCGCTTTGAGGAGACCGTACATTGGAAGGACGACCGAGACGGCCACGAACCCGACCGCCCCGCCGACGGCGATCACCAGCGAGGGCTCGATCAGCGAGATCATGTTGCGGACCTTGTAGTCCATCTCCTCGCTCAGGAAGTCGGCGATCTGCTCGAGGCTGGAGTCGAGCGTGCCGGTCTCCTCGCCGACGCGGATCATGCGGATCATCATCGGCGCGAAGAGCCCCGTCGCTTCCAGGGGGGCGGAGAAGCCGTCGCCTGTAAGCATTCGCTGCTTCACAGCATCCAACCCCTTCCGATAGCGCAGGTTGCCGGTTGAAGCGATGGCCACATCGAAGGTCTGGCTGATCGGGATGCCCGCCCGGAGCATCGTCGAGAGGGTCCGTGTGAAGCGTTCGATGATGCTGTAGACGACGATCCCCCCGATCACGGGCAGGCGGATGACGGTGTAGTCCCAGAAGATGCGCCCGGGGCGGCTCGCCATGAAGACGATGATGGCTACGACGACGATGAACATTCCCCACAGGATCTGGAACCGGTACTCCCCTGCGAACACACCGATGCCCAGCAGGATTCGAGTCGGCAGTGGCAGCTGGGCGTGGAACTCGTTGAAGATCGAAACGAAGTTGGGGAGCACGAAGACGGTTAGCACGGTGCACACCCCCACCGCCAGCACCAGGATGACAGCGGGGTAGATCATGGCGCTGCGAAGCTTCTTCAAGGCCTGATCCTGTCGCTGCAGATAAGTGGCGACCTGCACCAGGACCCGATCGAGGGTGCCGCTGTATTCAGCGGCTCGAACCATATCTATATAGAGGCTGTTGAATACGCTCGGATGATGGGAGATCGCCACTGAGAAAGACTCGCCGGCGTCGAGGTCGTCACCGATATCGTCGAGTGCCGCTCTGAAGGCACCAGAGCCAGATGCGCCCCGCAGCAATTTGATGGCGTCCGTGATGGGTACTCCAACCCGCAGGAAGGTGGCGAGCTGGCGCGAAAACAGGATCAGATCGGAAGTGCCGACCCGGAAGAAGGTCGGCAGCTCGCGGTACAACCAACGCCAGCCGCTCTTGGCCGGGCGTAGGGAAACCACGCGGTAGCCCCTGTCGATGAGACTGCGATGGATGACCGCTGCGGTGTCGCCGACGACCAGCTTCTCTTCCAGGTTGCCCCTCGGCGAATAGGCTCGGTACGCGAACTTTGCGATGGCTCCTCCCCCTCCCGTTCCGTCAGATGATGTAGACGCTCCGCAGAACTTCTGAGACCGTCGTGACGCCGCTGGTGACGCGGTCCCAAGCGTCGACGCGCAGCGGAACCATACCACCGGCGACCGCCGCCTCGAGGATCTCCCGATGACTCGCCCTGGCGATCACCAAACGCTTCAGGTGGTCATTCATCGCGAGTACTTCGAAGACGCCGATTCGGTCGAAATACCCAGTCATGTTGCAGCGGCTGCAGCCCTGGCCTCGATAGACGGCCTTTGGTGCGGGCAGGCCCAGCGAGTCGGCGAAGTCCAGTTCCTCGGCCGCCGGCTCATACGGTTCCCTGCAGGCCTCGCAGATCTTGCGAACCAGCCGCTGCGCAACGATGGCGTTCACCGACGAGGCCACGAGGAAGCCCTCGATTCCCATGTCGATGAAGCGCAGAAGCGCGCCCACCGCATCAGTTGCGTGGAGCGAGGAGAGGACCAGGTGGCCGGTCAGAGCGGATTGGACCGCGATCTCGGCGGTTTCCCGATCCCTGATCTCGCCGACGAGGATGATGTCCGGATCTTGCCGGAGGATGGCGCGCAGACCGTGGGCAAAGCTGATGTCCGCCAGCTTGTTGATCTGGCTCTGGTTGATGCTGTCGAACATGTACTCGACCGGATCCTCGATGGTCATGATGTTGCGGGCCTGCTTGTCGAGTTCGTTGATCGAGGCATACAGCGTGGTGGTCTTGCCGCTCCCCGTCGGGCCCGACACGATCAACATTCCGTAGGGGGAGTGCAGAATTCGGTGGTATTCCGCGGACGCTCGCTTTGAAAAGCCGAGCTGTGGCAAGTTGATCAATGAGCGGCTGCGATCGAGAAGCCTCAGGACCAGCTTCTCCCCCCAAATCGTCTCGATCGTCGCAACTCGAACATCGAGCTGTCTGCCATCGATGTTGAGGCTGATCTGGCCGTCCTGGGCCCGCCTCCTTTCAACGATGTTCATGCCGGCCATGATCTTCACCCGGGACGCCAGCGCCGCTCCGGTCGAGTTGGGCAGGTGGGCGACGTCCTGGAGGACGCCGTCGATCCGGAGCCGAATTCGCAGGAAATCCTTCTGTGGCTCGATGTGGATGTCGGAGGCGCGGTCGCGCAGTCCTTGGGTGATCAGAAGGTTCACGATCTCGACCGCCGGAGACGACGCCGTTATGTTGCCGAGGTCGAGCGTGATGGTCCGCTCCACACCGATCTGAGGTCGGGACTCCTCCAGGGAGCGGGCCGCTTGCTGAAGTCGCGGCCGCACGCTGTGGACGCGGCTCAGGTGGGCCAGGATGTCGGTGCGGCCCGCCACGTAGGCCTGGATCTGAAGGCCGGTCATCAGCCGCAGGTCGTTGATCAGCGACAGGTTCCCGGGGTCGCACATGGCGACGGCGAGGAGGCCGTTGACCCGACGAAGAGGAAGTACCAGGTTGCGCCGCGCGAAGTCTTCGGGGATCAGGCGCGCTGTGTCCGCGTCCACCTCGCCGTGCTTCAAGTCGGCCACCTCGGTGCCTAACTGCTCGCTGACGGCGCGAGTCAGCGCGTCCTCTTCGATGGCCCCCTGGCTGACCAGCAGCGCCCCTACGGGGGCCGGGTTCAGCCGCTGGACGTCGAGGGCCCGCGCCAGCTGCTCCTCGGTGATCAGGCCTCTGGCCAGGAGGAGCTGACCTAGCTTTAGTTCAGACTCTGTTGTGACCACCCGCAGACCGACATCACCCCCCTCTGGTGCCATGTGCTGATGTTGGCGCTGGATGCCCCGTCGAGGAATAGGAATTTGCCTACCGCTTAGGTCGTTTGTCCCGCCCTCGGCGGGACGCCATGCTCGAAGTTCGACTCAGTCTGACGTCAGACCCATCCGCGAAGCGATCAGCATCGCCTCGATGCGGCCGTGGAGGTCGAGCTTTCGATAAATGCTGGCGAGGTGGTTACGAACGGTCTTGCTGCTGATGCCGCGAGCGGCGGCGATGGTTGAGATCGATTTAGCGTCGCCGATCATGGCCAGGATGTGCACCTCGGTCGGCGAGAGGAGGCTGCCTGGGTAGCTGCGTAGCAGGGACGTTTCGTTGCCGATCCGGGCCAACACCCTCTGCATCACGCTGTCACCCACTGCTCGATGGCCGGACAGCACGATCTGCACGCCGACCAGGACCTCTTCGTAGGCGGAGTCCTTGTTGAAAATGCCCGCCGCCGATGAAGAGACGGCGGACATGAGCAGAGACTCATCCTCCGAGTCGGCGAGCAGGATCACGGGCACGCGGGGCTCCTGCCGGCCGAGCAAGTCGGCCAGCTCTTGGGCTGGCAGCGGCTCGGCCCGCAGTTCGCAGAGAACGACGTCCGTGTCCCCCTGACGAGCAATCGTCAGGCCAGCGTCCGACTGGCAGGCATGCTCGACTGTGGCGTTGAGGGGTGGCGCCGAGAGGAGGCTGCCCAGTGCGGCGAGAAAGAGCGCCTGCCGATCGATCAACAACGTGCGCGGCCCGCATGAGGTCGCTCCAGTCAAAGGACTGGTGCGCGCGGACCCGTTCGGCACCACGATCATGGCCGGAATGTACGTTCGAACCCCAGGACTGGTAATGGGAACCTTCGTACGAGAGCCAGGACCAGGCGGTTGGGATTGAGCATCCGCACGAGAGCCTCCTGGTACCCGGTGCCCAGCGACCGGGACATCTTCCTCATTTGCTTGGAGTCTCTGCAGTGTCATGGTCCGGGGGAGCGATTCTGGCCTGAACGGACCACGCTCATGGGGGGTAGCAAATGCGTCGACCGGCACGAGGAGCGGTTTTCTTTCGAATCATCCTGCCGGCGTCCGTTGCCACCAACCTGGCCCTGGGCCTCTACATCATCGCTTCGCTCCACCCGGACGGCTGGATCGGCTGGGACGTGGCCCTAACTGCCTGTCTCTGCTGTTTTGTGGCCGGCTTCTTGACAGCAGCCGGCTGGTCCAGATCCTATTGGGGGGGCGTGATGACGCGGCAGGTCGGGGCCTGGCGCCAGATCGTAGATGCGATCTTTGTCTGGCTTGACGACCTGCCCGTCTCCGCCGAGGCGATGCTCAAACTGAAGCGTTCAGTTGACGACGCCATCGTCGGCGGGAAATAAGAAAGCCGCCGGCACCTAGCCAGCGGCCGTCGGCTTAGCCAATCGCTAGACCTCGACGAGTCCCTTCCGCACCGCGTAAAGCACGGCCTGGGCGCGATCGTAGATGCCCAGCTTTTCGTAAGTGTTGCTCACGTGGTTGCGGACAGTCTTCTCGCTGATCTTGAGTTGAAAGGCGATCTGCTTGTTGGCCATGCCCGCCGCGAGCAACCTCAAGATCTCGATCTCACGGGCAGTCAGGCCGTCGTAGAACTGCTTCGGGGTGGTGGCTCCGGTCAGCATCTCGAGGACGCGGTTGGCTACCGCGCCGGCCATCACCCGCTCACCTGACATGATCGCGACGATGCTGCTGACGATCGCCTCGGCGCGCGAGTCCTTGAGGACGTAGCCACCTGCTCCAACCTTCAGAGCCTGGATCACGTGATTGTCCGCATCGAAGGTGCTCAGCATCAAAACCTTGATCGCAGGGTCGGCTTCCACGATCTGACGCGTCGCCTCGATGCCGTCCATGTTGGGCATCTTCAAGTCCATCAGGACGACGTCCGGCTTGAGCTTGGCAGCAAGCATCGTCGCCTCGACGCCGTCAGCTGCCTGCCCGACGATCTCGACGCGTGGATCCTCTCCAAGCAGATGCGCAAGTCCGGTGCGAAAGAGGGTCTGGTCATCGGCGATGAGGACGCGGACAGGTCGGGTCGCGGTCATGGTCATGCGCTTACCTCCGGCACGAGTAAATCCTGGGACGAAATCAGGTCCTTGGGAAAGATCGCCAGGACACTAGTGCCGTGGCCGCCATTGCTATCGATGCGCAGCTCCCCGCCCAGGATGACGACCCGCTCCCGCATGCCGACCATCCCAAGGCCCAGTGGGCGGGACTCGTCGGTGTCGAGGCCTCTTCCGTCATCCTTGACCTGGACGGCCAGATGACTGAAGGAATAGCGCTTGAGAGCGACTCTGACCGCATTTGCGCCGCTGTGCATGCGGACGTTCGCGAGCGCCTCCTCGATGATGCGATATGCGTTGAGAGCGGTCTGCGGTCGCAGGCTGGCCGGCCAGCCGCGCTGCACGCTCAAGTGGGCCTCGATGCTTGTCTTCTCGTGGAACCGCGCGATCAGCACGCGCACCTTGTCCACGAAACTGTCGCCTATCCCTTCCTCGCCGCGCAGCTCATAGAAGAGCGCGCGCAGCTCGTTGAGAACGCCCCTCGTCGAGTCCTGGAGACCGTCCACCTCGAGGAGAACTGACTTGCGACCGACCTGCGAGGCTTTGAAGTTCTCGAGCTCGACCAGCATTGAGGTCAGGGTCTGGGCGACTCGGTCGTGGAGCTCACGCGCAAGCAGCTGCTTGATGTCGTGTTCCAACGCGGCCTGCCTGACGCTCAACCTTGATGCTCTGGGCACCACGGCTGGCAAAGTCACGCTCTCCCCCCTTAACGATTCGCCCCGTCGGTCGGTGGGAGATCAGTTCCTGGACCTGAGGAGGCCCCCACCGGCCACCTGTCCTTAGGCCAACCCCCCACCTACCTAGGTCAGTCCTACTACTTAGAGTGACTAAACGCCACTCCTGGGGGGAAGTCAATGGTCAGAATTAACCATTTTTCCACCGGTTCTGCCCGCCTTTTGCCCAACTTATCAACAAACCCCCGACTGCGGGCGGCTTGTCCCGGACGCGAAGCTGGCGACCGCCTGGGCCCGGCTCCGCACCCGTAGTTTCTTCAAGACCTTCTGGACATGCTTGTTCACCGTGGATGTCGAGACACCCAGGTGGGAGGCGATCTCGCGGTTTGACCGGCCCCGCCTGAGCTCGGCCAGCACCTGCGCCTCTCGCTTTGTCAGGCCATAGTCGAGAATGCCGCCTGGGCGCTTGAACAGGCCTTCGGTGAGAAAGTTTCGGAAGCGCTCCCCGCTCGATTCGCTGACAAGGCTCCTGACCGCCGCCAGGGTTTCAGCGGCAGGCAGATCCTTCGGCAGGTAGGCGTCAGCCCCACACATCTGGGCTGCCTGGGCAACCTCGGGATCGAGGGAGGCGGAGATCATCATGACGCGCACCCCAGGGTGCGTTCGGCGCATCGCTCGGATGGCCGCCAGGCTGTCCTGCCCGACCCCCAGGACCAGGTCGATCAAGACGATGTCGACAGGCCTGGCGGCCAGGGTCGGCAGGACGCTCGTCGCGTCATTCAGCTCCCAGGCGACCTGCAGATCCGGATCCGTCTCCAGGAGGCGCCTGAGTCCAAGCCGGAACACGGGATGGTCGTCGACGATGCCGATGCTGAACAGGCTGCTCCCCCCCCTCAGTCTCTAGAACATCGATATGTTCTAGACGCACAGGCGCTTAGAGCATACATATGTACTAGACGCACAGGCTCTTGTCCATATGACGCATTGAGCGGCCTGTCGCTGCCTCTGCCACCGGATGCCCGGCTGAGCCCAGAAGCTGGAGTGGGCCGCGGTGGACTCGAACCACCTACCTCCGCGTTATCAGCACGGCGCTCTGCCAGTTGAGCTAGCGGCCCAGGTCGGGTTGGTGGCAGGGGCGGAAGGATTCGAACCCTCGGCCCGCGGTTTTGGAGACCGCCGCTCTGACCAGACTGAGCTACGCCCCTACGAACCGGAAGCAAGTTTACCCGGGCACACTGGACAACCATGGCCACCTTCGTCGCCAATGTCGGGGTCAACACGACCCACGCCGCGCGCTCGCCTCTTTTCGCGGACGGCAGCTTTCGGCTGCTGCCGATCCCTGAGCGGGTCCCCTGGTCGCCGCCCATGCTGCGCCTCGGCGATCTCCCCGAGCTGGCCCCCTACGCCCCACCTGGCTGGCTCGAGCGCGCGGTCCACCTGGACCCCGACCTGACCTCGCCGGTCCCCACCTACGGCGACAACTGCCGGCGCGCCGGGCGGGCGTTCAACCTGCGCCGAGCCAGGCAGGGCGACGAGATCCTCTTCCTGGCGCGCCTCCATCCGGGCGGCTTCTTCCTGGTCGGCCGGCTGGTCGTGGAGGCCATCCTGGCCGACGTCGTCGATGATCCCGGGCCGGGCTGGTGGGACGCCAACGCCCACGTCCGGCGGGCGCGGGCAACTGGCGGCTGGGACTCCTTCTGGGTCTTCCGCGGCGGCGCCGGCAGCCACTTCTTCGCGCGGGCGCGTCCCTTCGGACGCGGCGAGGCCGAATCGCTCTTTGGAAGCGGCTGGCTCTGGCGCCCGCACCGGACCGAGCTGCAGACCATCGGCTCCTACACCCGGGCCGTCCGCCGCCTGGCTTGAACGAGCTGCCCATCCTCATCGTCGGCGACGTTCATGGCGACCTCGAGCGTCTCTTCACGGCTCTCAAGCCATACCCGCCTGGAGAGTGGCAAACGATCTTCCTGGGCGACCTCGTCGACGGCGGTCCATTCGGCGTAGGCGCGCTTCGCTACGCCCGTGACCGGCCGAACTCGACGGTGCTCCTCGGCAACCATGAGATCGCCATGCTCAGGGCGCTGCGCGACCCCGGCTCCATCGGGGGCTGGCTGAGCGTCGGAGGCGAGCTGCACGACCTCGAAGAATTGAGGAACGACGCCGCTCTGCAAGCCTGGCTCCTGGATCGCCCCGCCGTGCTGATGCTGGACGACGGGACGCTCGTCGAGCACAGCGACAACGACGGCTACTGGGAGCTGGCGGGGAGCGGCGACCCCGAGGTCGTCAACGCCACCGTCCGCCAGCTGCTGGCTGAACCGGGCCGGGAGGCGGAGCTCTGGGCGGCCCTGAGCCCACGCGCGATCTTCAAGCGTCCGGGCCGGCTGCAACGCTGGCTCGAGCGCAGCGGAGCCGAGCGGGTCGTGCACGGGCACACTCCCCACTCGGCCGCCAGGCCGGAGGTCTACGGCGGTGGCCGGGCCATCAACTTCGACGGCGGACTGAGCCGCTTCGGACGCCCGCGCTACCGGCGGCTGGCCCCGGTGCAGGCCTCGGTCGGCCCGCTCAGTCTCCTGGGTCGGGGATCACTAAACTTGAGGCCACATGGCTGACGTCCTGAGCCCGCCGGCGGCGCCGCCGACGCGAGGGTCCGGGAAGGCGATGATCACGCCCCAGCGAATCGCGCGTCGGGTGCGCGAGCTCGGGCGTGAGATCTCCGGGACGTACCAGGACATCGACCAGCCGCTCGTGATCATCGTGATCTTGAAGGGCGCCGCGGTGTTCGCCTCAGACCTCCTCCGCGCGCTCAGCATCCCGGCCGAGCTGGAGTTCGTCCGGGCATCCAGCTACGGAGGAGGGACCGCCAGCTCCGGCAAGGTCAAGTTCGCCCACCTTGTCGAGGGTCCGCTGACCGCCCGCCACGTGCTGCTGGTCGAGGACATCGTCGACTCCGGCCGCACGATCAACGTGATCTTGAAGAAGCTGCGCCGGCAGCGCCCGGCGTCGCTCCGGCTGGCGTCTCTTCTCGACCGCCCGGCCCGGCGCGAGATCCCTGTCCACATCGACTTCACCGGCTTCGTCATCCCGGACCGATTCGTCATCGGCTACGGTCTCGACTATGCCGGGCTCTACCGCGAACTCCCCGGTATCTACTCCCTCGGCTGACGACCAGCCGTTCGTCGAACTGGTCGACGCCCACAAGAGCTACGGGTCTGTCCAGGCGCTGAAGGGCGTCTCGCTCACGGTCAACCCGGGGGAGCTGGTGGCGATGCTCGGCCCCAACGGCGCCGGTAAGACAACGGCCATCAGCTTGATGACAGGGCTGCGCAAGCCGACCTCCGGCTCGGCGCGGCTCTTCGGCCTGGCGCCCACCGATATCCGCGCGCGGGGCCGAATGGGTGTGATGCTGCAGGAGTCGGGCGTCCCGCTTTCGCTGCGGGTGCGCGAGATCGTGGACCTCTTCCGGACTTACTACCCGCGGCCGCTGCCGACCGCGCGCGTGCTCGAAATCGCCTCCATCAGCGACCTCGGCGGCAAGCTGATCTCGCAGCTTTCCGGCGGGCAGAAGCAGCGCGTCTACTTTGCGCTGGCCGTCTGCGGCGACCCGGACATGCTGTTCCTGGACGAGCCGACCGTCGGCCTCGATGTGGCCTCGCGGCGCGCTTTTTGGGAGCAGGTCCGGACGCTCGTCGGAGGCGGCAAGGGAATCGTCTTGACGACGCATTACCTGGAAGAAGCCGACGCCCTGGCCACGCGGGTCGTAGTGGTCGACCACGGCGTCAAAGTCGCCGAGGGCAGTCCGGCCGCGATCAAGGACCGGGTGCCCGGGAAGAAGGTCAGCTTCACGACGGCCGGACCCTTGAAGGACGCCGACTTTCGCGACCTTGCGATCCAGAACCTGTCGATCCACGACTCGTCGGTCGAGCTCCTCACAAACGAGCCCGAGGCAGTGCTCAAAGCCCTCTTCGAGCGCGGCACCGAGATCCACGACCTGGAGGTCGTCGGAGCGGGCCTGGAGGACGCCGTGCTGAGCCTCACCGAGGGTCGCGGGTGAAGACTGCTCCGCTGCTGCCGATGATCGCCGCCCAAACGCGGGCCGAGTTCTTGAAGCTCTGGCGCCTCCCTGCTTTCTCGGTCACGAGCATCGCGCTGCCGGCCGTCTTCTACCTGTTCATCGGACTCCAGCAGGGCCGGTACTCGAGCGTCAACATCCACACCTACATCCTCGCCTCGCTCGCGGCCTACGCCGCCGTCAACGTGTCTCTCTTCTCGTTCGGAATCAGCGTCGCGGTGGAACGAGGCGAGCGGATGGACGCCCTCATGCGCGCCACCCCGCTGCGGCCGATCGCTTACTTGATCGGCAAGGTGGCTACGGCGATCGCGTTTGCCTTCGTGGCACTGATCGCCCTCTACGTCGTCGCCTACATCCTCGGTCGGGTCCTGCTGCCGATCGACCAGTACGCGAACCTCACGGCTCGCCTGCTCATCGGGATGATCCCTTTCATCGCGATGGGCTTCTCGGTCGGATACCTGTTCGGGCCGCGCGCCGCCCTGCCGGTCATCAACCTTATCTATCTGCCGATGGCATTCGCGTCTGGGATCTTCTTTCCGGTCCAGGTCCTGCCCGACTTCATTCAGAAGATCGCGCCCTACCTGCCCATGTACCACTATGGGCGCCTGGCCTGGAACGCCGTCGGGGTCAGCGAGGACAACCTGTTTCAGAGCGTGCTCTGGCTGGCTGGCTACCTGGTGCTCTTCACCGCTCTTACGACCTGGGCCGCCCAGCGGGAAGAGCGGCGCCGCTTCTCCTAGAGCACTGCCTCCAGCAGGAGCTTCAAGCGAGCCAGGTCGCCCTCCAGGGCGGCCGCCGCCCGGCGCTGGACCACCCGCTCCAGCGCCCGCGGGTAACCGTGCAGCCGGAGGGTGAAGTCGAGCCTGGTGGCATCGCCGACCGGGGCGAAGCTGACTTCGAGGAGCTTTCGCCAGCGATCCGAACCTCCGCGCAGCACGAAGCGTTCACCCGGCTCCAGGACCGCCACTTGCGGCCGGCCGACCAGGGGCTGCGCTTGCCACTGCGACATCCGGTCGAGATCGGAAACGTACTCCCAGACCCGCTCCGGCGAGCGCCGGATGAGAGCGCCGGCTGAAACCCGGATCAGGGCTGCAGGCCCCAGCTGTGCGAAATCTCGCGGCCCGGCTCCAGGACGATCACCGCTTCGCCGGTCTGGAAGGCGTTGGCGGGGCAGCTCATCGGCTCGATGGCCAGGCCCCGGCGCCGCTGCCCTGGCGGCAGGCTGTCGCCGCTGAAGAGCTGGACGTAAGGAAGCGACGACTCGCCCCAAAGACGAACCACGTAGCGGCCCTCCAGCTGGACGTGCCAGAACCCGTCGCTCGTCTCCAGGTCGGTGAAGGCGGCGTCCAGCGCCAGGTCGCCGAGCCGGCGACCCGCCTGCCAGTCAGCCGCGACACGCTCGCCGGTCGGGATCATCCGCTCGTCCACGACCAACCGGGAGCTGGCCGGCACGGTCACCACGACGTCGTCCACCAGCTCGGTGCCGGCGGTCAAGTAGGGGTGCTGGCCGAACCCGTATGGCGCCGCCCTGCCACCCAGGTTGCGAGCGGTGGCAGTCACCCGCAGGCCAGTGGCGGCAACCTCGTAGGCGACCTCCAAACCCAGCGTGAAAGGGTAGCCAGGCTGGGCTGGCAGCGTGACGGCGACGCGGACCCGGTGAGCCTCGTGCTCGAGCGGGTGCCAGGGCAGCCAGCGGACCAGTCCGTGAATAGCGTTGTGCCTGGCGACCTCGTTGATGGGGAGCTGATTGTTCTCACCAGCAAATTCGTAGAAGCCGTCGCGGATGCGGTTCGGCCAGGGCGCCAAGAGCTGGCCGCGGCCGGCACTGCAGATCTCGTCCTGGCTGAAACCGTCGACGATCCGCTCCGGTCCCACGAAGTACTCGCGCAGCGTGGCGCCGACCTCCGTCACCACCGCGCGGCGGTCGCCGTGCTTGATCTCGTACTGCTGACCGGAGGGCTTAACGTTAGGTGCCATGAAAGGGGCCACCGCGAATTTCACCATCCGGCCGGCCGGTCATGACGACCTGGCGGCGATCATGGGCATCTACAACTGGGCCGTGAACCAGACCTTCGCCACGATTGACGCCGAACCGCTCTCTCGCGAGGAGGCGGAGGACTGGTGGGAAGAGCATGGCAAGAAAAGCCGGCTGCTGGTGGCCGACGGCGAGGAGGGCGTGGTCGGCTGGGGCCGGCTCTTGCCCTGGGGCCGCCGGGGCCTGACCGCCACCGTCGAGGACCTCGTCTACGTCGACCCGCTTCATCACGGCAACGGGATCGGCAAGGCGCTGCTTGGGCGCCTGGTCGAAGAGGCGCAGGCGATGGGCTATCGCACGATGGTGGCCAGTGTCGCGGTGGACAACCGGTCCGGCACCCGCCTGCACGAGGCCATGGGGTTCAAGAGCGTGGGCACGATCCACGAAGCGGCCTTCAAGTTCAACCGCTGGATGGACATCATGCTCATGGAGCGCCAACTGGGCTGACGCTAGGCTCCGGTCGCAAAAGCCGGTGGGAAGAGGACCTTCATCTGCCCGTCGGCCTGCCACTGGCCGACCACCGCCGCCGCCCGCCGGTTCTGGCCCGCGTCCGGGTTTCCCTGCGGTGCGAACTTGATGCCTGCCCCGTTGATCTCCTGGCCAGAGGGCACGTCGACCTCTAGTGCGGCGGCCCGCACGGCGTCAGCGGTAAGGCCACCCTTCACCTTCGGTAGCACGTCGTGGAAGAGCGCCCAGCCGCCCACAAAGCCGGCTACCCCCGGGATGCCCATGGCGGCGCCGCTGTTGAGCGCCCCGTAGCGAGCGGCCGCCTCGGCCAGGAGACCGCGTGCCTCGGCCGAAAGGGCCGCCGGGCTGACCACCTGGTCGGGCTTGTCCGCCGCGTAGACCCCGGTGGCCCTGCTGCCCAGGCGGCGCTGGAAGTCGGGCATGCAGAAAGCCGAGCTGGTGCCGATCGCGGCGCGGAGTTGGAGCTTGCTGTCCAGGACCGCCTGCCAGATGGCGATGCCGTCGTCCAGGTAGCTGACGTCCCAGAGGTAGTCCGGCCGGGCGGCAGCCAGGCGGCTCACGACCTCGGCCGGATCGAAGCTGCGCGGGTCATAGGCGAGCTTGGCGACCACCTGCAGCCCGTCCGCCTTGGCTTGCGCGGCCTCGCCGTCGGCGACCGATCGCCCATAGGGGTCGGTGGTGTGCACGACCACGACTCGCGCCTGGGCGGCCGTGATCCCGGCCTGCGGCACCAGCACCTGCGCCGTGAAGCGGGCTGCCATCCGGCCCAGCGTGCTGCCGGTGGCGACGGTTCGAAAGACGTAGCGCCGGTGAAGCGTGACCTCGTCGGCGACGGCGCCGGTCTCCCAGTAGACGACGCGGCGCTGGTCGGCCCGAGTCGCTGCCGCGATCGCGATGTCGCTGCCGTAGGACCCCACGATGACCTGGACGTGTTCCTGGTCGACAAGGCGGTCCACGGCCGCGATCGCCTGGTACGGCGTCTGCACGTCGAGGACTTTGAGCTGGACGTCAGCGGCGCGCGCCAGGCCCTGTCGCTGGGCCACCTCGAGCGCGGCGCGAAGCCCGGCCAGCTCCTGCTGGCCGCCGGGCGCCTGCGGGCCGGAAAGCGGGTAGATGGCGCCGATCAGCGTCGGGGCTGTGGAGCGGCCGAGGCTGCAAGCGCCAAGCAGGATTGCCGCACCAAGCAGCCAGGCCATCTTGCGCATGGCGAAGAGGTTACGACGCGGTCGCGAGCTGCTCCTTGAGCTTCGATGCAGGCGCGAACCCGTAATTGACGTGGCGGGTGGTCCCTTCGGCGTCGAGGACGACCGTCGTCGGCACCGTCAGGACATGGAAGCGGCGGGCCAGCGCCGCGTCGGCGACCGCGTCCACCTTGCGGACCGACACACCCTCCAGGCTCGACAAGGCGGGCTCCTGGTGGGTCCGGCAGACGGAGCAGGAGTCGGTCGTGAAGTAGAGGATGGAAGGCCCGTCGGCGCGCGTGAGAGTGCCCACTTCTCCCACGACACGCCGGCGGGCCCGCCAGCCGGCCACCTTCACGCCGACCCCCGCCAGGCCGGCCGCCACCCCGGCGATCCCCAGAGCGGCGGCCTGCACTTCCACGCTCACGACGCTCTCAGGACACCTGCGCGACCGAGCACGAAGTAGATCTGGCAGCCCAGGCAGAACCCGAAGGCCAGGTTGATGAACGCCAGAGCCCCGACCAGGAGCGCCAGCGCCAGCCCGAGCACAGGTACAAACGGCAGCAGCACCGAAGCCACTACCAGAAACACGCCGCCCAGGCCCTGCGCGAAGTTGTGCGGCTCGGGCCGGTCCTCGACCGGCCGCGGCTTGACGATGCCGCGCGGCTTCAAGACCTGGAAATAGATCTGCTTGAAGAGGGCCAGGCGGTTGTCGATGGTGCCTGCCAGCAGCACGACAGCCAGGGCCGGGATCAGCCAGACCGCCGGCCAGAAGACGAGGCTGGCGGCGAACGCGACCAGGACCGTCAGCACGATCCCGGTCTGGTTCACTTTTAGCGCGGAGTGATCAACCATCGCTACTTCTCGATGGGTGCCTTGATGAGGCTGCCCCATTCCGTCCAGGAGCCGTCGTAGTTGCGGACGTTCGGGTAGCCCAGGAGCTCTGTCAGCACGAACCAGGTATGGGCGGAGCGCTCACCGATCCGGCAGTACGCGATGGTGTTCCGGTCGGGAGTGATGCCCTGGGCGCCATAGAGCTCCTTCAGGTCGCCGACGTCCTTGAACGTGCCGTCCTCCTTGACCGCCTTGGCCCACGGGATGTTCTTGGCGGTCGGGATGTGCCCGCCGCGCTGGGCGCCCTCTTGGGGAAGGTTCTCCGGGGCAAGCAGCTCGCCCGAGAACTCGCCCGGCGAGCGGACGTCAACCAGGCCGACCTTGCCGATGGCGTCCTTGACGTCGTCCCGGTAGGCCCGGATCTCCTCCCGGGGTGAGCCGCTGAACTTGTAGCTGGCCGGCGCGTGCTTGGGCTCGTCGGTCGTGAACTGCCGGCCTTCGGCCTCCAGCTTCACCCGGCCGCCGTCGATCAGCTTGACCTTGTCGTGGCCGTGGTACTTGAGCGTCCAGTAGGCGTAGGCGGCAAACCAGTTGTTGTTGTCGCCGTAAAGCAGGATCGTGGTGCTGGGCTCGATGCCGCTTCGGCTCAGAAGCTCTTCGAGCTTGTCCTTGGGCGCGAGGTCCCGAACCGGCGTGGCCTGGAGGTCGTTGCGCCAGTCCCAGCCCACCGCGCTGGGAAGGTGGCCCTTGGAGTAGGCCGTGGTGTCGACGTCGACCTCGACGACGCGGACGCCGGGATCGTTCTGGTGCTCGGCGGCCCAATCGGTCGAGACCAGGGCCTCCGGGTTGGCGATGTGTCCGTTGCTTCCCATTTTTGGATTACCTACCTCCGTGAATTCGAGTGGGCGACAAAAGTCACTGGCTTGGCAAAGAAAAAAGACCGGATACCTTCCTCCGCGGCGAGTTCAGGCGGGGAAGGGGTGTTCCGGTCCTAGCGGGTACAGAAGCAGGCGGGAGCGTGCACGAGCCGCATCGCGGGGAACTGGACGTTGCTCACCGGCCGCATCGCGAACATTAAACCAAACATCGGTACTCTCTTGTTCCATGCCGTTGCAGCTCTGGAAGTACCAGGCTCTCGGCAACGACTACCTGGTGGTCGACCTGCCCGCTCCGTTGGAGGAGCTGGAGCGCCTCGTACCAACTCTCTGCCACCGCCACTACGGGCTCGGTTCCGATGGCCTCCTGGCCTTCGATCCCAAGGCGATGTCGGTGAGGGTTTTCAACCCTGACGGCAGCGAGGCCCAGCGCAGCGGCAACGGCTTGCGAATCACGGCGACCCACGCCGTCCTCGTGCACGGCGCCCCCAAGACTTTCGAGATGACGACGCAAGCGGGCCCGAGCCAGGTCCGCATCCTTTCCAGCCTGGGCCCGGTGGTGGTCTCCGAGCTGAACATCGGACCGCCCTCCTTCCGGGCTGCCGACCTCCCTGCCTTAGTGGACGGCGAGCCGCGGCGGGTCGCCCTGGAGACGCCCGCCGGGCGAGTTCACGCGGCCCTGGTCTCGGTGGGCAACCCGCACGCGGTCATCTTCGACGAGGTAGTCGACGAGCGGCGAGCGGTCCAGCTCGGTCCCTACGTCGAACGGCACCCAATGTTCCCGGAGCGGACCAACGTCCAGCTGGTCGAGGTGATCGACCGCGCCCACGCCCGGATCGAGATCTGGGAGCGCGGCGCCGGCTACACGCTGGCTTCGGGGACGAGCGCCAGCGCGGTGGCCGCCGTGCTGATGCGGGAGGGACTGGTCGACGACGAGGTGACGATCAGCATGCCGGGCGGCCGGCTCCAGGTCCGCAAGGACGCGGGGGGCAATCTGGTCCAGACGGGTCCGGCCCAGCGCGTCTACCGCGCCGAGGTCGAGCTGGCCGACCTGGAGGGAGTGCTGCTCCCCTCGCCCCCACCCTGACCCTCCCCATCAAGTGGGGAGGGAACCTAGCCGAACGTAATCCTCGGGCCCACCGAGGTCGCCTCCGCCGAAGGCAGGTAGTGCGAGATGGCGTGCGCCAGGTTGGGCAGGGTCAGCGTCTGCAGCCAGATCCGGCCCGGCCCGATCAGCTGGGCCAGGAAGAGACCGTCGCCACCGAAGAGGACGTTCCTGATCCCAGGCACGGTGGTGATCGAGAACTGGACGCCGGCGTCCAGCATCCCGACGTGGCCCGGGTGCACCCGCAGCGTCTCGCCCTGCTGGAGGTCCCGCACGATCACCTCGCCGGAGAGCTCGGCCCAGAACAAGCCCTGACCCGTGACTCGGGGCATGAACAGACCCATGCCTCCGAAAACGCCGCCGCCCAGCTTCTGCTGCATCGCGATGCCGAGCTGGATCTGCGGCCCGCCGGCCAGGAACCCGTGCCGGTGCAGCACGTAGCCGGGATGTCCGGCCGGGATCTCGATGGGCAGGATCTGGCCGGGTACCTTGGTCGCGAACGAGACCTGGCCAGGGGCCTGGTAGGCGTAGTACTGCGTCATGAAGATCGTGGAGCCCGTCAGGGCCCGCGTCAGGGCGCCGAGCAGACCTCCCTGCTGACCGCCGATCTGGACCCCGCTCTGGAGGCCGATGCTGGCGGTCATCCAGGAGAGCTCTCCCGACTCGGCGATGATCCACTCTTGGGGCTGGAGCGTGACCTCGAGAACGGGCATCGTCGTGCCCAGGATCTTGTACTCCATTTCGCCTTACCTCCTCAGCCGGTCAGCGCGTTGCGATGACCTTGAGGCCCCGGTCGGCCGCGGTCAAGACTCTGGCGCCGTCGCGCTCGACGATGACGTCATCCTCGATCCGGATCCCGCCCCAGCCGGGAATGTAGACGCCTGGCTCGATGGTGATGGCCATGCCCGCCTCCAGCACGTAGGCCGAGTTGGGCTCCAGGCTCGGGTCCTCGTGGGCTTCGAGCCCGATCCCGTGGCCGACCCGGTGGATGAACCGATCTCCATAACCGGCGTCGGCGATGACGCGGCGCGCGGCCTGGTCGACAGCCCCGGCTGTGACCCCCTGGCGCACGGCCTCGATCGCTCGGTCGTGGGCTTCGAGGACGACGCGGTGCACCTCGAGCTGCTTCTCGTCGGGATCGCCGGCGACCGCCATGCGTGTCGTGTCCGCGTTATAGCCGGCGTGCCTGGCGCCGAAGTCGAGGAGCACCAGGTCGCCCGGGGCGAGCGGCTGGTCGTCAGGCGAGTGGTGAGGAAGCGCGGAGCTGGGTCCGAACTGGACCAGAGACTCGAAGGAGAGCTTGCACCCCTCATCGCCGATCAGGGTGGCGAGCCGGGCGCTCACCTCCAGCTCGGTCTGGCCCGGGCGCAGGTCGGCCAGGATCGCCTCGGTGACCCCGTCCGTGGCCTTAGCCGCCTGGGCCAGGAGCTCGATCTCGGCCGGCGTCTTGACCGCCCGCAGGCGGCGCACGGCCGCGCCGCATTCGACCAGCTCCCCTGCGCGGAGCGCCTCTGCTCGCGCGACAGTCAGGTGGCCTTTCTCGACGGCCAGGCGGGAGGCGTCGCCGAGCGCCTCGCGGACCAGTTGGAAGCCGTCCTCGCCATCAGCGTAGGCAGCCACCTCGACGTCGCTCGCGCTGCCCTCGGCGTTGTCACGCTCGAGGGCTGGAACGACCAGGACGGCGGTGCCGTCGCCGACCGCGAGGGCCAGGACGCGTTCGTACGGCTTGCAGAAGAAGCCGGTCAGGTAGCCGATCGACGTGGGGTCCGTCAGGCAGGCGGCGCTGACGCCTTCCGACCGCATCCAGTCCTGGAATCGTTTCAGGCCCATATGGGGAGACTTAGGCTAAGGCACACGTAATGTCAGAACGATCTTCTCGGGCAGGTAACCGATTGCTGCTGGCGCTCGGCCTCACGGCAGTGGTGCTCATTATCGAGCTGGCGGGTGGACTGCTCTCGCACTCACTCGCACTCCTCTCAGACGCCGGCCACGTCCTGACCGATGTGTTCGCGCTGGGGCTGGCCTGGTTCGCGGTCCGCCAGGGCGAACGGCCGGCCGACGCCCGGCGGACTTACGGCTATCACCGCGTCGAGATCCTGGCCGCCATGGTCAACGGTGCGACCCTGATCCTGCTCGTGGGCGGCATCGGCTACGAGGCGGCGCGGAGGTTCCTCCACCCGCAGCCGGTGGCCGGCGGAATCATCATCGTGAGCGCCCTGGCCGGGATCGCGATCAACGCGTTCGTGGGCTTCCGGCTGCGCAACGCAGGTGGCGGCATCAACGTTAGGGCCGCGCTGCTCCACGTGATCGGCGACATCGCCGCCTCCGCAGGTGTGGTGGTCGCCGGAGCGGTGATCCTGTTGACCGGCTGGCTCTTCATCGACCCCCTGCTCTCGATCGCCATCGCCGCCTTGATCGCCTGGGGAGCCTTCCGGATCGTGATCCAGACGGTTGACATCCTCCTCGAGTCCACTCCGCGCGGCATGAAGCTGCGCGACGTGCAGTCGGAGATCCTGTCCAGCACGGGCGTCGATGGTGTGCACGACCTGCACGTCTGGTCGCTCTCGCCCGAGGAGGTGGCTCTGAGCGCCCACCTGGTGCTCAGCGAGCGCTCGCTGGCGGACGCCGAGCACCTGGTGGCCGACCTTGCCAATCGGCTCGACAAGCAGTTTCGAATCGGCCACACCACGATCCAGGTCGAGTACTGCCACCCGTGCAAGGAAGACCTCCACGGCGGCGCCCCCGAAGAGCTGATTATTCGATCGCCAGGATCTTGACCGTGTAGGACCCGCCCGGGGTCTCGACCTCGACGCTCTGGCCCGGCCGCTTGCCGAGCATCGCCTTCCCGATCGCGGATTCGAAGCTCACCCGGCCGTTTTTCGGGTCCGCCTCCGCCGGGCCGACGATCCGGTAGGCCTCCTCCGGACCGCCCTCCTCCTGGAAGCGGACGGTGGACCCGACCTCAACCCGGTCGGACGGAGGCGCCGCTTCGATCAGCTTGTGGTTCTTGATGATCGCCTCCAATTCGGCGATCCGCGACTCGATGAAACCCTGCTCGTTCTTGGCCGAGTGGTACTCGAAGTTCTCACTCAGGTCGCCGAGCTCGCGGGCGGCCTTGATCTTCTCGACGATGGCCGGCCGGCGAACCTTGGTGAGCTCTTCGACCTCGGCTTTGACCGCCGCCAGTCCCTCCGCTGTGATCGGTACATCTGCTGCCACCTGACCGAGTCTAGAGGACTGTAACGGCCGTTTCGGGAGCATCCGACGTCTCAGGTCGCCGGGCGCCCCGCCGGCGCTGATGCCTGTGTTGCGGGGGCCCGGCGCTTGCCGGCGCGCATCTATGGATGCGCATCCGACGTCGCGCCACCCGCGCCTTGGCACCGACGATCTGAGACGCCGGTCTTCGAGCCTTCGGCCTGCTTTGGAAACGGCCGTTACAGTCCTCTAGTGTCCCAAGCCGGCTCAACGAAAAAGCAAGCGCAAGGAAAACATTCTTATTACGTCGCTCTTTTTACAGCGTTATGCGCTTATCCTGTGCGCCGACATTCCCGCCGTTAGGAGGTTCTAGTTAAACGATGGCATTCTTTACGCGGCAACGACTTCTCACGATCGTGATGGCGTTAATGGGTCTGCTGCTGATAGCGGGCTCCGCCCTCAGCAGCTTCGGCAACATCCTGTTCCCGGTCGACGTCCTGGTCGGCACCCACGCTGCGGTGGCCGGCATGGCGTTCGGCGCCGGCATCTGCCTGGCGGCCTGGAACCCGGCCCAGAACGTCAGCTGGGTCCGGATCTCGATCCTCTACGCCGTCCTCGTCCTGGTCTACGACGTCATCGCCGGTTTCGCGTTCGGGGCCCCCTTCCAGGTCATCCCGTTCGTGATCGCGCTGATCTTCGCCGGCCTTCTCATCTTCTTGTATCCGCACCGCGCCGACCTGGTCCCCCACGAGGAGACCTCGCCGATGCACACCGGGTCCGCGCAGGGAGCGCGCGCCTAGACACGGGCGTGGGGGAGGCAGGCCTCCCCCACGGAGCCCCCTCCCGCAGCACGACGTATGGGTGAGCGCTTGGCTCCAACTCACCCGGCCCGGCAAAGCCGGGCCTACGCACGTCGTTTGACTTTCAAGAGGAAGAAGTGGCTTTGCTGCTCCGTTTGGGTCCCTTCTAGGCCAGCACGCGCTGCGCATCGGCTTCCTGAAGGGGGTTTCGTGGGGGGAACGAGCACGTTCCCCCCACGCTGCTAGCCGACTCCTCCTGGAACCAGCGCCTGGGCTTCGGCGACCAGGCGTCGTTGGTAGAGGAACGACGCGCCGAACACACCCCCGGCCAGGACCGCGCCGACCGCCAGGGCGAGGACTGCGTGCAGCGCCTCGGGCTGGAACGGCAGGAAGGCGGTCACGTCGTCGCCCAGGATCGCGGTGAGGGCGAGGGCCGCTGGGGTGGCGATCGGGAGCAGGCGGAGCCGCCGGACCACTTCAGGCACCGGCGGCTCCGGCCGTCCCACCTGCCGCTGACCCATCACGGAGACCGTTCGCACGTGGCGCAGGTTCGGGGTCACGCTGAGGACGACCGACACCACGTTGCCGGGAACTTTGGCCAGCTTCTCCGGCGGGCAGAAGAACTGCTCGTTGCCGCTGCGCGTGCGCAGCATGATCATGCCCAGGCCGAACGAGGTGCTGACCGTGCTGGCGCCGAGCAGCTGACCCTGGACCACCTTCGGCTGCGTGTGAAGGTCCTTCCAGGCCAGCCGGACGCCGGGTGCCACGAAGCTGACCAGAAAGACGATCGGGACGAGCCAGGCGCCGGCGGCGACGATGCGAACGACCAGGCCCTTGGGCGCCAAGGGGCCCAGGATCAGCTCCACCATGACCAGCAGGGAGACCACAGCCACGCCGGCGGAGATGTAGCCGAGGCGCATCACGAACTCCGGCGAGTAGCCCTGCAGGAAGCCACCCGACTCCACGTAGCGTTCCCGCTGGCGGCGCTGCTGGGCCGCCGTGGGCTGGGCCGCCTGGGCTTTTGGTTTGATCTGCCGCATCTGGCGGCGGACCTGCTTGGACTGGACCCGCTTCTTACCCATCGCCGCCGTACAGAGTAGCGGGCGGCGGGCAGGTCACCCGGTTCCCTGGCAGTGGGCCTAAGGTGAAGATCGTGACGGGCCCGGACTGCCTGCTCTGCGCCGCCGAGCGCATCAGCCATTGGTACTACGAGGACGAGCAGTGCTGGGTCGCCGACTGCACGATCTGCTCGACGCCGATGGTGGTCTGGAAAAGCCATGGGCTTCCCGACGAGCCCACGCGCGAGCTGCTTCTGGGGCGGCTCGGCGCCATCGCCGACGCCGAGTACCCGGAGGGCTGGTGGCTCGACGGCGAGATGCGGAAGATCCCTGATCACTTCCACGCCCATGCCCGGCCCGCCAACGGCTTTTTCGGACGCCGCAGGCCTTAGCCAAGCTACTTGGCGGGGCGTCAAGGCAGGCTGCTGAAAAAGGGTTCCCGGCCCTGCGGGCTGTGCGTCGGCGCTGAGTCGCCCTGGGCGGCCGATCCGTCAGTCGGCTCGTCCGCTCCTCAGTCAGGCAACTTCGGCTGCCATTCTTCCGGTGCTCCGTCGCCTTCGCCGGCTCGACTCGCCAGGATCGGGCTCAGCGCTCGACGCCCTTTCTCAGCACCCTGCCCGTGATATATTCCGGGCCGCCGTAAACTGGTTCCGATAAGAACCAGAATTTGCTAGGCACCTAAAGCGCAACCGCGCGTCGTGCCAGGAGGTAGTTTCCTCAGATGCCCAGAGCCATCTGGAGCGGGTCGATCAGTTTCGGTCTGGTCAACGTCCCCGTCAAACTTTTCGGTGCCACGTCCAAGAAGGACGTCCGTTTCCACCAGCTGCATGATGCCGACGGCGCCCGGATTCAGCAGAAGCGGGTCTGCTCCAAGGACGGCGAGGAGGTCCCCCTCGAGCACATCGTCAAGGGCTACGAAGTCTCGCGAGACCGCTACGTGGTGATCACGCCAGAGGAGCTCGACTCGCTCGATCCAAAGGCGACGCGAACCATCGACATCCAGGACTTCGTCGAGCTGGACGAGATCGACCCCGTCTACTTCGAGTCGACCTATTACCTGGTCCCCGAGAAGGGCGCGAGCAAGGCCTACCGGCTCTTGCTCGAGGCCATGCGGGAGTCCAAGAAGGTAGCCATCGCACGCGTCGTCCTGCGTCAAAAGCAGCACCTGGTCGCGCTCCGTCCGCTCGAGGAAGCCCTTTCGATGTCCTCGATGCTCTACGCGGACGAGGTCGTCTCGGCTGACCAGCTGGAGGACCTGCCAGAGGACGTCGAGGTCAGCGAACGGGAGCTCAAGATGGCCAACCAGCTGATCGAATCGCTGACTTCCGAGTGGCGTCCCGAGCAGTACCGGGACGACTACCGCGAGCGTGTGCTGGAGCTGATCGAGAAGAAAGCCGCCGGCCAGGAGATCGCGGCGGCGCCCGTCGAAGAGGAGCAGGCACCCGTGGTCGACCTGATGGCGGCGCTCGAAGCCAGCCTGGCGGCGGCCAAGGACAGGCGCGACGAGGCGCCGGTCGAGGAGGCGAAGCCCGCGCGGGCGCGTAAGCGCAGGAGCGCGTGAGCCCGGCCACAGTCGAAGTCGTGGTCGAGGGCCGCCAGCTCAAGCTCTCGAACCTCGACAAGATCCTCTACCCGGCCACCGGCTTCACGAAAGGCCAGGTGATCGACTACTACACGCGCATCTCGCCGTGGCTGCTGCCGCACTTGAGGGAACGGCTCCTCACGCTGAAGCGCTATCCCAACGGGGTCGACCAGGACTACTTCTTCGAAAAGCAGAGTCCCAGGCACCGGCCAGAGTGGGTCAAGACGCAAGCTGTTTGGAGCTTCGGCAACCAGCGCAACGTCGACTTCACGGTCTGCAACGACCTGCCCACACTGGTCTGGCTGGCCAACCTGGCCGATCTCGAGCTGCACACCAACCTCTGCCTCGCATCCGACGTCAACCGTCCGACCATGATGGTCTACGACCTCGACCCGGGTCCGCCGGCCAACATCGTGCAGTGCTGCCAGGTGGGCCTCTGGATCCGCGACATCCTGGCGGAGCTGAAGCTCAAGAGCTTTGCCAAGACGTCAGGTTCGAAAGGGCTGCAGCTCTATGTGCCGCTGAACACGCCAGTCACCTATGACGACACCAAGCCCTTCGCCCACGCGCTCGCGGAGGTGCTGGAGAAGCAGCACCCGGACCTCATCCTCTCGAAGATGAGTAAGGTCGCGCGCGAAGGCAAGGTGTTCGTGGACTGGAGCCAGAACGACCGCATCAAGACGACCATCACCGTCTACTCGCTGCGGGCGCGCGAACGCCCGACGGTCTCGACGCCGGTCACCTGGGAGGAGGTCGAGGCCTGTCGTGACTCGGGCGATCCGCAACGGCTGGTCTTTCTTTCCGACCAGGTCCTGAAGCGGGTGGCCGAGCTCGGCGACCTCTTCGAGCCAGTCCTGAAGCTGAAACAGAAACTACCGGCGCTGCAGGGAGTGGAAGTCGCGCCGCAGCGGAAGCGCAAGCCGCGGGCCCGGCCGAGGCCGCAGAGCGCCCGCAACCCGCGTGGCTAGCTCTGCAGCAGGTGGGCGGGGTTGCCCTTCAGGTAGAGCGCGATGGTGACGGTGTCAGCCGCGGTGACGTTGGCCGTGGTCCGGTACTGAAGGGACCACCACCAGTTGTTCGGGTTGGCTCCCGGATTGTAGTTGCCCGGTATAGGCACGTCGAAGTGGTACCACCTGCTGGCGCAGTTATACGTGCTGCCTGTGGTGCAGAGGGTCTCAGCGATGGTGGAGGTACCAAGCAGCGTCGCCGCGCCCGTGCCGTAGTTGCTGCGCTGAGTCCCCAGGTCCCAAATCGAAACCGTGTTCGGCGAGACGTTCGCCAGGGCGTTGGTGCGGGGATCGATCAGCCCGATGTAGATGTTCCCGCTGCCTGACATGTCCCCGACGTCGAAGAGGTCGACGCCCAGGGTCCTGCCTGCATAGTCGGGAGGCAGCTGGAAGAGCGGCAGCTTGAAGACGCCGGCCGCGCCGCCGCTGGTGTCAACCGGAGTGAAGATCGCCATGTCGTTCATGGCCGATAGTGAGCAGGCTGCACATGGGCTGCTGCCACCCGCATCGGTCACGCGCACGGCCAGGCCCTTGTGCGCTGCCGAGTTGCCTGGCGGGTTGCTGCCGTCGTAGTTCAACGTATCGAAGCGGAGGCGATAAGTTCCCGGACCCAACGCGCCACCCAGCGGTCCGAACCCGGGCTTGTAGCTAACTAAGGTCGGCTCGGTCAGGTCACCGCGGTAGGTCGCGACGTCGATCCAGCTGTGGTAGACGAGCATGTTCGTGGGGGCGCCCGTCACGGCGTTGTAGGTCTGGGTGATCGGCGCCCCGGTGTTCACATTGCTGTAAGTCGGCGGGGTGCCCCCGAAGTTGCTCGCGTCGATCGGCTTCACGACCATCTGCGTGAGCTTGGTGTCGCTGCCCCGGATGAAGACGCTGGGAGCGCTGAAGAGCGTGTACTCCATGGCCGAATAGGTCGTCTTGTCACCCTGCGCAACGCAGCAGCTGTCGTCCTCATGCATGTAGTAGTTGCTGCCGGGTGAGCAGGTGCGCTGCGCAAAGCCAGTCTTCCAGTTCTCGCAAAAGTTGTGGGTGCCGAATTCGGGCGCGAAAGCGGCGTTGTAGACCTGGACCCGCGCCGTGCTCCCGGCTGGGACGACGATCTTGTAGTTGTAGCCACCGCGATCGGGCAGGCTGGGATCGGCAGTGTCCACGCCGTTGGTGGCGCTGATCTGGTGGACGTCGTTCGTCGGACAGGCCCCGCAGCCACCCAAGCTGGGGTTGGGCGTGAAACCGTCGCCCTGGTCCCGGGCCACGTTCCAGCCCTCGGTCCGCATGAAGTAGTAGCCGCCGTTGCCGAGCTGGGAGACGGTCGAGCCGATCACATTTCCGGGCTGGCCCAATGAAAGAGGGGGCAAATAAGTCGCGATCGCCACTCGCGAGACCGGATAAGGCCCGATTCCGAAGACCTGCATGAAATAAACCGGTGCCATCTTCTGGACAGTGACCTGAAGCTTGTTCGAGGCTCCTGGGACCGCAGCCGGCGTGACCACCGTGCCTGCCTGCGTCGCCGCGTCGAGCCCGTTGCGCTTGGCCTCGTCGACGGCGCGGTCCGAGGCGTCGTTCCGGCTTCCAGCCGGGCTCGGCGTCGTGAAGTTGTAAGGCATGAAGACCACGCCCGAGAGCGCTGCGGCGGCGGCCGCCCGCTCGCAGAGCGTGTTCGTGTAGTAGCCGGAGCCGGCGTCGATTGCGATCCCCACGCCTGCGAAGAGCGCCATGATCATGAACACCACCAGCACGATCGCCTGCCCCGGCTGGCGGCCGATCCGGATCTCGATCCAATGCCGCATCAGATCAGTACCGGTGAGGCTTTCATGACCGCGAACTCGGTCAGGTTGGCGGTGAAGCTCAACCCGCCGGAGGGCGGATGGTAGGTCCAGAAGAGCTTGATTCCGATCGAGGTCTCGCCCGGCGGAGTCTGGCTGCGGTTCGTGATGGGAAAAGGCGGGTTGCCCGCCGAGTTGGCCATCAGGTTGCCGTTGATGTCGTAGCGGTTCAGCTGGTCGGTACCCAGCGTCAGGTTGCCGTTCGGGTTGGTCGGCCGGTAGATGTCGACCTCGGTGATCACCGAATAGTTCATCGCCTTGGCGACCGTGAGTACGTTCTTGACAACATCCTGGTCGAGCTGAAGGGTCGTCATTCCGGGATTGGTCTGGGTTCCGCCCAGCTCACTGGCCAGCCGGGCGCCCTGCCGCACCGAGTAGCCGGCCACGACCTTGTCCGAGATCATCACGCCCACGTCGAAGGCACCCAGAAAGAGAAAGAGCAGGATGGGCGCCGCGATCGCGAATTCGATCAGCGATTGGCCGCCCCGGCTGTGAAGCAATCGTTTGAGCTGCAGCATCAGTAGTTCTGGGGCTCCAGCCGGATCTCGAAAAGCGCGGTCAGGCGCATGGGCGGCGCGGGCGCAAAAATGCCCGTCTTCCAGTTGTACGTGTAGAAGATCTCGACGCCCGCGAAGTCGCTCTGACCGTTGTTCACGTTCCGGGTGGCTGGGTTCCAAGTGACAGACCCGATGGGCGTTCCGTCCAGCTTGTACTTGTTGTACTTGCTGAAGTCGATGTTGAGATTGCCGGACCCGTCCTGGGTAAGCCGGAAGATGTCGATCTCGTCGACGTGCGCCAACGACGTGGCGCCCAGGGCGGTGTTCCGGACGATTCTCACGGCGTCGGTATCAGTGCTCGGCAGATTGCCTTCCTCGGAGACCAGCCGGGCCGCCTCGCCCGCGGCAAAACGCGCAGTGCCGAAGGAGAAGATGAGGAGCGAGCCGTCGAGCGCAGCAAAGACCAGGAAAAAGAGGGTTATCGACACCAGCGCGAATTCGACCATGGCCTGGCCGCGCTGGGCCACTTTTGGCACCCGCGCATGTTGCCATCGGAAACGGCCGTAGTCAATCACGTGTTATGGAACTAACGCACGAGTCGCGGATTTGTTTGCGCCTTCAGCCGGCGGTCGCCTGACGCAGCAAAGAGACGAACTCGCGAGCGTTCGTCGTTCCATAGTTTCCGAAGCAGTTGTTCATGAGCACGTGCGTCTGGGCCGCCTTGCGGGCGGCGGCCCGGACCTGGGGCACCCAGTCGGCCAGCTCGTCCTCGTCGTAGAGG
>CATPBK010000076.1 GCA_955652705.1 Candidatus Dormiibacterota bacterium | reverse complement strand
TGTCAAGGCTCCGGCTCGCCTGCGCTCGCCCGCCTCCGGCGGCCTTGACCCCGGCGGCGGGCTGTGCTCCGCACAGCCCTGCCCCCCTTCCGCCGCACTCGCGGCGGCCCTCCCGGCCTGCGGCCGGGGGGCCCCAACTCCAGCCCTCGGGCGCTTCGTCGCCTTTGCGGTCCAGCTCATCCGGGTTGGTATTCGAATTCGGTGGTGCCGATCCGCACCGTGTCGCCCGGCGCCACCCCCGCCTCCTCCAGCGCCCGGCTGACGCCCAGGCGGTCCAGCCCGGCCTGGAACCTGTCGAAACCGTCCGGGCTGTCCAGGTCTGTCCTCTCCAGCAGCCGCTCCACCGCCGGCCCGGCGACCTCGAACCCCCAGTCGCGGCGCCAGACCTGAAGCGCCGCCGGCTCCCGGACCGGCTTCAGGCGCGTGCGCGGCGCCCGCTGGAAGGGCTCCGGCCGCGGCGCCGAGCGGACGGCCTCGGCCAGTGCGGCCAGGAACTCCTCGAGCCCGGCACCGCTCATCGCGGAGACTCGATACCCCAGGCGGGACTGGGTCGCGCCTGGCTCGTCCACCTTGTTGAGGACGACCACCTCCCGGAGGCCACCGCCGGGCAGCCGCGCCTGGACGGTCTCTCGCAGCCGGGTCAGGGCCGACTCCGGGTCGGGCGCGGTGGCGTCGAGGACGTAGACCACTACGCGAGCCCGGTCCAGGTGCCGCAGGTACCTGTCGCCGGGCGGGATCTCGACCAGCCGGAGGGGCTCGCCGGCTGGCCCGTAGGCAACACCAAGCTCGGGCGATTGCGTCGTATACGGATACGCGCCCACCTGCGGCCGGGCGCTGGTCAGCGCGGCCAGCAGCTCCGACTTGCCGGCGTTCGGCAGGCCCAGGAGCGCCGCCTCGACCGGGAGCTTCAGCTCCAAGCGCAGCGTCCGTTCTGCGCCCGGCAGCCCGGGTCCCGCCGACGAAGGGGAGCGATTCACGGAGCTGGCCCGGTGGAGGTTGCCTTCGCCGCCGGGCCCGCCCTCTGCCACGAGCGCCGTCTCCCCCGCCCGGGTGAGGTCAGCCAGCTGCTCTTGCGTTTCGTCGTCGAAGACCGCCGTCCCGACCGGCACCTCGAGGACCAGGTCCTCCCCCTTGCGCCCTTCCTTGCGGCCGCCCCCTCCGGGCAGGCCGGCGCCGGCCGTCAAGAGCGCGCGGCGAAGGAAGGGCTGGAGCGTCTCGACTGCACTGGAGGCTCTCAGCAGCACGGCGCCCCCCCGACCGCCATCCCCGCCGTCAGGACCGCCGCGCGGCTCGAAAGGCTGGGTTCGGAACGTGGCCGCGCCTTTTCCTCCCCGCCCGCCGCGCACGCGAAGGCGAACGCTGTCGACTAGCATCCGCGGCGGCCCCCCATCGGAGGCAGCCTAGGGCTAGACGGGCTGGACGGAGGCGCGCCGGCTCTCTTTGCCTGCCCGCTGGTACTGGACCTGCCCGTCCCGGAGCGCAAAGAGCGTGTGATCGCGGCCCTCGCCGACCCCCTCGCCCGGCTTGATGCTGCTGCCGCGCTGGCGGACGATCACCGTGCCCGCGGAGACCACCTGGCCCCCGAACACTTTCACTCCCAGATTCTGGGGATTGGAGTCACGGCCGTTGCGAGAAGACCCGCCGCCTTTTTTATGCGCCATCTTCCGGTCCTTCCTTTACCGCGGCCTTCTTCCGGGCGGGGGCCCGCTTCGTGACTGCAGCTTTATCTGCAGTTTTGCCTGCAGCCTTGGTTTCGGTCTTGCTTTCGGTCTTCTCGGACTTCGCGGCCTTGGCCGGCTTTTGCGCGTCGTGCGGGCCGATCGAGATGATCTCCAGCGCCGTCAGGTCGGCGCGCGCGCCGCGGTGCACACGCACGTGCTTCTTGGACTTGTAACGCAGCGAGTCGATCTTCGGACCTCGCCGGTGCGCGATGACCTTAGCCGCCACGGTGATCCCAGCCAGGGCGTCGGCAGTGACCTTGATGTCGTCGCCGTCCACGTGCAGGAGCACGCGGTCCAGGGTCAATTCCTGGCCCGGCTCGGCGGCCAGGCGGTCGACCAGGATCCGATCGCCCGCGGCCACCCTGTACTGCTTGCCGCCGCTCACGATGACGGCCGTGGAAGTTCCACCAGACTGGGGCACGAATCGGGATTTTACTACCCGACCTCCTAGGTCGTGAGGGGAGCCTCCATCTCGGGCCCGAGCCGGACCGTACCCGACTCGTTGAGCAGGTAGCGTTCCAGCACCTGCTCCGGCCGGTAGACGAGCAGCCGCCGACGCAGCATCACGGACTGGACCAGGCCGAGCGCCGTCAGGTTCGTCACCAGCGCGGAGCCGCCATACGAGACGAGCGGCAGCGGGATACCCGCGATGGGTGTCAACCCGATGTTCATGCCCACGTTCTCGGCGACCTGGAAGAACAGCATCACGGCCACGCCGGTCGCGATCAGGAAGCCGAATCTGTCTGGTGCCACAGAGGCGGCCCAGGCCAGGCGGACCAGCAGCAGCGCAAAGAGCATGAGCAGTACAAGGCAGCCGAGGAGGCCGAACTGCTCGGCGTAGACAGCGAAGATGAAGTCGGTCGCCCGCTCCGGCACAAAACCAAGCTGGCTCTGGGGACCGTGCAGCCAACCGTGGCCCAGGACGCCGCCGGAGCCGACCGCGATCCGGGCCTGGATCAGGTTGTACCCGGCGCCGAGCGGGTCGCTGGCCGGGTTCAGGAAAATCTCCAGGCGCCGGCGCTGGTAGCCGTGGAGGAGGTGCGGGACGATCGGGACGGCCGCCGCGCCGAGAGCAGCCAGGCCCGCCAGCTGGAGGCGCGAGGCTCCGCCCAGGAAGAGGAGGCCCACGCAGAGGGCGGCGAACACCATCGCCGTCCCCAGGTCCGGCTGGAGGAGGATCAAGACCGCCGGCGGTGCGGCCAGGGCGAGCGCGCCCAAGAGGGTCGGGATCCGCTTCTCTCGACCTTGAGCCCGGGCGAAGTGGTTGGCCAGGACGACCAGGATCACCAGCTTCGAGATCTCGGACGGCTCCAGCGGAAATCCCGCGATCGACAGCCAGCGGCGGGCGCCGAGCGCGGAATGGCCGACCAAGTGGACGGCCAACAGCAGAAGCAGGCAGACCGCGTACGTGGGCAGGGCCGCTCGGCGCAGGAGGCGGTAATCCAGCGCGGCGGCGGCCGCAAAGGCGGCCAGGCCGACCCCAAGCGAGATGAGCTGGCGCTTCAAGTCCGACTGCGAGGCGGAGAACACGGCCATCAGGCCGAGCGAGACGAGCATGGCTGTCAGCAGCAGCTGCAGCGGGTCGAGGCGGTGTAGCGGGTGCAGCCTAACCATCGAGGTTGATCTGGCCCCGGTGGTCGAAGTAGTAGTCGAGGACGTTGACCGCCACCGGCTCCGCGGTGTACTCGCCGAAGCCGCCGTTCTCCAGCAGAGTGGCGGAGGCGAAGGTCGGGGTGTTGTAAGGCCCGAAGTCGACGAACCAGGCATGGCTGGGCAGGTCGACGCCGGTACCGCCGAACTGGGCGGTGCCGGTCTTGCAGCCGCCGTCCCATTTGAACCCCAGCACACGGGCGATCGCCGCCGTCCCCCAGGGCCCGTTCAGGCACTGGTTCATGCCCTGCCGGAGAACTTCCAGGTTGGCGGGCGAGATGGGCACCTGGCGGACGACGCCGGGCTGGGCGCTCATCAGCACGGTGCCCGCGCCGTCGGTCACCTTGTGCACGATCGTGGGCCGCAAGAGGGTGCCGGCGTTGCCCATCGTCGCCGCGTACATCGCCTGGATCAGCGGCGTGGCGAGAACGTAGGACTGGCCGATGCCCATCGTGACCGTGTCGCCCTCGTTCCAGCTGCACTCCGGAGTGCCCGGCGTCGCGCAGATCGACTGCTTGTAGTCAGGGTTCGGCGCCACCCCCGCCTGGGCTCCCGGGATCTCGATGCCCGGCACGGCGCCGTATCCGAAGGCGCGCGCATAGGAGGCCAGCGCATCAGGGCCGAGCCGGTCGGCAACCTGGTAGAAGAAGGTGTCGCAGGAGGTCGGGATAGCTTTTAGAACGTTCATCAGGCCGAAGTCGTAGCGAGCCCAGTTCCAGTACGTCCAGGCGCCGAAGCTGAGGTGCGAAGGGCATCCCAGCAGCGTGGAGGGGGTGATCTTGCCCTCCTCCAGGCCGGCCGTGCCGGTGATCATCTTGAAGGTGGAACCGGGCGGGTAGAGGCCCGCGATGGCCCTGTCGTAAAGCGGCTTGCCGGGGTCGGCGAGGAGCTTGTCGTAGGCCGCCTGCGTGATGCCTGCGGCGAACGCGTTGTCGTCGTAGCCGGGGTAGCTGACAAGCGCCAGCACCTCGCCGTCGCGGGGGTCGGCGGCGACGATGGCGCCGGCTTTCGAGTTGGCCTTCGCCAGACCTTCCTGGAGGCGGCCATAGGCTTCCTTCTGGAGGGCGGCGTCGAGTGACAGGTAGACACTCTGCCCGGCGACCGGCGGCTGCATCGCAAGCACGTGCTTGACGACGCCGTTGGCGTCGGTCTCCACTTCCTCCCAGCCGTTGCGGCCGCGCAGGAGGTCTTCGAGTCCGGCTTCCACTCCTGCCCTGCCGATGCTTTCGTCCGGCAGGTAGCCAAGACCTCTGAGCTGCTTGTAAGCCTCGCCGTCGATCTTGCCGGTGTAGCCGAGGACGTGCGAATAGATTTCAGGGTCCGCGTAGCGGCGGACGGGAACCTGGTCAAGCCGGACGCCAGGCAGCTGCGGCAGCCGCTCCTGGATGGTTTCCGCCTCCTGCTGGGTCAGGCCGGCCTTGATTGTCAGCGGTCGGTAGGGGTCCGGGTTGGCGGTCACCGCCAGCCGGATGTCGGCCGCGGTGCGGCCGCTGAGCCTGGCCAGCTGCTGGTACTCGGCGGCCCGGCTCCCCCGATCGTCGGGCAGTCCGACCGAGGTGACCTGGAGGGACCAGGCTGGATCGTTGAAAGCCAGCTGGAGGCCATGCCGGTCGTAGATGACGCCCCGTTCGGCTTCGATGGGGAGGCGGTGGATCCGGTTGATGAGGGCCAGCCGGTTGAACGCCGAGCCCTGGATAACCTGCAGCTCGAAGAGGCGCCAGCTGAGGACGGTGACGCCGATCAGGATGAGCGCCGTGAAGAACAGAAGTCGCGGCGTCCAGCGCGGCCGGGGCTCGATGCCGGCCAGCTCGACCCAGCGACCAGGCTCGATCATCTGGGCGCGGCCGAGCGCTGGGGAAGGCGGGCGTCAAGCCCGCGCAGCAGGAGGACCACCGCCGGCATCAGGACGGCGTCGTAGAGGGCCGCCGGTGCGACCCAGCTCTGCAGGACCGGCACGAGGAGCACGTTCTGACCGAGGGTGTCGGCGGCGCCCAGCAGCACCAGGTTGTAGACGACAGTGGCCAGCGCGCCTGTCGCGAATGGCAGAAGTAGCGGCTCGGCGTGGAACGAGCGCTGGCACCAGCCCGCGGCGTAGGCGGCCATTGCCAATGCCAGCGCGTGGAGTCCAAGGGGCCCCGGCGCCGCCAGGTCGAGCAGGAGCCCACCGGCGAGCGCCCAGCGCAGGCCAGAACCGGCTCCCGCGACCAGCGTCCAGCCGACTACGGCCAGGACGATCAAGTTGGGGAAAGCGCCGGCCACGCTGAGGCTCGGCGCCAGGGTCACCTGGAGCAGCACCGCGAGGATGACAACGCCAGCGCCGAGCGCAGCCCTCACCGCTGCGGCGCCCAGTCGAGGATCACCAGCACCGTCGACAGCGAACCGAAGTCGTTCGCCGGTGCAAGTTCGGCGGTTTCGACAGTCGCCGAATCGCGCCGGTGGAAGACCGCCACCTGGCCGACCACGATGCCCCGCGGATAGGTGCCCCCGATTCCCGAGGTCAGCGCCCATTCGCCAGGCTGAGCGACCACGCCAGGTTTCGGCAGCACCACCATGGAGATGGGCCCGCCCTCGCCGATCACTGTCGCATCAAGGCCGGATGTGGCCGTGTACGCGTTGACCCGGCTCGACGCGTCGACCAGCGTCTGAACGATGGCGCTGTGCTGGCCGACATCGGTGACGCGCCCGACCAGGCCGGCCCCGCTGACGACGATCAGGCCAGGCTCGATGCCCTGGGCGCGACCGCGGTCGATGGTGACCGAGCGCGTCAAGCCGTCCGGCGAACGGGCGATGACGCTCGCCGCCAGCAGGCGGTGGCCAAACGACTTCTGGAAACCGAGCGCCTGGCGCAAGTCGGCGTTCTCACTGCCGGCTGCCTGGAGTTCGGCGACCTGCCGCTTCAGCGCCCGATTCTCGGCTTGCAGTTTGCGATTGTCGGCGCGCTGCCGCCCTGCGTCCTGAAGCAGGCCAAGGCCCGCGTCGAAGTGATCGACAGCGTGCGTCACAACGGCGGTGAACGGCGCCGCCAGGCCTTTCAGGGTGCCGCGTGGGCCGGCCAGCGCGGGTGTCTGCGTCAAGAGGACGAGCAGCGCGCTGCCGAAGGCGATGCTGACGAAGAGGCGGGTGGAGCGTGGTTGGGCGCGACCCGCCGGGCGCATCAGTGGACCGGCCCGGCCCAATGGACAGCGGCCCGGAGGGGCGTAGCCCGGCCGCTGGGGCCGTCGGTGCCAAGGCGCGGGTGGCGCTGCGAGGAGCGCATCCGCAGATGCGTGACGACGCGCGCCGTGTCCCGCAACACCGGCATCAGCGCCGTCAGGCGCCCGGCGGCCTCCAGCGGTCGGATGCTCTTCATTGGGCCCGGGCGGTCCACCAAGCTAGTAGCGCAGGGCGCGAGCGCGGTGGGAGCGAACCAGCACGCGCCGCAGGGTTTCCATCTCTTCCAGGACAAGGCCGGTGCCGCGCACGACGCAGGTCAGGGGGTCGGCGGCGACGTAAACCGGCATCAGCGTCTCGTTGGCCACGAGCTGGTCGAGGCCACTCAGGAGCGCCCCGCCGCCACAGAGGATGAGGCCGCGCTCCATGATGTCGACGACCAGCTCGGGCGGCGTCGCCTCGACCGTGCGCTTGATGGCGCCGACGATCCCGACCAGCACGCCAGTCAACGCCTCGCGCACGTGGGCAGTGGTCATCTCGACCACCTTTGGCAGCCCCGTCATGAGGTCGCGCCCGCGCACCGTGAAGGCACGCTCCTCCTCCCGCGGGAACGCCGATCCCATCGCGATCTTGATGTCTTCCGCGGTCCGCTCGCCGATGAGGAGGTTCAGGTTGCGGCGCACGTAATGGACTATCGCGTCGTCCATCTCGTCACCACCCTCGCGCGCCGACTCGGCCGCAACGATGCCACCCAGCGAGATGACGGCGACCTCGGTGGTGCCGCCGCCGATGTCGACGATCAGCGAGCCACCCGCTTCCTGGATACGAAGCCCGGCGCCGATTGCCGCCGCCATCGGCTCCTCGATCAAGTGCGCCTCTCGAGCCCCGGCGCTGGTGGCCGCGTCGATCACCGCGCGCTTCTCGACCTCGGTCACGCCGGAGGGGATGCCGAGCACCATGCGCGGGTGGGAAATGTGCCAGGAGCGGTCGTGCGCCTTGGCGATGAAGTGCTTGATCATCTGCTCGGTGCGGTCGAAGTCGGCGATCACACCGTCCTTCAGCGGCCGCATCGCGACGATGTCGGCAGGAGTTCGACCGAGCATCTTCCTGGCGTCGCTGCCGACGCTCAAAACCTGGCCCGTGCGCCGGCTGACCGCCACCACCGAAGGCTCATTGAGAACGATCCCGCGGCCGCGGACGTGGACGAGCGTGTTGGCCGTGCCGAGGTCGATGCCCATGTCGCTGGACCAGAGGCCGAGGACGGTATTGACTACATTCAAGGCGGGAAATTCGAAGACGGTTTCTTAGACTGCCGGGGCAGCGCACAGCATACACTGCATATAGCGTTAGTCGAACGTTAAGAGCGCATCATTTTGGGCCAAGCAACGCAAGCACCATTCCCAGCCCGACAGTGATAACGGCAAAAGGCGCGACCACATTGAAGTAGAAGCGGCGCGTGAAGTGAGCGCCTCGATAGATGAGGTTCAAGGAGATCGCGACGGACACCATCGCGCAGCCGAGGACGATGACGAGAAAGCGGATGACGCCCAGCGCGTCGTCACTGCTTGGCGCGAAGAAGAGCGAGGCGAAAAGCCCGCAATAAGGCAGCCAGAGGATGATGCGGAGCAGCCCGAAGCCGGCTCCTTCAATCCCCGGCAGGCGGCGTCCCGGACCGCCGGGGACTCCCTGCGGCGCGGCTTCTGGGATCAGGTTCAAGAGCGCCGGCAGACACATCAGATAAAGGAAGAGCGAAGCGACTTTGGTGGGCAGGGCGCTCGGAAAAGCGCTGTTGCCCAACGCTTGCGGATGGAAGTTTTCGGGCACCACGGCCGGCACGAAGAGCGCGACGAGCCAGCAGGCCTGGACGGTGAGAACCAGCCGTGGGTCGAGCTCGCCCCGGTTCCATCCCCAGGTCCAGGTCAGCCAGGCGGCGGCGATCAGCGCAAAGCCGGCCGTCAACAGGTTGCGATCACCCGGCGGGACGGGGTTGAAGGGCGCCGCCGTCTGCAGGCAAGCGACCAGCGCCAGCAGCGCGGCCAGCAGCGAAAGGATCGGGAACCCGCGCGCGGCGGAGCCCGGCAGGACGGCCAGGACTGACCTCGCGGCCGGGCGCAGCCCGCCCCGCTCCGGGACCAGCGCCCAGGTGGCGCCGATTTCCGCGACGGCTCCGAGCAGCAGCGCCGCCAAAGCACCGGGGTACACGAGGAGGCCGAGCGCGTTGTCGAGGATGTCACCCCAAGGCATTGACCGACCTAGGAGGCTCCGACCAACTTCAAGAGGAACGCCGGGTAGAGGCCCACGGCAAGGTTGATCACGAGCAGCAATGCGACGCCGAATGTGACCCGGCGGCTGGGCCGCCCGAAGGTCTGCGCGAGCCGGATGGACAGTGGCAGCCAGCTCAGCATGCCGAGCGCCAGGAACAGGGCCAGCGGCCAGGCCGCGGCGGTCGCCGAGCGGAGCAGCAGCAGCCGTGCGGCAAAGCCCGCGAAGGGCGCCGAACCGGCCAGGGCGGCGGCGACCAAGAGGCCGGTGGCGTGGAGCTCGGGCCGGCCTGTCTTCACCAGGGCCGGCCGCGCCAGCAGGTAAAGCGGCAACCGCAGGAGCAGGATGCTGACCAGCAGGAGGCAGGCGGCTCCGAACCCGTCGCGGCTGAGCAGCCCGAGTCCGACCAGGACGAGGCCCCAGTCGCCGAGAAAGGAGTAACGCCAGAGATCGGCTCCAGGCTTTGACCGCCAGCCCCCCACGGCTCCGAGTCCGAGGTTGAAGATTCCGAGCCCGATCAGGACCGCCGCATACGCGTCACCTGCTTCCGCCGAGAGGCCCCCCGAGAGACGGGTCGCCATCACCACTGCAAGAGTCGGCCCCAGAAAGCCGAGCCAGGCGACCGGCGAAGCTGGGGCCGGCTCGCGGGGGTCGAGAGCGCCCAGGTAAGGCGCCAAGCCGATCGCCGCGGTAACGCCTAGGACCAGCGCCAGACCGGCGATCCGGGCGCCCGCCACGCTGGCGGTGCCGGCGGTCAGCAGCGCCGCCAGCACCAGCAGGAGGGCGCCGAAAGCAGGAGCGCGGACACGCTCCCTAAAGGAGCGTAGCGCCGGTAGGGCGGCATGCACCCCGGCCGTCAACAACACGGCGAGGGCGACCAGGACCGAGTTGCGGAGGACGGCGACGGCGGCTATTGCGGCGAGCCCGCCTAGCGCAGACACGGCGAGCGGCACGCGGTCGGCGCCAGCGGGGGCCACCAGCACTGCGAGCCCGGCCGCCAGGAAGCTCGCGACCAGGATCGTCTGGGCAGGGGCGGCCAGCTGGAAATCAAGGCCGCCGAGGCTGGCGCGTTCCGGGCGGGCGGTCGCGGCGGCCAACAGGCCACCAAGCCCGAACGCAAGGCAGGCCAGCAGAGACAGCCGGTGCCGGCGACGCAGGAGCGAGCCGACCAAGGCGCCGGCGACGGGAAATCCGAGGGCCAGCTCAGCCACTCGGAGATCCGGCCGCCACCGGCAGCGACGGCATTGCGCAAAGGGCGACGGCGGCCAGCGCGCCTGCCAGAGCGGCGGCGGTCTCGGCTTCGGGCGAGTTGACAAGGCCGGCGGCCAGGCCGCAGGCCAGCGCTACCGCGGCGGCCGCCGTCAAGCCGGCGCGCTGGTCCTCGGTGGTGAGCAGGCGGGCGGCCCCGAGCGCCACCACCGCGACAACCGCGGTCCGACCCGGCCAGGTCCCGATGGTGATCAGCGCCGTGCCCAGCCAGAACGCGCCGGCACCGAACACCAGGCAGAGGATGAGGCGGGGTGTCGAACCCTGACCCAGGAGCCCCCAGCCGGGGCGAGGAGTACGCCGAAGACCGACCAGGGCGGAGGTAAGGCCCCCGGCCGCCAGAATCAGGGCCCCCGGCCAGCTGCCCTCCGCCGTGCGTTCAAGGGCCAGACCCGCGGCCACCAGCAGCAGGCCGAGAGCCAGGCCACGCCGAGCGTCGGCGAGGACCAGGATCGAGGCTCCGAGCCAGGCCAGCACAGCACCCGTCAGGGCCAGAGCCCCGGTCACCGCAGGAGCAGCACGGCCAAAGCCAGGAACACCGCGACCCAGAGCCAGAGCGAGCCGCTCGTCAGGGCCTGGTCGATCCGCCGCCAGCCCGTCACCTGGAATTCGCCAGGCACCGCCAGCGAGTCGACCCAGGCGAAGACGGCACCCGGCAGCGCCCGCCATGCTGGCCGCAGGAAAGGCGATGCTCCAGCCTCGCTGAGAGCAGGCGCCAGGCTCGCGGCCAGCGTCCGACGGCCGGCGAGAACGATGCCGAGGGCAGCCAGCAGGACGATGCCCCCAAGGGCGACCCCCGGCCAGCTGCCGGACGCCGAGGCGGCCGCAAAAGGCAGCCCGGTCAGGTCGGAGTTGGGGAAGCCGGTGTCGCCAAGGACGCTGGCGGCCGCCGGTATGGCAAGTCCCTGCTGGAGGGCGCCAACCAGCGGACCCGCCACGAGCAGAGCGAGGGCGGCCAGCGCCACGCCCGCCAGAGAACCGGGCCCAGCTGCTGTTGGACCAAGCCGGAGAGCCCGGGCGGCGCCGGCGATGGCGAGCACCCAGGCGAGCCCGGCGAGCAGCGCCAGGTAAGCGGAGGCTTCGTTGGCCTGCACCGCCGCCTGCAGCGTGAGCAGGCGGCTGGCAAAAGGCAGCGCCGGCGGCAGGCCGGCCACGATCGCCAGTGCCAGCAGGACGGAGCCGGAAACCGCCTCCGCCGGTATCAGCACCAGCAGCGCTGGAAGGAGCGCCACGCCGGCCATCTGCCCGATGGCGGTTGCCACACCGAGCGGAGTGCCGAGGGCCAGCGCCAGCAGCGCGAATCCGCCGGCTAGCGGCACCGCCTCGGCGAAGTAGCCTCGCCGCGAACCAGCGGCCTGGGCACGAAGCGCCGCGCTCAGGGCGGTGAGGGCGCCCAACGCGGCCAGCCCGAGGTTGAACCACTGGCTCGGATACTGCCCATCGCCGGTCTGGTAGAGGCGGACGAGAAGGTAGAACCCAAACGGGAAGAGCAGGGCGACCGGGAGCCCCGCCGCCTCGGGGTCCAGGCGCTCGAGGGCCGCTGCGTGCCACGGGCGCCAGGGCACCAGGCCGGATGCCGAGATCGCCGCCAGCATCACAAGCCCGAAGATCGGAGCGGTCACAGCCGTGACTGGCGCGGCGGCGTACTGGTCAGTCCCCGCGAGGGCGTAAAGAACCGTGGCCGCCCAGGCCAGGCAAAGCCAGGCTGCCTCGTTGCGGACCCGGCCGGCCGTGGCGGCGGGCGCGCCTGCCACCTGCAGATAGAGCCTCAGGATGGTGAGGGTCACACCCCATGCCAGGGCGGCCAGGATGAGCCCGCTGGCCTCCACGCTGAGAAGGGCGGCGGCCGTGGCGAGCGCACCGAGAGCTGGTGAGCGCACGCGCTGGAACGTCAGGAGGAGCGCCGCCGGGACGGTCGCGTAGAGGCCGAAGCCAAACGAAACGGCATCCACTCGGACGGCCAGCCTGATGCCGGCTCCGAGCTCGGCGAAAGTCTGCTCGAGCGGGCTGCGTTGCGGCAGCCAGACCGCCAGAAGCGCCACCACGGCGGCCCAGGCG
>CATPBK010000075.1 GCA_955652705.1 Candidatus Dormiibacterota bacterium | reverse complement strand
GGCGGCGGCTCCACCTTCTGGTTCGCTCTCCCGGCCGCCTCGAAATAGGGCCAGCCTTCCCGGCGGTTACCGTAAGGCTAGTGGACCGTAACGGCCATTTGACGTGCATCCGACGTCCCAGGCCGCCGGGCCGCCCTTCAGGCGCTGATGCCGGTGTTGCGGGCCCCGGCGCTAGACATCACGCATCTTTGGATGCGCTCGTCGTCGCGCCACCCGCGCCTTGGCACCGACGGCCTGGAACGCCGGCCTACGAGCCTCCGGCCTGCTACGCAAATGGCCGTTACAGTCCACTAGATGCCTGAAGAGACCGAGAAGCCGGAGGAGTTTCCGAAGTTCGAGCGGGTGATGATCTTCAGCGCTCACCCGGACGACCCCGAATTCGGGGCGGCGGGCACGCTGGCCCGCCTCGCCGCCGAGGGTTCCTGCGTGAACGTCGTCATCTGCACCGACGGCTCGGAGGGTGGGGAGGACCCGGCCGTCCCCGACGCCGAGCTGAGCGCCCAGCGCTATGAAGAGCAGCGCGCGGCCGGCCGCGCCCTCGGCATCAACGAGTGCATCTTCCTCGGCCAGCCGGACGGGCGCCTTACCCCTTCGCTGGAATTTCGACGAGAGATCGCGCGGGAGATCCGGAAGTTCCGGCCCGACCTGGTCTTGACCCACTACCCCACCTACAACCTCGACACCGGCATCGGCGGCTACCACCCGGACCACCTGGCTGTCGGCCAGGCCACCCTGGCGGCGGTCTACCCGGCCGCCCGTAACCCCCGCGCTTTCCGGGAGCTGCTCGAGGAGGGGCTGGAGCCCTGGAAGGTGCGCGAGGTCTGGATTCCGACCTGGACTTCAGGTGACTACTTCGTCGACATCAGCTCCACGATCGACAGGAAGATCGCCGCCCTTGAAGCTCACAAGAGCCAGTTCACCGGCTGGGAGAACTGGCAGGAGGAGATCCGCAAGCGCTCCCACGAGGCCGGGGAGAAGGCCGGCTACGAGTTCGCCGAAGGCTTCAAGCGGATCAAGATCTTTTAGCTAGAGTTCGACGTCGGCCAGCGCCGACCAGACGTCCAGCTTGGTGCTCACCCGTCGCAGCACCTCCTCGGTGAACTCGGTGGTGGAGGCGTGTCCGCCCAGGTCGGCGGTCCGGACGCCGTCCGCGACCGCTTCCAATGTGGATTCATAGATCGCGCGCGAGGAAAGGTGCGGCCGCTGCCCCGGCATGTGCCCGAGCAGTGAAGCCACCGACATGATCATCGCCATCGGGTTGGCCACGTTCTTACCGAACAAAGCCGGCGCGGTGCCGTGCGGCGCCTCCGTCATCAGCACCCGCACGGTCCCGTCGTCCTCCAGCGCCAGCAGCGAGCTCTCCGCCCCGGCGATCGAGCCGAACATCTGCATGACCAGGTCGGAGAGCGTGTCGCCGTCCCGGTTCAGGGCCGGGATGACCAGCGGCTCCCCAGAGGTCGTCAGGAGCAGAGCGTAGGTGGCGTCGATCAGCTGCGGGTCGTAGGACACCGCCGGACGGCGCGCCGCGGCCGCGTCCATCTCCTCCTTGAACATCCCCTCGTAGACCGGGCTCACCGTGTACTTGGGCCCGCCGAACACCTTGGCACCCAGCCGGGCCGCCAGCCGGAACGCGTAGTCGGCCACCACCCGGCAGACCCGGCGGCTGATCTTTTCGGTCCGGTAAGCCCACTCGTCGAGACCCTCGCCTTCCCGCCACTCGGTGGCGCCGTAAGCGTCGTCGACCGCCATTCGAACCACCGAGATCGGCGAGTACGCTCCGGCCACCGGCCGGACGGAGGGGATCCGGCGCCCCGTCCGGACGATCACCTGCCCGCCGATCCTCGCCCGCAGGATCGCGTTGGGGCTGCCCACGTCGCCCGCGCCTTCGGGTGTGACGGTGGCCGCTTTGATCCCATAGCCGGCCTCGACCAGCGCCTCGGCCGCGTCGATGACGACCTGGTTGTGGGTCTGCCGGCGCGTCTCCAGCGAGAGGTCGAAGTGGCGGAGCTCGAGCTCGACCCCAGTAACCTTCGGGTCGAGGAAGCGAAGGGCGTCCTGGAGCAGCTCCTCGCCGGTCTGGTCACCATGCAAGATGACGACGCGGGTCACGGCATCACAGCGTAGGATTGGGGCGAGGCGGAAACTGGTATATTGACACCCGCCTAGGTTTCCTAGGCTTTATTTTTTGGGGAGGCGACGACCTCCCTCGGGACGAACGCGAAGGCTGATTTATGGAGACCATCATCACGCTCCAGTGCTCCGTCTGCAAAAGGCGGAACTACACCACTGTCAAGAACAAGAAGAACGACCCTGACCGCCTGGACCTGAGCAAGTACTGCCGGTGGTGCCTTAAGCACACCTCGCACCGGGAGACCAAGTAAGTTGGCCCTCCAGCAGACCCGGCCCACCCAGCCCCGGCCGGCCGCGCAGCAGTCCGGCGACATCGCGATCATCCGGTTTCTCCGGGACACCCTGGACGAGCTGCGCAAAGTGGTCTGGCCGACGCCGAACGAACTCTACCGCTACACCGTCGTGGTCATCGTCACGGTGGTGGTGATCGCCCTCTTCATCGGGCTCGTCGACTTCACGCTCCACAGCGTCGCCGTGAAGTACATCTACAAGACAGTCACCAAATAGAAAAGGAAAGATGGCAACCGCACCACAGACGACCGAACAGCAGCCCGAGTGGTACGTGGTCCACGCCTACTCGGGGCACGAGGAAAAGGTCAAGAAGAACCTCGAGAAGAGGATCGAGTCCATGGACATGCAGGACAAGATCCTCCAGGTGCTGGTGCCCATGGAAGACGAGATCGAGATCAAGGACGGCAAGCGCCGGCACGTCCAGAAGCGCATCTTCCCCGGCTACATCCTGGTCAAGATGGTGATGTCCGACGAAGCCTGGTACGTGGTCCGCAACACGCCTGGCGTAACGAGCTTCGTCGGCTCCGGGACCAAGCCCGTCCCGCTCACGGAACGCGACGTCTCCAAGATCCAGAAGCAGATGAAGCAGGAGGCCCCCAAGATCCGGGTCGAGTTCCAGGTCGGGGAGAGCGTGCGGGTCGTCGACGGCCCCTTCACCGACTTCCACGGCAAGGTCGACGAGATCAACCCGGAGCGGGGCAAGCTCAAGGTCCTGGTCAACATGTTCGGCCGGGAGACCCCGGTCGAGCTCGACCTCCTGCAGGTCGAAAAGGTCCGCTGAGCGATGGGAAAAAAGAAAGTCCGCACGGTTCTGAAGATCGAGCTCGAAGCCGGCAAGGCCACGCCCGCCCCACCGGTCGGCACGGCGCTTGGACCGCACGGCATCAACATCATGGAGTTCTGCAAGTCCTACAACGAGAGGACGGCCAGCCAGGCTGGTGACGTCGTCCCGGCCGAGATCACGATCTACGAGGACCGCAGCTTCACGTTCGTCTTGAAGACGCCGCCCGCGGCCTACCTCCTGAAGAAGATCGCCGGCGTGGAGAAGGGATCGCCCAGGCCCAACCGCGAGAAGGTCGGCCAGGTCAGCCGCAGCCAGCTCGCCCAGATCGCCCAGGTCAAGATGAAGGACCTGAACGCGTACGACCTCGAGAAGGCCATCGCCATGGTCGAGGGGACGGCGCGCTCGATGGGCCTCGAGGTGGTCGCCTAGTTGGGCAAGCGCCACGGCAAGAAGTACATGCAGGCGCTGCAGAAGATCGAGGCGGCGATCTCCGAGAACGGCGACGCCGGCCTGGACCCGCAAAAGGCGGTCGCGCTGGCCAAGGACACCTCCACCACCAAGTTCGATGCCACGGTGGAGGCGCACGTCCGCCTCGGCGTCGACCCGCGCCACGCCGAACAGATGGTCCGGAGCTCGGTCGCCCTGCCCCGGGGCACCGGAAAGAACGTGCGTGTGGTCGTGTTCGCCCAGGGCGACAAGGCCCGCGAGGCGACCGAGGCAGGTGCCGACTTCGTCGGCGGCGACGACCTCGTCAAGCGCATCACCGAGGGCTGGACCGACTTCGACGCCACGGTGGCGACGCCCGACCTGATGTCGAAGGTGGGGCCGCTCGGCCGCATCCTGGGGCCCCGTGGCCTGATGCCCAACCCCAAGTCGGGCACCGTCACGTTCGACGTGGGGCGGGCCGTGAAAGAGCTCAAGGGCGGCCGGATCGAGTTCCGGACCGACAAGTTCGGGATCGTCCACGCGCCCATCGGCAAGGCCTCCTTCGAAGCGGACGCGCTCTACGAGAACTTCACCGCCTTGATCGAGGCGCTGGTGAAGAACAAGCCCGCCGCGGCCAAGGGCCAGTACCTGAAGACGATCTTCCTGGCGTCGACGATGGGACCCCCGGTCCCGGTTGACGTCCGGGAGGCGGGCAAGCTCACAGCCGGCGCTGCTTAGACCGGCCGACCTCGGTTCCAGTACGATTTGCGTTTGCCGTAGAAAGTAGGCGCGGCCGCAAGGCTGCTTAATTTTCCTGCCGAGGCGAAGGTTTTCGGCGCCCAGCCGCGCCGAACGATTTCCCTTCGCGTAGGTGGAGAAGCGCGAAGGGATTTTTTGTTTTCATGCCAAAAGTCGGGAAGGTTTCCAAGCGACCCGTCAAGGAGCAGCAGGTCGGGCTCCTGACCGAGAAGCTGAAGTCCGCGCGCGTGGTGGTCCTCACCGACTACCGCGGACTGAGCGTAGCCCAGCTCGAAGACCTGCGCGCCAAGCTGCGCACGTCCGACGTCGAGTATCGGATCGTGAAGAACACGCTGGCCCGGCGCGCCGCGGCCGCGGCCGGCCACGAGGACCTGGCGCCGGAGCTGAAAGGGCCGATCGCGATGGCCTTCGGCTACGACGATCTTTCCACCCCGGCCCGGCTCCTGGGCGAGTGGGCGCGGGCGGCTCGGCTCCGGCTGGACATCCAGGGCGGCCTCGTCGAGGGCCGCTTCTACGGCGGCGACCAGGTCCGGCAGCTGGCCGAGCTGCCGCCTCGCGACGTCCTCATCGCCCAGCTCCTGGGCACGCTGCAGTCACCGGTCGCTCAGCTGGTGGCGACCATCCAGGCACCCGTCCAGCAGCTGATCGGCCTGCTGGAAGCTCAAAGAATCAAATTGGAGGCGGCATAAATGGCGACAGCCACAAAGGACAAGGAAAAGCTGACACCTAAGGACTTCGTCGAGGCGCTCAAGAGCTGGAGCGTCCTCGACATCGTCGAGGCGGTGAAGATCATCGAGGATGAGCTCGGCATCAAGGCCGCAGCTCCGGTGGCCGCCGGGCCCGCCCCGGCCGGAGCGGCAGCCGCCGCCGAGGCCGAGCCGGCCGAGGAGCAGACCGAGTTCGCCGTCAACCTGACCGCGGTCGGCGACAGCAAGATCAACGTGATCAAGGCGGTCCGGGAAGTCACCGGCCTGGGCTTGAAGGAGGCCAAGGACCTGGTCGACGCGGCGCCCAAGCCGGTCAAGGAAGGCGTTAACAAAGAGGAGGCCGAGAAGATCGCGGCCAAGCTGAAGGAAGCCGGAGCGACCGCCGAAATAAAGTAAGCTTCGAAGACCTACGTGCACGAAGGGGAGCCCCGGGCTGGGGTCTCCCCTTCACTGTCTGTGGCGTCGCAGGGGCGCCTCACCCCTCTCCTAGTCTCGGACGCTGGTTACGGAAAGAAGCTTGACCCAGCGAACATTTGTTTGGTATGATGACTCCACCATGTTTGAGGGGGAGGGGGAACCTGCATCCGCCGACTTGATCGCAGCGGTGGTGCCGTTTCTCAATCGGAGGCACGACCTGGCCGCCACTGAGCGGGGAGCGCGGCTCGTCGAGCTGCGGCAGGCGATCGACCTCATCGAGCTCGAGTTCGCGGGCATCGCGGCGGATTTCGCCGCCTCCGACACTTACGACCGGGCCGGCTCGGTTTCGGCCTACGACTGGATCCGGCACAACTGCAAGGTTTCCGGCCACGTCGCCTACGACCGCGTACACGTGGGCGAGCACTTGGAGCAGCTGCCCAATGCCCGCCTGGCGTTGACCGAAGGCAGCATCGGCTTCGGTCACCTTTCTCTGCTGGCGGGGGTGGTCAAGGCGGTCCAGGAATCCCCCACGGCAAGGCACTTCGACGAGGATCGGCTCCTGGCCCGAGCGGCCGAGGAGAGCGTCAGCAAGTTCCGCTACACCTGCGAGCGGGCCCGGCACGCCGGCGATCCCGACGGGCTCGTCGTCGAGCAGGTCAAAGGCGTCGAGGCGCGCAGGCTGGAGCTGCTCCCCTGCGAGGACGGCCTCTTCAGCCTCCGCGGGGTCCTCGACCCGGTCGGCGCCGGCGTGCTGCGGACCGCGCTCGAGCCCCTGGCCAAGCGCAATGGACGCTCCGACGCCAGGCATCGCGAGCGGCGCCTGGCGGACGCCCTGGTCGAGCTCGCCCAGCACGGTCGCAAGGCCAACCTCATGGTCACCACCTCGCTGGAGACCCTGCTCAACGCGGCCGGGGCTTCCTCGGCGGAGGTCGAGTTCTCGACGCCTTTCTCGACCAAAACGGTCGAGCGGCTGGCTTGCGACTGCACGCTCACCCGCGTGCTCCTCTCGTCTGAGTCCGTGATCATCGACGTCGGCCGCGGCCGGCGGGTGGTCTCACCCTCCCAGCGGCGGGCGCTGAATCACCGCGATGGCGGCTGCTGCTGGCCGGGCTGTGACCGGCCGGCCTCCTGGACCGACGCCCACCACCTGATCCACTGGATCAGAGGCGGGACAACCGACCTTGGCAACCTGGTGCTTCTCTGCCACCGCCACCACTGGATGGTCCACGAGGGCGGCTGGCAGCTGGTCCGTACGCACGACGGCCGTCTCATGAGTGTTGCGCCGGCCTGCGATTTCTGGGAGCGCATCCGGGGACCCGACTGGGTCGCGGCTTGATGGAGCCGCTCCTCCGGGTGAGGTGTAAGAGTGGCGTGCGCT
>CATPBK010000074.1 GCA_955652705.1 Candidatus Dormiibacterota bacterium | reverse complement strand
CGTGCCTGCCGCCCCGGGCGCGGCAGGCACGGGCGCCCGCCCGCGCCGCCGCCGCGGCCAGGCGTGCCTCCAGGATCCGGCCGCCGGCCGCGGGGAGGCCGTACCTGGCCGGGCAGAGGCCCACGACCTGGTCGGCGCCGACCGCGGCCTCCCCGGCCAGACGGCGGACCTCCGCCAGCGCCCGCGCCGGCGGGCAGGCGTCGAGGTCCGTGAGGTTCATCGACAGCTGGGCGCCACCGGTGACCGCGAAGGCCAGCGCCTGAACGCCTGGCAGCCCACCAGTCGAGGCCCGCAGGCGGCGCGCCAGCGCGGCCGCCTCCGCCACCGTCAGGCCAGGCAAGAGCACGTTGTACGCGACCAGCAAAGGCCTGGCCCCGACGCAGACGAACCCGGCCCTGGGGTGCGGGGCGGAGCCAAGGTCGGGCGCCGGGGGCGCGGCGGACCTGATCTGCGGCAGCGTATGGCGGCCGGCCCGCCCATAGAAGTAGACGGGGACGTGCAGCTCCCGCCAGATCAGCTCGCCGACCTCATGGGCCAGCTTGACGCAGGCCTCCATGGGCGTGGCTCCCAGCGGCACGAAGGGCAGCACGTCGGCCGCCCCGACCCGTGGGTGGACGCCCGCGTGCGGTCCCAGGTCGATCAGCTGGACCGCCCGCTCGACCGCGGCAGAGGCCGCCTGCCCGACGGCCGCGCCGGCCAGGGTCAGGACTGCGCGGTGGTGGTCCGGATCGGGATCCAGGTCGAGCACGTGGCCGGGCGAGGCGGCGGCGTTGGAAATGGCTTCCAGAACCTCCGGACGCCGGCCTTCGGAGAAGTTCGGGACGGCCTCGACGAGGTCCAATCGACGATGAAGGAGGCTACGCCGCGACCAGCCGGCCGTTGCAGATCGTGTCGGTCACCAGGTTGACCCCGAATCGGTAGGGGATGTCCAGGTAGGTCTCGGCGTCGAGCAGGTTCAGGTCGCAGCGCTTGCCCAGCCGGATCGACCCACACCGCCGCGAGACCCGCAGCGCCCGCGCCCCGCCCAGGGTCGCGCCGAGGAGCGCCTCCTCCGGCGTCAGGCCCAGCTCCTGGCAGGCCAGCCCGATCGTCAGGCACATGTTCTCGGAGCAGGAGGTGCCGGGGTTGAAATCGGAGGCGATCGCCAGCCGGACCCCGGCCGCGGCCAGCGTTCGGGCCGAGCCCTCAGTGGCCATGCGGAGGTTGATGCAGGTTCCGGGGCAGATCACGCAGACCACCTGGGATCCCGCCAGCAGGCGGGCGTCGCCCTCGCGCAGAAAATGGACGTGGTCGACCGAAGCGGCGCCGAGCTCGACGGCCAGGCGGACCCCGTCGCCCGGCGCCAGCTGGGCGGCGTGCAACTTCAGCAGGTAGCCCAGCTCAGCGGCGCGGATCAGGATTCGCCGGCATTGGGCGACGTCAAAGGCGCCGGGGTCGGACCAGGCGTCGCAGAAGGTGGCCATTCCCCGGAAGCGAGGAAGCATGACCTCGACGATCTCGTCCACGTAGTCGCGCGGCGCGACGCCGTCGGGCACCACATGGGCGCCCAGGAACGTGGGCACGACGGCTTGCGGACCCTCCGCGGCCAGGCGCGCCGTGGCGCGCAGCAGAGCCTCCTCGGAGTCGACCGACAAGCCGTAGCCGGTCTTCGCCTCGACGGTGGTGACGCCGTGCCGGAGGAAGGACTTGAGCCGCCGGCGGCCGGTCTCGACGAGATCCTCCTCGCTGGCTTCGCGAGTCGCCCGGACGCTCCGCATGATGCCGCCGGCCGGGAACGCTTGCCCGCGGATCCGGGCGGCGTGCTCATCCGCGCGCGACCCCGCCCAGAGGAGGTGGACGTGGGAGTCGACGAAGCCTGGGATAACGCAGCGGCCGTGAGCGTCGACCACCGTCGCGCCCTCTGTCAGCCGTACCCGGCGGGTCCAGCGGCCGGTCGGGCCCATCCAGACGATCTGGCCGTGGCGGGAGGCCACCGCGGCTTGCTCGAGGAGGCCGAGCGGGCCTTCGCCCTGGACGGCCTCGGCGGTGACCAGCTGGCCGATGCCGTGGACGACCAGGTCGGCCTGAATCACTTACGTAGAGTAGGCAAGTGAGCGGCTCAGTGGCACTTGTTTACGACGATTCCTTCCTCGCCTACCGGCACGCCGACTGGCACCCCCTGCAGCCCCGCCGCGTCAAGCTCGCCGTCGAAGAGATGGGGAGATCCGGGCTCCTGGATGAGGCCGAGCTGGTCACCCCCCGCCAGGCCACCGACGCCGAGCTGGCGCTCATCCATGACCTCGACTACATCGAGCTGGTCCGCAAGCTCGGCCACGGCGCCGACCTCAGCCGGGCGGAGCTGGTCGACGTCGCCCGGTCCGGTTTCGTGTACCCGGACAATCCCGTTTTCGAGAACATGCACGAGGCCTCGGCACTGATCGCCGGTGGCAGCCTGCAGGCAGCCGGGCTTGTCCACTCCGGACGGGCGCGGCATGCCTTCAACCCAGCCGGCGGGCTTCACCATGCGATGCGCCACCAGAGCTCCGGGTTCTGCGTCTACAACGACGTGGCGGTGGCGGCCGCCTGGCTCCGGGAGCAGGGCCATCGGGTGGCGGTCGTCGATGTCGACGTCCACCATGGCGACGGCACCCAGGCCGCCTTCGAGGAGCAGCCCGACGTCCTCACACTGAGCCTCCACGGCAAGTACTTCATGCCGGAGGTCGGCCACGACTTCTTCCCCGGCACGGGTGGCAGCGAGGAGGCGGGCCCGGCTCTGGTCAACGTGCCCTTCCCCCGCCATACCTGGGACGAGCCCTGGCTCAAGGCTTTCGACGCTGTCGTTCCAGAGCGGGTGCGGCGCTTTCAGCCGACCGTCCTCCTGACGCAGGACGGCTGCGACACGCATCTTCTCGACCCGCTCGCGGACCTGCGCTGCTCGACCCGGATCTGGCCCCAGGTGGGCCGCCGCTTCCACGATCTCGCGGACGAGCTCTGTGAAGGCCGCTGGGTGGCGCTCGGCGGCGGCGGTTACGCCGTCGAGGAGGTCGTGCCGAGGGCCTGGACACTGCTCTTCGCGGAGATGACCGGCCGGCCGGAGCGGGCCGAGCACCTGCTCGACCCCGGGAGCTACCCTCCGCCGGCCGACCTGCAGGAGCGGATCTGGCCGGCCGTGGACGTGGCGATCGCGGCAGCTACCGCGCCGCCCGGCTGATGCGCGGCAGCAGGACCTGGAGGGGTAGGCCGGAGCCCGCCAGCAAGCCGACCGGCGCGGCGACCCAGGCGTAGCCGCGCGCGTGCGCGGCCGAGAAGCCCACGACCCAGGCCACCGCCAGGACCACCGCGACCGCCCCCCAGGCGCCAGTCACTTTCGCCCAGCGCACGAGGGCGTGCGCGCGCAGCTCGAGGTCAGGGGAGCGGAGCGGCGTTCGCAGGTAGCGCACCCAGCCCAGGTAATGGAGGGCGCAGCCCAGGAGAAAGGCGCCCAGGCCAACTGCGACGTACCCGCTGCCGGTCAGCGGCCTTAAGTGCCCCTAGGAGGCCGCCTGGTGGGTGCGCAGGCAGCGGGTGCAGACCTTGGCGCGCACGGTCTTCCCGCCGATGCTCACCAGGCCCATCTGCAGATTGGGCAGGAAGCGACGGTTCGTGCGAACCTTCGAGTGGCTCACGTTGTGTCCGTACTGCGGGCCTTTGCCGCAGATCGCGCATTTTCTAGCCATGAGGTGATCTCGGAATTGGGGAGCAGAAGACGCGTCGTAGCCCGAAAGGGAGGCGACGAAGGCGAATTGTACCATAGGGTTGCACTCACGATGCCCGCAGCCGAACAGCAGCGAACACCGTCCAACCGGGTTCTTCAGCGAGCCCGTGAGAAGGGCCGAATCGAGGTCTTCCCAGACGTCGTGGCTGCCCTCGCCGGCCACGCCGCAGCGTCCTGCTACGGCGTGATGGGAATGTCGGCGCGCGGACTCCGCGACGGTGTGGCCGAGCTGCTCCGGCGCGGGAACCTGCACCGCGGCGTCGACGTCCGGGAGGCGGGGGGCAGGCTCGTCATCGACGTCTACGTGATCGTGCAGTACGGGACGCGTATCACCGAGGTCGCGCACAACCTCCAGAGCACAGTTCGCTTCGAGGTCGAACGCCTGCTGGGCGTACCGGTTGGCGACGTCAACGTTTTCGTCCAGGGCGTGCATGAAGACAGAATCGAGCGCTAGCCCGCGGATGCGGCCCGAGGTCGTCGACGGGCAGCTGTTCAAGCAGGCCCTGCTCGGCAGCCTGAGCTGGTTGACCAGCAACCAGGAAGAGGTCAACCGGTTGAACGTCTTCCCGGTGCCGGACGGCGACACCGGGACGAACATGCTGCTTACGCTGCAGTCGGCGGTCGAGGACATCCGCGAGTCGGAAGCGCGAGAGATCAGCAAGATCGCGGCACTGGCCGCGCATGGGAGCCTGATGGGCGCGCGTGGCAACTCGGGCGTCATCCTCTCCCAGATCTTCCGCGGCTTCGCCAAGCACGTCCAGGGCAAGCAGCAGCTGACGCCGGCCGAGCTGGCTGACGCGCTGGAGGAGGCGGCCAACGCCGCCTACCGGGCGGTGATCAAGCCGACTGAAGGCACGATCCTGACCGTCGCCCGCGAGATCGGCAAGGCGGCCAAAGCGGCGGCTGCCGAGAACAACGCCACTGTCAACTCGGTCATCCGGGCCGCGGTCCGGGCGGCCAAGGCGGCTACCGACAACACGCCGACCCAGCTAGCCATCCTGCGCGAGGCAGGCGTCGTCGACGCCGGCGGCTACGGCCTCCAGGTCATCCTGGAAGGCTTCCTCCGGACCGTCGAAGCGAGCGAGGCGGAACAACTCCTGAAGGCGCCGGCGGCGGCCACGCCGGGGCCCGCCCAGGCGGCGCTGGAGCTCCCGGAAGAGGGCTGGGGCTACTGCACCGAGTTCCTGATCGAGGGCCACGACATGGAGGTGGAGAAGATCCGCGAGGAGATCGCCGCGATGGGCAACAGCGCGCTCATCGTGGGCGACCCGGACCTGATCCGCGTCCACGTCCATACCAACGAGCCCACCAAGGTGCTGGCCTATGCCTCCGGCGTCGGCAACCTGACCAAGACCAAGGTCGACGACATGTCGAAGCAGCATCGCGTCATCCTCCAGGGAGCCACGCCGGGCCACAACGGAGCCAGCGCACCAAAAGCTGAAACGGCGGCGGCCGCGCCGCGTCAAAACGGCGTCGGGCTGGTCGCGGTGGCGGCGGGGTCAGGCCTGAGCGGCATCTTCAAGGGCCTCGGCGCCGACGCGGTGGTGGAGGGCGGCCAGACCATGAACCCGAGCACGCAGGACATGCTCCAGGCTGTCGATTCGGTCCCCTATGAAGAGGTCTTCCTGCTGCCGAACAACGCCAACGTGATCCTGGCCGCGCGCCAGGTCCCGGAGCTGACCAAGAAGAAGGTGCACATCGTGCCGACGCGGACCATGCCGCAGGGGATCGCCGCGGTCGTCGCCTTCAATGTGGGGCGGCCGGCGCAGGCCAACCAGGCGGCGATGGAAGAAGCCGCCAGGCAGGTGCAGACCATCGAGGTGACGCACGCCGTGCGCGATAGCCGCGCGGAGGGCGTGCGGGTCAAGAAAGGCGACGTGATCGCGCTGATCAACGACAAGCTCAAGCACAGCGGTCACGACTACGGCGAGGTGGTCAGCGAAGCCCTGCGCGGCATCGGACCAGACGGTTACGAGCTGATCACCGTCTACCGCGGCCGCGAGGCGAAGGACGCGGACCTGCGCCGGCTGACCGAGGCGCTGCAGCGGGACTTCCCGAACCTGGAGGTCGAAGTCCAGGACGGCGGCCAGCAGCACTATCCCTTCATCGTCTCGGTCGAGTAGCGACGCACCCGCTTGGCAACAAGTCGATTCCGAGTCGTCACCGACTCGACGGCGGACCTGCCCGAGGCCTGGCGGAAGCAGTACGGGATCGAGGTCGTCCCGCTCCGCGTCCACTTCGGGAACAAGAGCTACAAAGACGGCGTCGACCTCACCAACAGGGAGTTCTTCGAGAAGCTGGCCGCCGCCGACAAGCTGCCGACCACCTCGGCGCCGTCCCCGGGCGACTTCGCCGAGGTCTACGAGCGTCTTCGCAAGGAATGCGACGGGATCGTCTCGATCCATCTCGGGTCCAATCTCTCGGCGACTGTCGAGTCGGCGCGGCTGGGCGCGCAGGCGGCGGCTGGCTTCCCGGTCGAGGTGATCGACACCCGAAGTGTGACCATGCCCATGGCGTTCCTCTGCCAGATCGCGGCCCAGGCACCCGACCTCGAGTCCGCGGTCGCCGCCTGCCGGGAGCGCCTCGACAAGCTGGCGGTGCTGGCCCTCCTCGATACGCTCCGCTACCTGCAGATGGGCGGCCGGATCCGCAAGGTCGAGTACTGGGTCGGCTCGGTGCTCGACTTCAAGCCCATCGTGAAGCTGGAAGGGGGGCCGATCGAACCGGTCGACCGGCCGCGGACCCGCGCCCGAGGGTTGAAGTCGCTGCTCGAGCACTTCCGGTCTGACCTCCCCGTGGAGCGCGTGGGCGTGATGCACGCGCAGGCCCCGGCCGACGCCGAGCGCGTACGCGAGGAGCTGCAGAGTGAGCTCCCCGACGTTCCTATCGAGATCGGCCTGACAGGCGCCGTCCTGGGCACGCACACCGGGCCGGGCGCGCTCGGGCTCTGCTATATCCGGAAATAAGCAAGCCGCTCTCGGGCACCCTATTCGCGCTCCTCTCGGCGACTTGCTTCGCCACCCTGGCCATCTTCGCCAAGTTCGCGTATGCGAACGGACTGGCCCTGGAGCAGCTGCTGGCGCTCCGCTTTCTGCTCGGGGCAGCCGGCATGATCGCGGTTGCGCTCCTGGCGCGGCAGAACCCGCTCCGCCTCCCGCGGCGGGCGCTGGCGGCCCTCTTCCTGATGGGCGGCCTGGGCTACGCCGGCCAGTCCTTCAGCTTCTTTTTCGCGCTGCGCACCCTGCCCGCCTCGCTGGTGGCTTTGGTGCTCTACACGTATCCCGCCCTGGTGGCGATCGCCGGCGTCGTTCTCTACCGCCGCCGCATCCCTCCAGTCCAGGTGTTGGCGCTGGTGGGCAGCTTCCTCGGGGTGGCGCTGCTGGTGGGCGGCGTCCCGATTGCGCTCGGCTCCGGGCTGCCGTTCCTGGTCGCGGCACCGCTCATCTACACCGGCTACATCCTGGCCGGCGAGCGCGTCATGCCCGGCTTGCCAGCATTAGCGGCCAGCGCGGTGACGCTGACCGGCGCCGCCTTCACCTGGACGGTCGCGGCCGCTGTCACCGGGCATCTCCGCCTGCCGGCCAGTCATTCGGCGTGGGCCCTCGTCGCCAGCATCGCCCTGATCCCCACAATGGTCGCCGTGACCGCCTTCCTGGCGGCGCTGCCCCGGATCGGGGGCAGCCGGGCAGCCTTGCTCAGCACCTTTGAGCCGGTAGTCACCGTGGCTTTGGCGGTGGCTCTGCTCGGTGACCGCTTCGGGGCCCTCCAGCTCCTCGGTGGCCTCCTCATCCTGGCGTCGGTCGCCAGGCTGCAGTGGCCGGGGCGCGAGATCCCGGTCATCCCAGAGCGGTAATTGGTTCCCGCCACCGCGTCCGCCATCTTCGAGATCGGTCTGGTCGTCCTCCTGGCCGGCGGGGCCGGCTATCTGGCCCGCCGCGCTGGGCTCCCGGCGGTGGTCGGCTACCTGGCGGTCGGGCTCTTCGTCTCTCCGTTCACACCCGGCTACGTTGCCGACCGCCACCAGCTCGAGCTCTTCGCAGACGTGGGCGTGGTTCTGCTCCTCTTCGAGGTGGGCATCGAGATCAACCCGCTTCGCTTGCGCGGGAGCGCGTCTCGCTGCTCTGGGCGGCACCCGTCCAGGTCGCGCTCACGGCGCTGGCCTCGGGAGGGCTGGCCTATCTCCTCGGCCTGCGCGCGGGCGGGGCGGCCGCGGTTGGGCTGATCGTCGCGCTCTCCTCCTCGGTCGTGGTGGTGAACATCACCCGCAGCCGGCGCCGGACCACGAACAAGGAGACCGAGGAGGCCATGCTGGCCTGGAGCGTCCTCCAGGACCTGGTCGGCGTGCTCGCGGCGGCCCTGCTCTTCGCCCTCCTCGGGAGCGGCTCAGGGTCGCCCTGGAAGCTGGTCGGTGGCCTGGTCGCGTTCATCCTGGTCGTGATCGGCGCCGCCTGGATCTTGCCTCGGCTTCTCGTGCGGCTGCGCAACGAGCACGACATCTTCCTGCTCGTCTCGGTGGCCAGCGGCCTCGTCCTGGCGGGCCTCGGCGCTCGCTTCTTCGGAGTGCCTTTGGCGCTGGCGGCGTTCGTCGCCGGCCTCGCGATCGGCGAGAGCCCGGAGGCGGCAGAGGCCAGGCGGCGCATCCTGCCCTTCCGAGACCTCTTCGCGGTCCTCTTTTTCGTGGCCATCGGCAGCCTGATCGACCCCGGGCAGCTGGGCCGAGCCTGGCCCTGGATCCTGGCTTTGCTGACGATGCTGATCGTCTTCAAGGTGGCGCCGACCTACCTGCTCGCCCGGCTTGCCCGCCTGGCTCAAGTGCGTCCCCTCCAGCTGGCCGTCGGGCTGGGCCAGGTCGGTGAGTTCAGCTTCGTGATCGCCTCGGTCGGCGTCGCTGCCGGCGCACTCCCGCAGCCTCTGCACACTGCGGTGCTGGTCACGGTTCTGATCAGCATCGGCATCTCCTCGACCGCCGTCCGGCTCGTCAGGCGCCGGCCGGAGGCTCAGCGGGACCCCGCTTAGGCCAGCACCTCACGCCGATCCTGGAGCCGGGCGATCGCATCCTCACGGAGTTCGGCGAGCCCTTCGTCGGCGCCGGCCACGATGACCCTGGCCAGCTCGGCCGCCGAGTGCAGCCGCGGCACGTAGACGAAGTCGGCGCCCGCCTCATAGAGCTCCAGCGCCGCGGGTATGTGCTCAGAGGTTAGGATCACCCGGGCATCGGGGGAGATGCGCCGCGCGTTGCCGAGGATGCGCTGGTTGCTGGTTCCGCGCAGCACCTCGTCCGTGATCGTGGACACGATCAGCCTGGCGTGCTGAATGTGCGCGTGCTGCAGGGTGTCGACGTGGGCCACGTCGCCGTAGATGCAGGCGATGCCGCGCTTGCGCAGCTCGGCGATGACCTGGGGGTTGAAGTCGATGACGAGGATCTCGCGCAGCAATGGGTGCGGTCCGCCTTCCCGGTGCTCGAACTCGTGCAGGATCGAGCTGGCGTCGCGGAAGAAGCCGAGGAAGATTATCGACGGGCGCCGGCCGTGGACCGCTTTCTCCGCCTGGGCGGCGGCGCGGATCACGTCCAGGTCGCGGAGGCGGACCAGCTTCAGGAAGGCGCTGATCCAGTCGTAGAGCGCGTGGTTGTTCGCGATCATGTAGGTCGAAGTCACCGAGGTGATGGCGAACGTCAGCACCACGATCGTCAGCACCGAGGAGTCGATCTGCCCGCGAGCCAGCCCGAGTGAGGCGATCACTATCGAGAACTCGCTGATCTGGGCCAGGTTGATGGCCGGCAGCAGGCTCACCCGGTGGCCCAGCCGGAGGCTGTAGAGAATTGGGAAGATGGTGATCCGGCTGGCGATCAGGAAAGCCGAGGTCGCCACCGCGATCAAGACCAAGTGCTGGCTCGGGAGCGGGATCTCCATCCCAAGCGCAACGAAGAAGAGCGTCACGAAGAAGTCACGGATGTTGGTCACCTTGGCGATCACGTCGACGTTGTAGGGGAACGTCGAAAGGCTGATCCCCGCGATCAGGGCGCCCATCTCGCGGGAGAGCCCGACCAGGTTGGCGGCCGCGGCCAGGGCGAAGCACCAGGCGAGCGCGGTGACGACCACCAGCTCGGGGACCTTGGCGACCGACCGGAAGAGGCGGGGCAGAATGTATCTGCTCACCGCCAGGCTCCAGATGACCAGCAGGGCGCCCAGCAGGAGCGAGACCAAGAGCGGGCGCAAGTCGGGGTTGACCAGGTTCGGCTGGACGGCCAGCATCACGACCGCGAAGAGGTCCTGGACGACCAGGACGCCGAGCGTGATCCGGCCGGGCAGGGTGTCGAGCTCCATCTTGTCGTAGAGGAGCTTCACGACGATCAGCGTGCTGCTCATGCTGGCGCAGGCAGCCAGGTAGATGAGCGCGTAGTTGCCCTGCGTGTCCCGGAAGCCGAGCAGGTAGAAGAAGCCCAGCCCGAGCGCGATGCAGAGGGGGACCTGGAGGCCGCCGGTCAGGATCACGGGCAGGCCGGCCGCCGTCAGCTTCTTCAGGTCGATCTCCAGGCCGATCATGAAGAGGAGCAGGATGAGCCCGATCTCGGCGACCGTCTGGATGCTGTTGCGGTCCCGGACCAGGTTCAGTCCGAGCGGCCCGATCACGACTCCGGTGAGCAGGTAGGCGAGGATCAGCGGCTGCTTCAAACGCTGCCCGAGCAGCGCCACCAGGGCCGCGGCCGCGACGCAGATGCCCATGCTGGACAGCAGGTCGGCGGGGCCGAGGGTCGGAAAGCCGGTCAACATCCTGTCTCCCAGGACATCTAGGGCTCCAGGTCCTGCCAGTGCTCGAGGATCGCGTCCCGCTGGCCGGGGTGACCGAGGATCAGGAACTCCTCGCCGCGCAGGCCTTGCACCAGCCGGTCGGCCAGCCGGGTGGCATCCTTCAAGCGACCGCTCGTGCGCTTGCGACGGCCCTGGCCCGAGGCAGAGGCGCCTCTGCCGTTGGGGCCGAGCTCGCCGGGACAGAGGACCGAGACGCCAATCCCCCGCGCCCCGACGTGTCGGATCAGGCTGCGCGAGAACCCGACGACCGCCAGGGTGGAGGTGTCGTAGGCGATGCTGGCAGGGTCGTCACTGAGCAGGCCGCCGACGCCGGCCGTGTTGACGATGTAACCGCTGCCCCGCTCCAGCATGTGAGGCAGGAAGGCGCGCGCGCCGCGCACTGCGCCGAGCAGGTTGACGTTCAAAACCCACTCCCAGTCGTCGGTCGAGATGGCCTCCAGGCTGCCTTCCAGGACCACGCCGGCGTTGTTCAGAAGCAGGTCGACCCGGCCCATGGCCGCGATCGCGTCGCTGGCCAGCGCGCGCACGTCCGAGTCCTTTCCCACGTCCGCGTGCAGTGGCAGGTAGCGCCCGGCGCCCAGGTGGGTGAGTCGCTTCACCGTCTCCTCCAGGCCGCGGTCGTCGATATCGGCCACCACCACGTCGGCGCCTTGACGCGCGATTGCCAGCGAGCAGGCCCGGCCGATACCGCTGCCGCCGCCCGTGATGACCGCGACCTTGCCGAGCAGTTCCATTGCGCGGAAGGCATGATGGCGGTTTATCGGCGGCGGCTCAAGGACCTCGCGTTGATCGTGAAGAACGGCATCATCGCGCCGGCCAGCATGAGAGCCACCGCGACCCACAGCGCGGCGTTCAGCGAGACGCCGGCGAGGGGCCTCCGACCGCCGCCCCGAGCGGCAGGCCCGAGAAGTTGAGCGGGAGTCCTAAAAGAGCCCGGTAGCTGAGCGGGGCGACCAACTCCTCGCCGCTCGTTGGCGGTGGTGAGGGGGTCACGTCTCCTGATGCTAACCTCCGCCCGTGCCGGGTCTGGACACCCCCGTCGAGAAGCTGCCGCGCGCCTCGGCGGCGGACGTCGAATCGCTACGCAAGCTCGGGATCGAGACGTATCGCGACGTGCTTCTGCACCTGCCGTACGGCTGGCAGTCCTATGAAGACTCGCCTCCCATCGGAACGCTTCGACCCGAAGGCAAGGCGACCATCGTCGGGACGCTGATCTCGATCGGGGCCAGGCGGACGCCACGCCAGCGACTGCCGCTGACCGAGGCGACCTTGAAGGACGACTCAGGCGGCCGCATCAGCGTGGTCTGGTTCAACCAGCCGTTTCGGGCTCGCGAGTTCAAGCCCGGCGACCGGATCGCGGTAGCCGGAACCCTGAAGGCGTCCCGCTATGGGGGTGTCCAGATGCAAAACCCGCACGTCGAGCGCGTGGGCAACGGCGATGGCCCCCGCTGGGTCGGGGACTTGATGCCGCTTTACCACCTGAGCGGCAAGCTGACGTCGCGGAAGATCGCGACCTGGGTGGAGGCGGCCCTACCCCTGGCCGGTGGTTTGGCGGACGTGGTCCCCGACGCGGTCCAGCGCCGGCAGGGCCTGCCCTCCCTGGCCGACGCGGTGCGTTGGGGTCACAAGCCGGGGGACCAGTCCGAGTGGGCCAGAGGGCGCGACCGCCTGGCGTGGAGCGAGCTCTTCCAGCTTCAGGTCGCTTTCTTCGTCGCCAGGCGTCAGATCCAGTCGGAGCCGGCCCAGCCGGTGCCCTACCGGCAGGAGGTGATCGACGCCTTCAAGGCCGGCCTCGGGTTCGAGCTGACCAACGCCCAGCGCAGGGCGACCTGGGACGTCTTCAAGGACATCGGCAGCGAGGTGCCGATGAACCGCCTTCTGAACGGCGACGTCGGCTCGGGAAAGACGGCTGTGGCCGCCGCCGCCGTCGCTATGACGCACGCCGCCGGCCTGCAGTCGCTGGTGATGGCGCCAACCGAGATCCTGGCCCGTCAGCACCTGGGAAAGTTCCGCGCCTACCTGGAAGAGAGCTTCCCCGATTTGAAGGTCGACCTGCTGGTGAGCGGGCTGCCGGTGGCCGAGCGGCGGCGCGTCATCACGTCGGTCGCCTCGGGCCACACCGCGCTTCTGGTCGGCACGCACGCCCTCATCGAGCAGGCAGTCGAGATCCCGACGCTCGGACTGGCTGTCGTGGACGAGCAGCACCGGTTCGGCACCCGTCAGCGCGAGCTGCTGCGGTCGAAAGGCGAGGGGCGTCCGCACTTCCTGGCCATGACCGCGACACCAATCCCGCGGACGCTCGCTCTCGCGCGCTACGGCGAGATGGCGCTCTCCATCCTGGACGAGCTGCCGCCCGGCCGGACGCCGGTGGAAACTCGGGTCGTGGAACCGGAGGGCCGCGGAGAGGCTTACGAGCTGGTTCGGCGGGAGGTCCGGGCCGGGCGCCAGGCGTTCGTCATCTGCCCGCTGGTCGAAGAGTCCGAGAACCTCGACGCGGCCACTGTCAAGGCGGCCACCGTCGAGTTCGAGCGCCTGCGGACCGAGGTCTTTCCCGACCTCCGCCTCGCGCTGGTTCACGGTCGCTTGAAGGAGAAGGACTCCGTGATGCGGGATTTTGGTGCGGGGGCCTACGACGTCCTCGTCGCCACCGCGGTCATCGAGGTCGGGGTCGACATCCCTAACGCCAGCGTGATGATGGTCGAGGGGGCCGAGCGTTTCGGGCTCTCGCAGCTCCATCAGTTCCGGGGCCGGGTCGGGCGTGGCACCGCCCGGTCCCACTGCCTGCTGCTGGCCGAAGAACCGGCCGAAAAGGCGCTCACGCGGCTCCGCCTGCTGGAGAGGGAGAACGACGGGTTCAACCTGGCCGAGGAGGACATGCGGCTGCGCGGGGCGGGGGAGCTGATGGGTGCGCGCCAGCACGGCCTCACCGATGACGCGATGCGGGCCCTGCAGCAGCCGAACCTGCTCAACGAGGTACGCGACGAGGCCGAGCGGCTGATCGAGGCGGATCCCGAGCTCGCCGAGCACGCCCTTCTCAAGGCGGCTGTCGGGCGACGCCTGGAAATCACCTCGATCAGCTGAAGGCGCCCCGCGGATAGGATCACGCGCATGGAGCAGTTGGGACAGCTTCGCCTGACCGAGTACAGCCACGGGGCCGGTTGAGCCTGCAAGCTCAGCCCGGTGGAGCTTGGGCAGGTCCTTGAAGCGCTTCCGCCGCTGACCGACCCGCGGGTCCTGGTGGGAACCGACCGCCGGGACGATGCCGCGGTGTTCCAGATCGACGTGGACCGGGCGCTGGTCGCCACGGTCGACTTCTTCACGCCCATCGTGGACGACCCGGAGGCGTTCGGCGCCATCGCCGCTGCCAACGCCCTGAGCGACGTCTATGCGATGGGCGCGACCCCGCTTTTTGCGCTCAGCATCCTCGCCTTCCCGCGCGACAAGCTCGGCGCTGGACTTCTGGAGAAGATCGTCGCCGGCGGCGCCGGCAAGCTGGCGGAGGCGGGCGTGCCGGTAGTGGGCGGCCACTCCGTCGACGACAGCGAGCCCAAGTTCGGCTACGCGGTCACGGGGGAGGTGCGGCCGGGCGAGGTGATCCGCAACGAGGGGGGGCAGCCGGGTGACCGCCTCTACCTCACCAAGGCGCTCGGCAGCGGCCTGGTGGCGACCGCGATCAAGCGCGGTCTCTGCCCGCCCGAGCTGGAGGCGCAAGCCATCGTGCTCATGACGCGGCTCAACCGGGAAGCGTCAGTCGCGATGCGGGAGGCGGGAGCGCACGCCGCCACGGACGTGACCGGCTACGGTTTGATCGGGCACCTCGCCAACTTCCGGGTCGGGGCCGAGATCGAGCTGAGCCGGGTGCCGCTCCTGGACGGCGTTCGTGACCTGGCCGCCCAGGACCTCTTCCCGAGCGGCTCGCGCCGCAACCACGCGGCCGCGGCGGGACTGGTGGACTGGGAGGTGGGGGAGCTCGACCAGCTGATCCTCTGTGATGCCCAGACCAGCGGCGGCCTCTTGGTCGCGGTGCCCCCCGAGCGCTCCGCCGCGTTCGAGCGCCGCTGTCGGCACGCGGCCTGGATCGGCAGCGTGACCGACGGCGGGCGGATTCGGGTCCGTCCCTGAAGGCTTGGGCAAGCTCCGGGTCCACGGCGGCGAGCTGGCGGGCCGCCGCCTCAAGGCGCCCCGCGGCATCCGGCCCACGCAGGGTGTGATCAAAGAGGCGATCTTCAACGTCCTCGCCTCCGAGGTGGCCGGTGCCACCGTCCTCGACCTCTTCGCGGGCTCCGGCGCGCTCGGGATCGAGGCGCTCTCGCGAGGCGCGGCTCGGGCCACGTTCGTGGAGAGCGAGAGGAGCTCCATTACAATCCTGCGGCAGAACTTGGAAGCGCTAGGCTGCGCGGACCGGGCCCGGGTCGTCCAGGCTGATGCCGTCCGCTGGCTGGAATCGCACTCGGCGGAGGTCAGCGCCGCCTCGCTGGTGCTCCTCGACCCGCCGTACGGCGAGCCTTTGCTGGAGAGCGCCCTTCATCTGCTCGACGCGCAGGCGCGAGGCGTGGTCGTGGTTGAGCACGCGGCACGCGATCCTCTGCCTGGCTTGAATCGCATGCGGGTGGCGCGGGAGCGCTCGTACGGCGACACCAGGCTGAGCATCCTCCGCCCAATGGGGTTGCCTCAAAGTTGAAAGCCGCGCTCTACCCGGCCACTTTCGACCCCTTCACGAACGGCCACCTGGATGTCCTCGACCGCGCGCTGCTGATCTTCGACAAGGTCTGCGTCGGAGTCCTGAACAACCCGGCCAAGACCGCGCTCTTCAGCACCGAGGAGCGGATCGCCATGATCAAGGACGTGCTGGCCGACCGGCCCAACGTGGAGATCGGCTCCTTCCAGGGCCTGACGGTGGATTACGCGCGAAAGATCGGCGCCGGCACGCTGGTGCGCGGCCTCCGCTCCTACTCGGACTTCGACGCGGAGCTCCAACTCGCGCTCATGAACCGTAAGCTGGCACCCGACGTGCAGACGATCTTCCTGATGTCGAGCTTCGCCCACATCTTCGTCAGCTCCAGCGTGATCAAGGACATTGCCAGCCACGGCCGCGACGTCAGCGATTTCGTCCCACCCGCCGTCGCCCGGCGCTTGAAGGAGAAGTTCCAATGAAGGTCGACGAGCTGCTCGATCGCCTCGAGTACATGGTCCACCACGCGCGCCGCGTGCCCTTCACGGCCAGCGTCACCGTCAACGAGGACGACGTGATGGACATCGTCGACCAGCTCCGTTTCAACCTGCCGGAGGAGATCAAGCAGGCCAACTGGACGGTATCGGAGCAGCAGCGTCTGATCGCCGAGGCGCACTCGGAATCCGGCCGCATCGTCGCGCGGGCCAACGAGAAGGCGGAGTCGATAGTCTCCGAGCAAGAGGTGCAGAGGCGCGCCGAACGCCAGGCGATGCAGATGGTGCGCGACGCCCAGAACCGCGCCGATCAGATCGTGCGAGAGGCCGAGAACTATGCGCTCGAGCAGCTGCAGAACCTGGAGGCGCAGCTGAACCGGACTCTGGTGACGGTGAAGCGGGGAGTGGAAGCGCTGCAGTCCAGTGGTGACGCGGCGCCCCAGCCGGCCCGGGTTGGCGCCACCGACCACGACCAGGACCAGGACGAGGCCGACGAGGAGGCCGAAGCCGGCCGGGCCTGAAGCCTCGGTATACTCAGCCTTCGGTCATGGGCCTTCCGAAGGTAAAGCTGTCGAAATCTAGAAAAGGGCGACGCCGCTCGCACCTGGCGCTCTTGCTTCCCAAGCTGGAGCCCTGCCCGCAGTGCAAGCGGCCTCGGATGAGCCACGCCATCTGCCCCAACTGCGGCCACTACAAGGGCCGCGAGGTGATCAAGACCGCATAGCGAAGCGCAAGCTGGCCTTCCTCTACCCGGGCCAGGGGTCGCAGCAGGCCGGGATGGGAAGGGAACTGCTCGAGATCGCGGAAGTCGCCAAGCTTTGCGATCAGCTGCCCGAAGCGAAGCGCCTCCGGCGCCTGCTCTCCGACGCCGGCGAGGAGGAGCTCCGGCTGACCGAGAATGCCCAGCCCGCGCTCTGCTTCGTAGGCATCGCGCTCACGCTCCTGCTGCGGCACCGCCACGATTTGCGGCCGGCCGCCGCGGCCGGCCACTCGCTCGGCGAGTACACGGCCCTGGCGGCGGGTCGCGCGATCGGGACCGAAGAGGTCCTTCACGCGGTGTTCGAGCGGGGCCGGGCGATGGCCGAGGCGGTGCCCGCGGGCGAGACCTCGATGGCCGCGGTCTTGGGCCTCCTGGCAGAGGACGTGGAGCGGGCGATCGAGCCGATCGAGGACGTCTACGCCTGCAACTACAACACCCGCACACAGACGGTCATCGGCGGCGGCATCGCCGCCCTCGAACAGGCCGCTGAGGCACTGAAGGCGGCGGGTGCCAAGCGAATCGTTCCGCTCAGCGTCAGCGCCGCCTTCCACACGCCCTACATGGCCCCCGCCGCGGCCCGCCTGCGCCGATTGCTGGAGCGCCTTCGGTGGCAGGACCCGGAGATCCCGGTGATGGCCAACCTGACCGGCGCGGCGTATCCACCGGACGGCGACTTCCCGGGCGTCCTGGAGCGCCAGCTGAAGTCGCCGGTGCGCTGGAGCGCCTGCGTCAGCACGCTCGTCGCGGCCGGAGTCACCGACTTCGTGGAGCTGGGGCCCAAGCGCGCGCTGGGTGGTCTGCTGAAGGAGCTGGCGCCGTCTGCGCGGGCACACTCAGTAGGCACCCCCGCAGCGGTCGACGAATTCGCCGGGCTGGTACAGTAAATCGGCGACTCAAGGCATCTGGAGGGTTGAGCTTGGAAAGCCAGAAGATCAGCTTCGACGACTTCAAGAACATCATCGTTGAGCGACTTGGTTGTGAGCCCGAGCAGGTCACCATGGACGCCTCATTCCAGGAAGACCTGAACGCGGACTCGCTCGACCTGGTCGAGCTGATCTACGCCTTCGAAGAGAACACGGGACTCGAGATCCCGGACGAGGACGCCGAGAAGATCACCACCGTCGGCCAGGCCTGGGAGTACATCCAGGAGCGCTCTAGCTGACGGCAAGGGCGGTCCCGACCCCGGTCAACGGGCTGGCCGAGCTCCAGCAGAAGATCGGGATCGCCTTTCGGGACCCGAGCCTCCTGGAGGAGGCGCTCACCCATAGCTCGTTCGCCAACGAATATCCGTCGCTCGGCCGTCGCGACAACGAACGGCTCGAGTACCTCGGCGACGCCGTCCTCCAGCTGATCACCGCCGAATATCTCTACAAGATCCGCCCCGCCGCCAAGGAGGGCGAGCTGACCCAGACGAGGTCGGCCATGGTCAACACCAACACCCTCGCCACGCTGGCCGGCGAGCTCGACCTCGGCAGCTACCTCTACCTCGGAAAGGGCGTGGCCAGAACTGGCGGGAGAGGGCAGAAGTCGCTCCTGGCCAATGCCTTCGAGGCGACCCTCGGCGCCATCTTCCTGGACGCCGGCTACGACGCGGCTTACCACTTCTACCTGGGCCGGTTCCGCGCGCTCTCCCAACCTGTGCAGGACGAGAACTTCAAGGGCCGGCTGCAGCAGGTCGTCCAGGAGCGGTTCGGGCAGACCCCCTACTACGACATCGTGGCCAGCCAGGGCCCGGGTCATCGGCGCGAGTACCTGGCGGTCGTCTATGCCGGCGTCGAGCCACTCGGCACAGGCCACGGAACCACCAAGCAGGCGGCCGAGCAGGAGTCGGCGAAGGACGCGTTGACCCAGCTCGGCCAGCTCTAGCCAAAATGTTCGCAGGAATGGTGTAAGATTATCTGATAATGGATAAGCAGGAACCGGATCAGCAGGAGAAGGAGCTCGAGGAGGTCCGCCGCAAGATCCAGGAGGTCAAGGAACGGGACTTCGGCGAAGGCCACCTGATCGACGCGGAGAAGAACGCGGAGAAGACCCAGGACGGCGACAAGCAGCCCGAGGTCTCGGAACCGAACCCGGCCCCGGTCCCTCCGAACAAGCCGACCTAGTCTGCCGAGCAGGCAACTCCAGGTAAGCAACTGCTAGCGGTGGGCCCTGGGCTGGCCAGGGCCCACAACATCTTGTAAACTCCCGCTCTAAGCCGTGCATCTGCGCGCGATCATCCTCAACGGCTTCAAGACGTTCGCCCGCCGGACCGAGATCAGGTTCGACGGCGGTGTCGTCGCCATCGTGGGGCCGAACGGCTCCGGCAAGAGCAACATCGTCGACGCTTTCAAGTGGGCCCTCGGCGAGACACAGGCCAAAGACCTTCGTGGCAAGCGGATGGAGGAGGTCATCTACGCCGGCGGGGAGCGCACGCCCCGGGCGGGGTTCGCCGAAGTGTCCCTCCGACTGGACAACTCGGACGGGCGCCTGCCTGTCGACTTCGAGGAGGTCGAGATCCGTCGCCGGGTCGATCGCAAGGGTGACAGCGAGTACTTCCTGAACGCCTCCCGCGTGCGGCGGCGCGATCTCCAGCAGATCCTGGCCTCGACGGGCCTGACCGTCGACTCCTACGCGATAGTGAACCAGGGCGACATCGAAGCGATCGTGACCTGCACACCCGAGCAGCGCCGGCAGCTCGTCGAGGAGGCCGCCCAGGTCCGGGGAGTGAAAGCGCAACGCGCCGAGGCGGCGGCCAGGATGAGCGAGCTGGCTCAGAACCTGCTCCGCCTGGAGGACGTTCGCCTGGAGCTGGAGCCGCGCCGCGAACAGGTGCGAGCCCAGGCCGAGGCGGCCCGAGAAGCCGCCGCCGCGAACGTCCGGCTGGAGGTTTTGAAGGGCAGCATCGTCTGGGAGGAGTGGCGCGAGGCTCGGGACGCCCATCGCCGGGCCCACACGCAGCAGCAGTCGCTGGAGCGCCGCCTGACGGAGGCGAGCGCGGAGGTGACGCGCGCCGAGGCCGACTTCCAGGCAGCGCGCCAGGAGATGGAAAGCGCGCAGGACCGGCGGCTCAACCGGCAGCGGTCGATCGGAGCGCTCCGTCTCGAGGTCGCCGCCGCCGAGCACAGCCTGGCGCTGGCGGCCGAACGCCGGCGCAGCCTGGCCGGCGCCCTGGCTTCGGGCGAGGCCGAGTTGCGCGACCTCGACGTGCGGGAGGGGACGCTGGAGGCGCTGCGCGCCCAGCTGGAGCGCGACAAGAAGGCCGCGCAAACCGCGCTGACGGGCGTGCCCGCCGATCCGCCCCTGCCGGATGCCGTCGAGGCGGGCGAGGCTCGCCGGGCGGCGGCGGCGGCTGACGAGGCGCGGCAGGCGCTGGCGGCGGCAGCCTCGGATTTGGCCTCGGCGCGCAGTCGGCGGCAGTTCCTGGACGAGAGCTTGGCGCGGCTCCAGGCCCTGGTCGTGCCTGCTGAGAGCCGGCTCGAGGCCGCCCAGGAGGAGGCCCGGACCGCCACGGACGCCGCCACCGCGGCCGCCAATGCGGCCGCCGAGGTGCTCCGCATCAAGGCCGAGCAGCAGGGCCTCGAGATCCTCTGGCCTTCGCCTCGCAAGGGGCTGCTGCGGGTCGGCGACCTGCTCCGCCCCGAGCCCGGCTACGAGGCCGCCCTCTCGGCCGCCCTCGGCCCCCTGGTCGACTGCTGGGTGGCCCCCGACCTGCCCGCGGCCGAGGCCGCGCTGGCCGGGGCTGATGCCCAGCAGACGGTCCTGCTGCCCGCACCCGCGCCGGGTCCGAGGCCGGGCTCCCTGTACGAGCACGTGGGCTGCGACCCGGACCACGATTGGCTCGCGCGGCGGCTCCTGGGAGCGGTCGTGGTGGGGAGGGGTGAAGAGCCGAGGGTGACAGCCGGCGGCGACTACCGGGCGCCCGGCGTGTACCGATCCGGGCCCGACCGGCGGGTTCATCTCGCGGCGCGCCACCGCGACCTGGCCGAGCGCCTGGCCGCGATCGCGCGCCTGGCGGCTGACGCGGGAGTCCTGGCCGAGCGCTCCCGGAAGGCTGAGAGCGAGGTCGCCTCTTTGCGAGAGGCGGCCGGCGGCAGGGGCCGGCTGGATGAGACCGCCGAGCAGCTAGAAGGCGCTCGCCAGGCGGAGCGCGCCGCCGAGACCAGGTCGGCCGAACTGGAGGCGGACGCCCGGACGGCCGCCCGGGTCGCCGACGAGCTGGCTCGCCACCTGGCCGACCAGGAGCGCCGGCAGGCCGAACACGGCGCCGAGAAGCGCCGGCTGGAGCTGGAGCGGCTCCGCTGGCGGGAGCGCCTGGCCGACCTGGAGAGGCAGCTGGAAGGCATCGGGCCGGAGGCCGCCCGCATCGAGCAGAGCCGTGCTGGGCGGGCTGCCCAGATCGAGACCGCCCGGTCAGGCCTGAAGGCTGCCGACGCCGAGCTGCCCGGCCGGGAAGAAGTCGCGGCGCAGGCGCGCCTGCGACTCGACCAGGCCGAGCAGGAATCGCCGGTCGACGAAGCCGAGCTGGCTCAGGTGGCGCGCCGGGTGGTCGCCTGCGAGGAGGCCCGGGTCGACGCCCGGCTCCGCGCCCGCACGCTAGAGGGGAATCTGGCCCTGTCCAGCCGCGACGCCGAGCTGGTGGCGGAGCGCATGGAGGAGATTCGGGGGCGGATGCCGCTTGGCCAGGCACCAGAGGAGGTCCCGGGCGGCAAGGCGCGCGAGCGCGAGATGCGCACGCTCGAGCGCCGTCTCGAAGAGCTCGGGCCCACCAACCCGCTCGCCGAGAGCGAGCACAGGGAGCTCGAGGAGCGCTGCCGCGTCATCGACGAGCAGCTGGTCGACATCACCGCCGCCAGGGCGGACCTGGAAGAGCTCGTGGACCGGCTCCGGGCGGAGGAGGACAGCCGCTACGACGCGGTCTTCGGCGCGGTCGCGGCCAATTTCCAGGAATACTTCGCCGAGCTCACCGCCGGCGGCAAGGCCACGCTCGCGCACAGCCCGGGGTCGGACGGTCCGCGGAGTGGCGTGGAGATCCTGGTTCAGCCGCCGCGTAAGAAGCTCCAGAACATCACCCTCCTGAGCTCCGGCGAGCGGTCCATGACAGCCCTCGCGTTCGTCCTCGGCCTGGAGGAGGTCAACCCCAGCCCGTTCGTCATCCTGGACGAGGTCGACGCCGCCCTCGACGACGCCAACGTCGAACGGTACGGTCAGCTGCTGGAGCGCCTCGGCCAGTCCCGCCAGCTCCTGGTGATCACGCACAACCACGTGACCATGGCCCACGCAGGGTCGCTCTACGGCATCCACCTGGACGAGAGCGGGCGTTCGAGCCTGGTCTCGGTCAGCCTGGAGGAGGTCCGCCGGCAGCCCGCGCGCCGGGCCGCCTCGGCCTGACCCCCGCCGCTTTCCCTAGGATCAGCGGATGGCCGCTGAATCGCTGCTGGCGGGCCGCCGTGCCATCGTGACCGGGGCCAGCACCGGCATCGGCCGCGCCGTCGCGATCGCTTTTGCCGAGGCCGGCGCGGACGTTGCCGTGCACTACGGCAGCAGCCAGGCGGAGGCGGAGGCGACAGCCGTCGAGATCGAGAAGCGGGGCCGTAAGGCGGTGCTGGTGAGCGGCGACTTTCGCCAGGAGGAGTCGACCACCCAGGCGATCACAGCCGCGATCGCGGGGCTTGGCGGTTCGCTCGACATCCTGGTCAACAACGCCGGTTCGCTGATCGCGCGCAAGCCCTTCGCCGAGATGGACGGCCGGCTCTGGCGCGAGGTCATCGACTTGAACCTGTCGAGCGTCTTCTGGGCGACCCGGGCCGCGCTCTCGCACCTAGCCGAGGGAGGCTCCATAGTCAACATCTCCTCTATCGCCGGCCGGCATGGCGGCGGCCCGGGCGCGGCGGCGTACGCGGCGGCCAAGGGCGGCGTCATGAGCCTGACCAGGGGCATGGCCAAAGAGCTGGCGCCGCGGATCCGGGTCAATGCCGTTGCGCCAGGCGTGATCGAGACCCCGTTCCACGATCGATTCAGCACGCCCGAGCTGCTCGAGACTTTCCGCAAGGGAATCCCTCTCCAGCGCCTGGGTTCGGCGGAAGAGGTGGCCGGCACCGTTCTGTTCCTGGTCTCTCCGATGGCCGCTTACGTGACGGGACAGACGCTGGACGTGAACGGCGGCCAGTGGTTCGCGTGACATGAGGTGGCTAGCTGGCTGAAGCCCGTCCCGGGGTCTGGGACCGCGTCGCGACCCGGACGCGCAGCCTTTTCCAGGAGGGGCTGCGGGCCCTTGCCTCGCCGCTCGATCCGGAGTTTTACGCGGGCCTGGAAGAGCTCCTCCTGGCCGGCGACGTGGGGCCGGCGCTGGCGGCTCGCCTCACTGAGAACGTGCGCCGCCGCAAGCCGCTCACGCTGGAGGAGGCGCGGGCCGCGCTGGAGGCCGAGGTCGTGGCGGCGCTCTCGCCCAGGCCGCGAGGCCTGGACCTGTCCGCCAACCCTTCGGTCGTCCTCCTCTATGGCGTCAATGGCGCCGGCAAGACCACGACGGTCGCCAAGCTCGCCCACGGCCTGAAGCAGGCGGGCAGGCGCCCGCTGGTGGTGGCAGCCGACACCTTCCGGGCGGCCGGGATCGAGCAGATGGTCGCCTGGGCGGAGCGGGCCGGCGCGGAGGCCTTCGCGGGCAAGCCGGGAGGCGATGCCGCCGCTGTAGCTTTCGACGCCATCCAGACGGCTCGCAGCCGGGGCTTCGACACGGTGCTCGTGGATACGGCCGGCCGGCTCCAGACCCAGCAGAACTTGATGAAGGAGCTGCGTAAGGTGGCCCGCGTCGTGGGCCGGGCGCTGGAAGGGGCGCCTCAGGAGTCGCTGCTGGTCGTGGACGCCACGCTGGGCCAGAACTCGCTAGCTCAGGCGAGGGCGTTCAACTCGGCGCTGGGCTTGACCGGCCTGGTCCTCGCCAAGATGGACGGGACCGCCAAGGGCGGGGCCGTGATCGCGATCGAGTCGGAGTTGGAGGTTCCGACCAAGCTGATGGGGCTCGGCGAGAAGCTGGAAGACCTCTACGCCTTCGACCCCGCCTGGTTCGCGCGGGCCCTGTTCGGCTAGCCGCCCACCTGCTCTTCGAGTCCCAAACCGAACATCGCTTCCAGGTCGTGAGCCGAGAACTGCTGGAACGCCACCATGGTGTTGGTTTTCTCGATGCCGTCGAGCAGAACGAGGCGCTGCGTCACGACGCGGGCCAGCTCGTCGTGCTCGCGCACGCGGACGATGGTCACGAAATCCCATTCGCCAGTCACGGTGTAGACCTCGCTCACGCCGTCGACGTCGGCCAGCTGGGGACCGAGCCGGCGGAGACCGTCGCGGGTTGCCTTCACCAGGATCACGGCCGTGACCATCTCGGGGCGCAGTCTAACGTGCGTGGGATGAAGGCGGTCCGCGACGACCCGAGTCACCCCGACCCGGGCTTTGCCGAGCTCTATGCCGCCCTCCAGTACGCCAGCGACCTGGAGCCCTGGCTGAGCCTGACCGCCGGAACGCGACCTCCGGTCCTGTACCTCGGAATCGGCGCCGGGCGGCTGGCCGTGCCCCTGGCGGAGGCAGGGGTCGAGCTCGTCGGCGTCGATGCCCATCCCGGCATGCTGGCTACGCTGCGGTTGCGATTGCCCCGGGTTGAGGCCCACCTGGCCCTGGTCGAAGAGCTGGACCTGGGACGGACCTTCGACCTGGTGATCGCGCCCTCCAGCCTGCTCGAAACGGAGCCTCCCCTGGCAGCCGCCGCGCGTCACGTGCGCCCCGGTGGCAAGCTCGTCTATGAGCTCCTGAACCCGCACTGGCTGGACGTGGGCGGCTCCGAGAGCTGCCGTGTGCTCAGGCTCGATCGTGGTTCGGCCCAGATCGAGGTGGACTACCCGACGGGGCACACGCAGCACGCCGAGGTGCGGCTCAACTGGCCTGAGGAGGTCGAGGAGCGGCTGGCGCGGGTCGGGCTGGAGCTGACCCGGCTCTGGGGCCGGCCGGAGGCGGAATCGCTTGCCGAGAGCGCTGTCTACTTCGTCCTGGCGGAGCGGCCGGAGCCGGCTTAGCGGCGGTAGCGGACGTTCTTGCGCGCGACCCAGCGCATGTTGTATCGCGCCAGGAGGTAGGTCAGGACCAGCATCGCCAGGACCCCGACCGTCACCCAGGTGACCGTGCTGCGGGCCAGCTCCTCTCCGCTCAGGGGAACCGGGCCCTTGATCTTGTTCTGCTGGATGATGTAGGCGACCAGGTCATTCACGTCCTGGTCAGTCAGCTCGGGGTGGCCACCCTTGGGAGGCATCGTCGCGTAGCCGGCAAGGCCCGACTTGCCGTTGACGATGGTTTCTCGCAGATAGTTCGGGTCGAGCGGGTCCTTGGTGTCTCCGAGGTTTTTGATCGGGTGCAGAGGAGGCCCGATGCCACCCCCCAGACCCGCGCCGTGACAGGTGCTGCAGTTGGGCCCGTAAAGGGTCTGGCCGTGGGCTGGGTCACCGACCTGGGCGGCTGCGCCGCTGGCGCTGCTGGCCGAAGAGGCAGAGGAGGCGGGGGACGCGGCGATGGCGGTGACGGCGCCCACCCCGATGAAGGCGGGAACCATGAACGCGGCGACGACGGCCCAGGTCGAAGCTCGTGCCTTCAACGACCCCGATGATAGCGGGCTGCTAGGGAGGGCTGGCCTCGAAGCGGTTGCGCAGCGCCCAGATCCCGTCCACGTAGCGCTGGCTGGACGGGTAGATGCCGTGCTTGCGGGTGCCGGCCTCGCCCTGGTAGTAGGCGGCCAGCGCCAACTTTGGATCATTGAACACGTCGACGTACCTGCGCAGCAGGGCCGCGCCCAGCTCGGTGTTGTCGGCCGGTTTGCGGATGTCCATCCTGCGGCCCAGGAGCCAGGGCCCGGCGTAGGACGCCGTCCCGGGCGTGATCTGCATCAAGCCGATGGCTCCCGAGCTGGACACCGCCGACTGGTTCCAGCCGCTTTCCCAGTAAGAGAGCGCCAGCACGAAGCTCGACTTCAAGCCGTGATGCCGGGCCGCCGCCGTGAGCAGCGCCTTGGCCTGCTCGCGGTCCAGGCCGGGAGGCGCGGGCGCAGGGGGAGCGGCGGCCGGCGGCGGCGCCGGCGGGTCAGGGACGCTGATCGTCTCGCCCGGGAAGATCAGGTTGGGATTCTGGAGCTCGGAGTTGGCACGGAGGAGCTTGGCGTAGCTGACGCCCTCCCGGTGCGAGATCGACCAAAGCGTGTCGCCCGGCCTCACCTTGTAGCCGTGGGCGAACGCCGATGCTCCGGTCGCAAGCGCGAACAGAACAGCAAGCGGGACTGCGACAGCGCGCACCACACCCATGTTTTCCCTAGCCCGGCGTGACAAGTTCGGACCTTGACGCCGATTTGTCAAGGACAGTCGAACCCCAGGATTCGGCTAAGATGTCAAGGAATGCTCCTTGACACCCTCGAAGCCCGCGAGAGGCAGGTCGCGCTCCTCGAGCGCTACGACAGCCTGCTCACCGATCACCAGCGGCGGATCGCCGACCTCTACCTGCGCAGGGACCTTTCGCTGAGCGAGATCGCCCAGCGCGAAGGGGTGACCCGGGCCGCGGTACATGACCTGGTCCGGCGGTCGGTCCTCCAGCTGGAGGGGTACGAACGGCGGCTCGGACTCCTGGCGGAAGCGGCCAGGCGCCGCCGAGGCCGCGAAGCGCTGACCGTCGAGCTTGGCGAGCTGCAGCGCCGCCTGTCACGGCTGGAATCCCGCCTGGGGTCGATCTAGCTCGATGTTCGAGACTCTCACCCAGCGCATCGGCTCGGCACTCCAGAAGCTCGGCGGCCGAGGCGTGCTCCGCCCGGAGGACGTTGACGCGGCCCTGCGCGAGGTCCGCCTGGCGCTGCTCGAGGCGGACGTCAACTTCAAGGTCGTCAAGGAATTCAGCGAGCGCGTCAAGGAGCGGACTCTGGGGGCCGCGGTGCTGCAGAGCCTGAGTCCCGCGCAGCAGGTGGTGAAGGTGGTCCACGAGGAGCTGGTGGCGCTGCTCGGCGACGAGGCCCGCGGTCTTCGCTACTCGGCCCGGCCGCCGACTGTCGTGATGCTGGTGGGCCTCCAGGGTTCGGGCAAGACGACGACCGCGATCAAGCTGGCGCTGCTCGCCCGCCGCGAAGGTCACCGTCCGGCCGTGGCGGCCCTCGACCTCCGCCGGCCGGCTGCCGTCGAGCAGCTGCGCACGCTGGCCGAGCGCGAGAAGGTCGGCTTCACCACAGGCCAGGGCCCGGTCGAGGAGATCGCTTCCCAGGCCCTGAGCGAGGCCGGGCGGACCGGATCGGACGTGCTCATCCTCGACACCGCCGGCCGGCTGCACGTCGACGACGAGCTGATGGCGGAGCTGGTGCGGCTGAAAGCGGCCGTGCCGGTCAGCGAGACGCTGCTCGTCGCCGACGCGATGACCGGCCAGGAGGCCGTCAACGTGGGGGTCGCCTTCGACAGGGCGGTGGGGATCGATGGCTTCGTGCTGACCAAGCTTGACGGCGACGCCCGGGGCGGGGCGGCGCTCTCGCTGCGGGTCGCGACCGGCAAGCCGGTCCGCTTCGCGGGCGTGGGGGAGAAACCCGCCGATCTGGAGCTTTTCCACCCCGACCGCATGGCCTCTCGCATTCTCGGCATGGGCGACGTGCTGACGCTGATCGAGAAAGCGCAGCGAAACGTAGATGCCGAGAGTGCCGCCGAGCTCGAGAAGCACGTGCTCAAAGGGCGGATCAGCTTCGATGACATGCTGGTCCAGATGAAGCAGCTGCGCGGCCTCGGCTCGCTGGAGGGCGTCCTCGCCATGCTTCCGGGCCAGGCGCAGCTGAAGGGCCAGCTGCCGATCGATCAAGCCGAAGGCGAGGTCAAGAAGATGGAGGCGATCATCCAGTCGATGACGCGGACCGAGCGTTCGCGGCCGGAGCTGATCGACGGCTCCCGCCGGCGCCGGATCGCCCGCGGCAGCGGCACCCAGGTGGCGGACGTGAACAGGGTGTTGAAGTCGCGGGAGACGATGGAGCAGCTGATGCGCCAGCTCACCGGCAAGGGGGGCAAACGCGTCAAAGGAATGCCGGACCTTCGTGGAATGCTCGGCAGCAAGGGCAGATGAACGCAGCAGGGTCAACGCCCTGCGCCCCAAGTCGCCTGCCGCGGCGGGCGGTTCCAGATCAGCAAGGGAGGTGTTAGGTGGTAAAGATCCGTTTGCGCAGGATGGGGGCCAAGAAGCGCCCCTTCTATCGGCTCGTCGTGGCCGACTCGCGGTCGCCCCGCGACGGCCGCTTCATCGAGCAGCTTGGAATCTACGATCCGCTCAGCGAGCCGGCAACGATCCGGATTGACTCGGACAAGGTCAAGCAGTGGCTTTCGCAGGGTGCGCAGCCGTCGGAGGCCGCGCGCAGCCTGCTCCGCCGCGAGGGCATCCTCCCGGCCGTGATCCCTACCGGACCGCCGAAGAAGAGCCCGGCCGGCAAGAAGGCGGAGAAGGCGGCCAAGGCGGCCGAGGCAGCCGGCCCCGCCCCGGCGGAAGCAAAAGTCGAGGCCTCTCCGGCGGAAGCGGAAGTCGAGGCGGCCACCGCGGAATCGGAAGTCGAGACGAAGGCGCTAGACGAAGCGCCAGAAGCAGAAGCCGCAGGAAAGGAAGGGGAGGAGGAGCCGAATGGAGCGACCAGACAGCCGGCCCAGGAATGACAGGTTCGCCGGGCGCCGCTTTGAACGCGACCGCGGCTTCAGCCGCGGCCCGAGCGGCCCGCCGGTCGACTACCGAGCACTCGTCGAGTACGTCGCGAAGGCGATCGCCGACAAGCCGGACGACGTCGTTGTAGAGAGCTTCGAACGTTCCCGAGGGACTCTCTCGGTGACCGTGAAGATGGCCGATGAGGACGTCGGCAAGCTGATCGGCAAGGGTGGGCGCAACATTGAAGCCCTGCGGTCCTTGGTCCGGGCGGCGTCGCTGCGGGAGCGCCGACGCGTCTTTGTAGATCTCGCCTGAGGTGGGCTCGACGGATCCTGCGATGATCCGCGTCGGACAGGTCACGGGTCCGTTTGGGACCGATGGGGCCGTCAAGGTCTACTCCTTGACAGACTTCGGTGACCGCTTCGAGCCCGGGTCGCGGCTCTTTCTGGACGGCGAACCCCGCGAGGTCGAGTGGTCGCGAGCCCAGCCCTCCGCGCTGATCGTGAAGCTGGCGGGAATCGACAACCGGACACTGGCCGACCTGCATCGCGGCCGCTACCTGGAGATCCCCCGCGCCGACATTCGAGAACTTGAGGAAGGCAGCTTCTACCAGTTCGAGCTGGTCGGCCTGGAGGTCGTGACCGAGTCGGGCAAACCCCTCGGCCGGCTCACAAACGTGATCGCCCGGCCGGCCAACGACGTCTGGGTGGCCTCGGGTGAGGACGGTGCCGAACACCTCGTGCCGGCGACGAAGGACGCCGTCAAGAGCGTCGACCGGGCCGCCCGTCGGGTGATCGTGGCCGACTGGTTGCTGCAGGCCGAGGACGCCTGACGGGAGAGAGTCAAGGGCGTGCGCTTCGATGTCGTAACCGTCTTCCCGGGCATGTTCGAGCCGCTGCTCCGCTTCGGCGTGGTCGGCCGCGCCATCGCCGGCGGCCTGGTCGAGGTCCGGCTCCACGACCTGCGCGAGTTCGCGCACGACCGCCACCGGCAGGTGGACGACACAGCTTACGGAGGCGGCCCCGGCATGGTCCTGAAACCCGAGCCCATCTTCGAGGCGGTCGAGGCGATCAAGCCGGAGAATCCGGGACCGGTCATCCTGCTCGAGCCCTGGGGTGAGCCGTTCACTCAGTCGCTGGCGCGAGAGCTCGCCGGCGAGCCCGGCCTGACCCTGATCTGCGGGCGCTACGAGGGGATCGACGACCGGGTCCGAGAAGGCCTCGCCGCCCGCGAGGTCTCGATCGGCGACTACGTGCTGACCGGAGGCGAGCTGGCGGCGCTGGTGGTAATCGACGCGGTCGCGCGGCTCCGCCCGGGCGTCCTCGGCGAGCCCGAATCGCTTGATCGCGACTCGTTCACCGCCGACCTCGTCGGCTATCCGCAATACACTCGTCCAGCAGAGTTCCGGGGCCTCAAGGTCCCCGAGGTCCTGTTGAGCGGAAACCATCGATCAATCGAGGCCTGGCGCCGCCAGGAGGCGGAGCGCCGGACAAAGGCGCGCGCTGCGGGCCGAACCAGTGCGAGGAGTGGCAAGTCATGAACGTGATCGACCAGCTCGAGAAGGAGCAGGCCAAGAAGAAAGTGCCCCAACTGCGCTCCGGCGATACGGTGCGGGTCCACGCCAAGGTGGTGGAGGGGACCCGCGAGCGCATCCAGGTCTTCGAAGGAACCGTCATCCGGGTCACCGGGGCCGGGTTGCGGCGGAACTTCACCGTGCGCAGAGTTACCCACGGCGTCGGAGTCGAGCGGACGTTCTTGATCCATTCGCCTCGCATCGACAAGATCGACGTCGTGCGTCACGGCGACGTGCGCCAGGCCAGGCTCTACTACCTGCGCTCGAAGGTTGGCAAGGAAGGCCGCATCCGGGAGCGCCGGGCGAAGCTGGGCGTGGCCGCCGGGGGCGCGACGCAAGAAGTCGAAGAAGAGGACGAGGAAGCAGCCGAGGAACCGAAAGCGGCAACGGAGCCGGGAGCCGAAGCGGAAGTTGAAACGGAAGGGGAGTCAGGACTAGAGCCGGAGCGGGAGCCGACGTCGAAGAAGAAGTAGAGGAGTAGCCCGGCCGGCTGTTAAGGACGCTGCGCCGACCCCGCCGGCTCGTTAGTCTCCTTGCCGTGAAGCGCACCCGCCGTCCCCAGCTCTGGGCCTCCGAGCGAATGGCCCGGGAGCTCGGCTTTCAGGTCGTGGCAGGCATCGACGAGGTCGGCCTGGGACCCCTGGCGGGGCCCGTCGTAGCGGGTGCCGTCGTGCTCAACATCGGCGAGCGGCTGCCGGGGCTCAACGACTCCAAGCAGCTCAAGCACGAACAGCGCTTGCGGCTCGACCGCCTGATCCGGCGGCGCGCCGTGGCGGCCGCCGTCGGTGAGGTCGATCCCGACGAGTTCAACAAGATCGGCATGACCCGAGCCCGCCAGCGGGCGATGGAGCGGGCGGTGGGCGCGCTCGGCCTGCCCGTCGAGTACCTCCTGATCGACGCCTTCGACGTGCCCGAGTCGCCCCTTCCGCAGCTGGCTGTCGTCAAAGGCGACCGCAGCTGCGCGTCGATCATGGCGGCCAGCATCATCGCCAAGGTGCACCGCGACCTCGCCATGATCGAGTTCGACACGCTCTATCCCGGATACGGCTTCGCGCTGCACAAGGGCTACGCGACCGCCGCCCACCAGGAGGCGCTCCGGCTGCTCGGCCCGAGTCCCATCCACCGCACCTCCTGGATTCGGGTCCGCCAGCTGGCAGGGCAGCTGTGCTAGCCAGACAGCGGCTCGGCGATGCCGGCGAGCGGCTCGCCGCCGAGCACCTGCGCAACCTCGGCTACCTGATCGAGCAGACCAACTTCCGTTGCCGGCGCGGCGACATCGACCTCGTCTGCCGGCGGGACGGCGAGGTGGTCATGGTCGAGGTCAAGACCCGCAGCGGGACGGGCCACGGCCGGGCCGAAGAGGCGCTTGGCGAGACCAAGCGGCGGGCGTTGGTCGAGTGCGCGACCGAGTACCGGCGGCTGACCGGCTGGCGCGGCCCGATCCGGCACCACGCGGTGGCCATCCATCTCGAAGTGCTGCATGACTTCTTCAGCTGATGGGCTGGAGGCGGAGATTCGCCCGGCGGCGCGGGTGATCTTGCTCGATTCCCAAGGCCGGATCCTGCTTTTCCCCTGGACCCTGCAGGACGGCCGCGTCATCTGGCTCACTCCTGGAGGCGGGCTGGCGCCTGGTGAGACGCACGCGCAGGCGGCAATCCGCGAGCTCCGGGAGGAGACCGGCGTAGAGACAGTCGCGGTCGGTCCCTGTGTCTGGCGGCGAGAGCACGTGTTCACCTGGAGTGGGCGCCGCCTTCGGCAGCAGGAACGCTTCTTCCTGGTCCGGGTGGACACGGCCGAGGTGGACACCAGCCGCTGGGAAGCGCACGAGCGGGAAGCGCTGGGTGAAGGCAGATGGTGGAGCCTGGAGGAACTGCGCGGATCAGACGCGGAGTTCGCGCCACGCCGCCTGGCCGAGCTGCTGGCGCCGCTTCTCGACGGCAATCTGCCGAGCCGGCCGGTCGAGACGGGCGTCTAACTACATCTAGACGCCGTCGAACGGGAACTCGGTCGGGTAGAAGTCCTCCGGCCGGAGCCGGCTACGACCCCCGATGACCACGCGCGGCCGGAGCCGCACGCATTCGGCCGGGTGCACCTCCGGCCTAACGGCGTTGAAGATCGGAAACCGCAGGGTCCCGTCTGTCGCCCACTCCGAGTAGCGGACGTTGACGACAAGCTCCGGCCGGCACCAGCTGACCGGCGCGGTGATGATCGGGGGCGGCTGGAGAGGAGAGGCGGCGATGCGGAGGCCGCCCAGCCGCCGCGCGACCTCGCCGCGGACCTCGGGGTCGAAACCGCCGCCCACGGAGCCACAGGGCAGCAGCCGCCCGGCTTCGTAGAACGCGACCAGAAGCGCCTCGAAGGGCTCGCGGCCCGTCCATCCGACCACCACGAAGTTGTCGCTCTTGACCGCCTCGATCTGCAGCCAGAAAGGGCTCCGCTGGCCCGGTACGTAGAAGCTCTCCCGGTGCTTGGCAACGACTCCAGCCAAGCCCTGCTCGAGGCAGGCCTCGAAAAGCTCGACGCCCTCCTTGTCGATGTGCTTGGGAGCGTAGAGGTGGCGGCCCGTTGTCACCGCTCGGGCGAGATGCTTCTTGCGCGTGCGCAGCGGCTGGCGGAGCACGGGCCGGCCTTCCAGGTAAAGGATGTCGAAGGCCAGGTAAGAGGCGGGGCGCTGCTCTTCGCCCGCAGGTCCCCGAAGGCGGTCGCGCAGCAGCTGTGGGTCGGGGCGCCCGTCCGGGTCGGTGACCACCAGCACGCCGTCCAGAACGCTTCCTGGTGGGAGCAGCGTGCCCACCGTTCCGAACTCTGGAAAGCGATAGGTGACGTCCGCCAGCGATCGGTCCTGCAGCCGGACTCGGCCCTGAGCGTCCGCGAAGAGCAGGCAGCGGAGCCCGTCCCAGCGCACTTCGAAGAAGTACTGGTCCGAGCTGAACGGGGCCTCCGCGCTGACCGCTTGCATGGGGCGGATCGCGGTGGGGAAGCCGCCGACCTCGATGGAGAGCTGGTCTGCCACCGGCGCCTTAACCTACGCCAAGCAGTGAGGCTCGGGGACTTTGAGATCCACTTGCTCGTGGCCAGCCGGATGCGGTTTGACGGCGGACTCGTCTTCGGCGTCGTCCCGAAAGTGGTCTGGGAGCGCTATAAGCCCGCCGACGAGCGAAACCTGGTCGAGATGGCCTGCGTCGGGGCGGTCGTCCGGATCGCCGGCAAGGTCATCGTCTGCGAGACGGGCATCGGGGCCAAGCTGGACGAGAAGCGCGCCCGCCAGGTCGACCTCCGCGAGCCGGAAGGCCTGCTTGCCTCGCTCGGCCGGCTGGGCATCCGGCCTGAAGAGGTGGACCTCGTGCTCTCGACCCATCTCCATTGGGACCACGCCGGCGGCTTCACGCGGACCAGGCCTGGCGGCGGGGTCGCCGTCACGTTTCCGAAGGCGACGCACTTCTACCAGCGGCGGGAGTTCGAGTACGCGCTCGACTGCGACCTACGGTCGAAGGCCGCCTACCTGGCGGAGGACTTCGTGCCGGTGGCTGACGCCGGACTTGTCGAATTCGTAGACGGCGACGCGGAGATCCTCCCGGGAGTGGAGCTTCGTTGGACCGGCGGCCACACGCCTGGCAACCAGGTGGTGATCTTTCGGAGCGGCGAGCTGGCGGTCGCCATGTGCGGCGACCTCGTCGGCGTCCAGCCTCACCTCCGCCGCGCCTGGAACTCCGGCGGCGACCTCGACGTCGTGACGGCGCTCCAGCAGAAAGGTCGCCTGCTCGACGAAGCCGCCAGGCACCGCTGGCTGCTCTTGCTCGGGCATGAGACCGAGCACCCGGCGGGTTACGTCGACGCGGAGGGGGTCTGGACCCCGGAGACCTCTCTTAGTGTGGTGTAGCTGGGCTCAGCCGCCAGTCTGCTGGGCGGCGGCGCAGGTGCCCTGGCCCCAGGCCATGCTGCAGGCAACGTTGGAGAACATGTTCTTGATGGTCCCGCCCGTGGTGATCAAGATCACGGCGACGACGACCGCCACCATGACGAGGATGATCGCGTACTCGACCAGCCCCTGACCGGACTCGCGACGAGCTCCTGACCGGCGCATTGCGCGGGCAGCATAGGGCCGCGACGCGTTCCTGTCATTAACCGGACCCGTTTTCATTCACATCGGCAACGCCTAGCCTGCGGATCGTGGTCGCCTCGGTCGTGAGCTGCCTGCTGCGCGGGCTGGAGGGCAAGCTGGTCGAAATCCAGGCCGACGCTTCGGTCGGGAAGAACGGTTTCTTCCTGGTCGGGCTCGCCGACGCCTCCGTCAAGGAGGCCAGGGAGCGGGTCCGCTCGGCCATCCGCAACAGCGACCTCGACTTTCCGAAGCAGCGGCTAACGGTCAATCTCGCGCCGGCCGTCCTCCACAAGGAGGGCAGCGGCTTCGACCTGCCCATGGCGGTGGCGATCTCTCTGTCGCTCGCCGACCGGCCGCCGCCTGAGCGGGCCGCCTTCCTCGGCGAGCTGGCGCTCGACGGCAGCGTGCGGGCGGTGCCGGGTGTCCTGGTCGCCGCCCAGGCATTGGCGGTCCAGGGCGTCGAGGACCTGTTCGTTCCGGAGGCGAACGCGGCCGAAGCCGCCCTCGTAGAAGGGCTGGTGGTGCGGCCCTGCCCCGACCTCGCCTCGGTGATGCGCCACCTGAAGGGCCAGGAGACGCTGCCGGCCAAGGCTCGCGCTCTCGCCGAACCGCCTGAGGAGGCGCCGGTCGACGACGACCTGGTCGAGGTCCACGGCCAGGAGGCGGCCCGCCGCGTCCTGGAGGTTGCCGCGGCTGGCGGCCATCACCTGCTTCTCAGCGGGCCGCCTGGCGCAGGCAAGACGATGCTGGCGCGCTGCCTGCCCGGCATCCTCCCGCCGCTGACCCCCGAGGAGGCGATGGAGGTGGCCAGGATCAGCAGCATCCTGGGCGAGCTCGATGGCGTGCCGCTGCGCTGGACGCGGCCGTTCAGGAGCCCGCACCACGGCGTTTCCACCTCAGGCCTGGTCGGGGGCGGGGCGGGCGTTGCCCGGCCCGGCGAGATCAGCCGAGCCAGCGGCGGCGTCCTCTTCCTCGACGAGCTGGCCGAGTTCAATCCGGCGGCGCTGCAGGCACTCCGGCAGCCGCTCGAGCAAGGCCGCGTGACGATCACGCGCACGGCAGGCACGGTGACCTATCCGGCCCGGTTCATCCTGGTCGCCGCCACCAACCCCTGCCCGTGCGGCTGGGCGGGCGACCGCCTGCGACGCTGCCGGTGCTCGCCGGGCGCCCTCAACCTCTACCAGCGCGCCCTCTCGGGCCCGCTCCTCGACCGCATCGACCTTCGCGTCAATGTGACGCGGCCCCCGCTGCAGGCGCTCTCCTCCGAGCCAGCGGGGGAATCGTCGGCCGTGGTCCGGCAGCGGGTCGTGGCCGCTCGGGACCGGCAGCTGGCACGCCAGGGGTGCCTCAATGGCGCGCTCCGGCCGGCCGGTCTGCGCGCCCACGCGCCGCTCGGCGGCGTGCGGGCGCTGCTCGAGCGCTGGGCTTCCGAGCGCGGCCTCACTGCTCGTGGCTTCCACCGCTCCTGGCGCGTCGCCCGCACGCTGGCCGACCTCGAAGAGGCGCCGGCCATCGGCGAGCGGCACGTCCTGGAGGCGCTGGGTTATCGCCTTGACTCCGCCGACGCTGCCTGAGCTCCACGTCAGAGGTCGCTGGCCTCCGCCAGCCGGTCCCCTGGTGGCGGTCGTGGGGTCGCGCCGCCCCACGCCCTACGGCGAAGCGGTCGCCGAGCGCCTGGCCCAGGACCTGGCCGCGGCCGGCGTTGTCGTCATCAGCGGCCTGGCTCTGGGCATCGACGGCGCAGCTCACCGCGGGGCCCTCGCGGGAGCCGGCTGTACGGTGGCTGTGATGGGCACCGGGGTCGACCTCGTCTATCCACGCCAGCACGCCGAGCTGGCCGCCCACATCATCGGCGGAGGCGGCGCGCTGGTCAGCGAGTTTCCGGATGGGACGCCGCCCCGGCGCGGCCACTTTCCGAAGCGGAACTGGACGATGGCCGCGCTGGCCGACGCGGTGGTCGTCGTCGAAGCGGGGGAGGGGAGCGGCGCCCTGCTCACCGCCGAGGCCGGCCTGGCCCTCTCGAAAGAAGTGATGGCCGTGCCCGGGAGCGTCTTCAGCCCGCTCAGCGTCGGCTGCCACCAGCTGCTCCGCGACGGCGCCGGCCTGGTCCAGAACGCCCGGGACGTGCTGGCTGTCGTGGGCCGCAGCCAGGAGGTGCTCGACGATCCGCTGCAGCCTCCCAGCCGGCTTGGCCTGGCGTCACCAGCCGGCCGCGACGGGCTTTTGCGACATCTTTCTGACGTCCTCCCTTTGACCGCCGCCGAGCTCGCCCACAAGCTGCAGCTCGGCTTTGCCGAGACGCTCGCCCGGCTCACCGCGCTGGAGCTGGACGGGTCGGTCCGGAGGCGGGGCGAGGGCTTTCTCCGGGTTCCGCCAAGGGAGTAGGATTCGCCGCCGCGAGGTAAATAGGACGAGCAGATGGCAATCCCCCTGATCATCGTCGAGAGCCCGGCAAAGGCCCGCACCCTGAAGCGTTTCCTGGGCGACAGCTACGACGTGCGAGCGTCCATGGGCCACGTCCGGGACCTGCCCGAAAAGGAGCTCTCCGTCGATGTCGACCGCGGCTTCCGGCCCCACTACGAGGTCGTCGAAAGTCGCCGGAAGACGATCGGCGAGCTGCGCCAGGCGACCGGGCAGCAGAAAGAGGTCATCCTCGCCTCGGACCCGGACCGGGAGGGCGAGGCGATCGCCTGGCACCTGACCGAGGTGCTCCGGTTGAAGGATCCCAAGCGGATCGAGTTCCACGAGATCACGCCGGACGCCGTTCGGCGGGCGCTGGAGTCGCCCCGCGGCATCGACATGCAGCTCGTGAACGCGCAGCAGGCGCGGCGCATCTTGGACCGCCTGGTCGGCTACCGGCTCTCCCCGTTCCTCTGGAGCAAGGTTCAGAAGGGGATCGGGGCCGGCCGCGTGCAGTCGGTAGCGCTCCGGCTGGTGGTCGATCGGGAAGTGGAGATCCGCGCCTTCACCCCCGTCGAGTCCTGGACGCTCGACGCGCTTCTTTCCAAACCGGGTGACGAGATTCGTTTCAAGGCGCGACTCACGCGTCGCGTCAGCGAGGGCGAGAAGTCCAAGCTCGGGGGAGTGCGAGGCGAACCGGCTTCGCCGGGCGCCTCGCCTGAAGGGGGGTCCTCCCCCCTCAAGATCGAAATCGCGGAACGCGCCGGCGTCGACGCCGTCCTCAGCGAGCTGGAGGGCAGCCAGTACCGCGTCCTCGGCATCGAGGCCAAGCGCCGAGCCAAGTCCGCGCCGCCGCCTTACATCACCTCGACTCTCCAGCAGGACGCCTCCAGCCGGCTCCGCTTCCCGCCCAACAAGACCATGCGGCTGGCGCAGAACCTCTACGAGGGCGTCGAGCTCGGGGCCGGCGGCTCCACCGGCCTGATCACATACATGCGGACCGACTCGACGCGTGTCGCCGAGGACGCCGACTCCCGGGTCCGGGGCTGGATCAGATCCCAGCTCGGCCAGGACTACGTCGGCCGGCCGCGTACCGAGAAGAGCCGCGCCAACGCCCAGGACGCCCACGAGGCGATCCGGCCCACCGACCCGACGCGGCGTCCAGAGGACGTCCGCGAGTTCCTGACGTCCGACCAGCACCGTGTTTACGAGCTGATCTGGCGGCGCTTCGTGGCAAGCCGGATGGCGGACGCCGTCTACTCCGGCAACCAGGCGGACATCGCCGCCGGCGACCTCGTCTTTCGAGCCAGCGGCGTCGTCCTCACGTTCGACGGTTTCTATCGGGTCTGGGAGCGCGACGACCGCGATGAATCACAGCTGCCCGAGCTGCAGTCCGGCCAGCTGCTCGAATTGCACGGCCTCGAACCGGAACAGCACTTCACGCAGCCGCCGCCGCGCTACAGCGAGGCAACGCTGATCAAGGAGCTGGAGGAGCGGGGCATCGGCCGGCCGTCCACCTACGCGACGATCGTCACGGTCATCCAGGACCACGGCTACGTCGAGCAGCGCGAGCGCCGGCTCCACCCGACGCAGCTTGGCGAGGCGGTCAACAAGATCATGGTCGACCACTTCAAGGAGATCGTCGACGACAAGTACACGGCGGACATGGAAGTGCGCCTGGACCAGATCGAGCAGGGCGGCGAGTGGCAGCCGGTGGTTGGCTCCTTCTACGGCCCGCTGGAGCGGATGCTGAGCGCGGCGGAGGAAGCCATCCCGGCTGAAACGGGCCAGGAATGCCCGGAGTGCCACCAGGGCCAGCTGATTCTGAAGGCGAGCCGCTTCGGCCCCTTCAAGGGCTGCTCCCGCTACCCGAAGTGCCGGTACCGGGAGGCGGTCTTGCCGAGCGGTGCGGCCGCGCAGCCGCAGGTCCTGGAAGACAAATGCCCCGACTGTGGTCGCCCGCTCCAGGTCCGCAAAGGCCGCTATGGCGAGTTCGTGGGATGCTCCGGCTACCCCGAGTGCAAGTACATCAGGCGCGAGGAGAAGGCCGAGCCGAAGCCCACCGGCCAGACCTGCCCGCAGTGCGGCAAGCACAAATTGGTCGAGCGAAAGGGACGCTACGGGACCTTCCTCGGCTGCTCCGGCTACCCCGAGTGCAACTACCGGGTGAACCCGAAGCAGGCTGGCAAGCCGCGCGCTGAGCCGAAGCAGCTCGACGAGCCGTGTCCCGTCTGCGGCAAGCCGATGGTCCTCCGGCGCGGGCGGTATGGGTCGTTCAAGTCCTGCTCGGACTACCCCCGCTGCAAGGGCCCGAAAGGAGCGGGGACTAAGGCCGGCGCAGCGCGGGTATAATTCCGCCTGCCGGCGGGCTACCGCCGAGTACACACCCCCGAGCGTTGACCCCTGTCCGCTGGAAGGCGGCTGCTGCCGGGGGGAGGAAACCAACAGGAGGAATCGACACGTGCCACAGGCGACCCTGAAGCAGCTGCTGGAGGCGGGCGTCCACTTCGGACACCAGACCAGCCGGTGGAACCCGAAGATGAAGCCGTACATCTTCACGGCCCGCAACGGCATCCACATCATCGACCTGCAGAAGACTGTGAGGCTCCTCGATGACGCCTACGAGTTCGTGCGTGGGACCGCGGCCAGCGGGCGGCCGGTGCTCTTCGTGGGCACCAAGAAGCAGGCTCAGGAGACGATCCAGACCGAGGCGGCGCGCTGCGGGATGTTCTTCGTCAACCGGCGTTGGATGGGCGGCATGCTGACCAACTTCGCGACCATGCAGCGGCGCATTCGCCGGCTCTTCGAGCTGCGCCGGATGCAGCAAGACGGCTCCTTCGAGGCACTCCCGAAGAAAGAGGCCAAACGCCTCCAGGACGAGCTCGACAAGCTCATGTTCCACTTCGACGGCCTGGCCGACATGAAGCGCCTGCCGGGCGCGGTGTACGTGGTCGATCCGCGCAAGGAGCACATCGCGGTGACCGAGGCGAACCGGCTCAAGATCCCGGTTGTCGCCATCACCGATTCCAACTGCGACCCGGACTTGATCCAGTACGTGATACCGGGCAACGATGACGCGATCCGCGCCGTGAAGCTGATCACGAGCAAAGTCGCCGAAGCCTGCCTGGAGGGCCGTCAGGAGGTCGCCGAGGGCGAGCTGCCGGCGATGGAGGAACGCGAGTTCCTGCCCACCGAACCGACTTACGAGATACCCGACGAATACCTCGACGAGGACGAGGACTACCGCCTGCCCAGCATCTCGGAGGACGAGTTCCTGCGCGGCGAGAACGGGGACGATAGATAAAGGAAATGGAAGTGGCAAAGATCGATCCAAAGCTCATCAAGCAGCTCCGCGAGCAGAGCGGCGCGGGCATGCTCGACTGCAAGGAGGCGCTCGAGGCCACCGGCGGGGATCTGGAGAAGGCCTCCGCCTGGCTGCGAGAGAGAGGCATCGCGAAGGCTGGCAAGAAAGCCGGCCGGGAGACCGCCAATGGCGTCGTCGAGGCGTACCTGCACAAGACCGGCGACTACCCGCCTCAGACCGGCGCATTGATCGAGCTCAACTGCGAGACCGATTTCGTCGCCAAGGGCGAGGACTTCCGCAGCCTGGCCCGCGAGATCGCGCTCCAAGTCGCGGCCATGGCGCCCCGCTGGGTCAGCCGCGAGGAGATCCCGGCCGAGGCGATCGAGGAGCAGAAGGCCGCCTTCCGCGAAGAGGCGACGGCGGCCAGCAAGTCGGAGCGGGCCATCGAGCCTTACGTGAACGGCAAGCTGGACGGCTTCTTCAAGTCGACGGTCCTGCTCGAGCAGGCATACGTGCGCGAGCCGAAGACCACAATCGGCGACCTGATCGCCGAGCACATCAGCAAGCTGCAGGAAAACATCACGGTCCGGAGGTTCGCCCGCTTTAACATCAAGGAGCCGTAAAGCGAGGGGGTCGCATGCAAGCCGCGTCTGAGCCGGGTCCGCGCTTTCGCCGGGTGTTGCTGAAGATCAGCGGCGAGGCGCTTCTCGGAGAGCGCAAGGCAGGCATCGACTTTGAGGTCGTCCGCTCGATCGCCAAGCAGATCCAGAGCGTCCACGAGCTGGGCGTCGGGGTCGGCGTGGTGATCGGCGGCGGCAACATCTTCCGCGGCGAGGCGGCCTCTCGCCGCGGCTTCGACCGCGCGACGGGCGACTACATGGGCATGCTGGCGACGGTCATCAATGCGCTCGCCCTGCAGGAGGCGCTGGAGGACATCGGCGTCCCGGCCCGGACGATGACGGCGATCCAGATGCCGCAGGTGGCCGAGCAGTGGATCCGCCGGCGAGCCGTGCGTCACCTGGAGAAAGGGCGCGTCGTCCTGCTGGCGGCGGGCACCGGCAACCCGTACTTCACGACCGACACCACCGCCGCGCTGCGCGCGCTCGAGATCGAGGCTGACGTGATGCTAAAAGCCACCAAGGTGGACGGTATCTACGAGTCCGACCCGATGACCGATCCGAGCGCCAAGAAGATCGACCGGCTCGACTACCTGGAGGCGCTCAACCATCCCAAGATTCAGGTCATGGACAGCACGGCGCTGACGCTCTGCATGGACAACAACCTGCCGATCATTGTGTTCGACCTGCTCCAGGCGGGCAACATCCAGCGGGTCGTGCTGGGAGACGAGATCGGCACTCTGGTCACGGCGCGGGAGCCCGCCAAGGCGTGATCGACTCGATCCTGGCCGAGGCCGAAACCAGGGGGGTTCGCGGCGAGCCGGCTTTGCCGGGCGCCGCGCGAAAGGGGGGACGTCCCCCCTTTGACTGTGGATCGCGAAGGCGCATCTGAAATGATCGACTCGATCCTGCACGAGGCCGAAACGAAAATGGACAAGTCCGTTGAAGCGCTGCAACGGGAGCTGGTGTCGATCCGCACGGGACGCGCCAACCCGGCGATGGTCGAGAAGGTGATGGTGCCGTTCTACGGAACGCCAACAGCTTTGAACCAGCTGGCGCAAATCAGCACACCGGAGGCTCGCCTGCTCGTCATCCAGCCCTACGACCGGAGTCAGATCGGCGCGATCGAGAAGGCGTTGCGGGCCCCCGAGGTGGGGTTGAACCCAGGGAACGACGGCGCGGTGATCAGGGTCCCGGTGCCGCCTCTGACGGAGGAGCGGCGGCGCGACTACGTCAAGCTGGTGCGTCAAAAAGCAGAGGACTCCCGGGTCGCCATCCGCAACATTCGCCGCGACGAGGTGCATCGCATCGAGCGCCTGGAGAAGGACGGCGAGGTCCCCGAGGACGACGCCAAACGCTCGCGCGAGCGGCTGCAGAAGATCACCGACGCCCACACCGGCCGCGTGGACGCGGTGGCGGCCCAGAAGGAAGCCGAGGTCATGGAGGTTTGACCTCCCATCCCCCCGGCCGCGACGGATCTGCGACGCCCATGCTCGCCGATCCGGTTGTCGATGCTCCGGGGACACGTCGTCACGCACCAACGGGTGCGCTCCTCGCGTCTCCTCGCATCGTCTACGGCTCGACGGCCTGGCCGCCGCATCTCTCGCCGCTGCCGAGGTGATGGAGGTCTAGCCGGACCTCCAAGCGGTGCCCGAAGAGCTTCCTCCGACCCCTTCCCACGTGGGGATCATCATGGACGGCAACGGGCGCTGGGCCCGCCGCCGCGGCCGCCCAATCTCCTTTGGCCATCGCGCCGGCGTGCGCGCCATCAAGCCCGTGATGTACGCCTGCGAGGACCTCGGCATCAAGGTCCTCAGCGTCTATGCCTTTTCGACCGAGAACTGGCGACGATCGAGGCGCGAGGTGCAGACGCTGATGCGACTTTTCGAGGAGGCGTTCCACCGCGAGTTCGACGAGCTCAATGAGCGCCAGATCCGCGTCTTCATCAGCGGCCGCCGCGACGGACTCTCCGACCGCATCCGGGAACTGATCGAAGAGTGCGAGACGCGATCGCGGGATAACCGTGGCGGTGTCCTCAACGTTTGTCTTAACTACGGAGGCCGGGCCGAGATCGTGGACGCGGTGAGGCGGCTGATCGCTGAAAAGGTGCGGCCGGAAGCCGTCGACGAGGCTGCGATCTCGGCGAGGCTCTACGCGCCCGAGCTGCCCGACCCGGACCTCATCATCCGGACCGCGGGCGAGCAGCGAGCCAGCAACTTCCTGCTCTGGCAGTCCGCCTACTCGGAGTTCTACGTGACCGACACGCTCTGGCCGGATTTTGGAAAGCAGGACCTGGAGGCAGCGGTATCGGACTACCAGAGACGGACGAGAAGGTTCGGCGCCCGACCCGCCGAGTGAATCGGAGCCCGCTCATGGTCCGGATCCTGAGCGGGGGCGCCTTCGCGCTCATCGCCCTGGCGCTGATGTACGCCGGGTCCGTCGGTACCTACGTGCTGGCGGCGACCCTCGCCGCGGTCGCGCTTTGGGAGTTCCGCGGCCTCTCGGGGCAGATGGGATACCTGGCGCCCAGCTGGCTTCTCTACCCGCTCGGCTTCTACTTCACCTTCAGCGGGACGCTGCTGAAGGCGATCGACCTGCAGCTGGTGCTCTCCCTCTCGCTTGTGGGCGGCCTGATGGCCTTCCTCTTCATCCCCGGCCGGCGAGAAGGGCTCGGACGCTGGGCGATGGGAATGGCGGGAGCCCTCTATGTCGGTCTCCCGTTCAACTTCTACCTCGTGCTCTACCACTCGTCCGCGAGGCACGGGCTGGCCTGGCTGGTCTTCACCGTCGGCGCTGCCGTCTTGAGCGACGTGGCTGCGCTGCTGGTGGGGACGCGCCTGGGGCGGCACGCGTTCTTCAGCCGGATCAGCCCTAAGAAGACGGTCGAAGGGGCGGTCGCCGGAGTGGTCGCCGCGGTGCTCACCATCCTCTTCGGCAGCGCCGTGGCGCTGGGCCTACCCTGGCCGCACGCGGTCGCGATCGGGATCCTGATCGGGCTCTCGGCCGAGCTGGGCGACCTGGTCGAATCGCAGATGAAGCGCATCGCCGAGGTGAAGGACTCCTCGCACCTGATCCCCGGCCATGGCGGCGTCCTGGACCGCCTCGATTCGGCGCTCTTTCCGCCCATCCTCGTCTACTACTACGCGCTGCTCACGGGGCTTTTGTTTCGGTGAAGCGCATTGTCATCCTGGGCGCCACCGGGTCGATCGGCAGCCAGACGCTGGAGGTGATCCAGCGCTTTCCCGACCACTTCCAGGTGCTTGGCCTGGTCAGCGGACGCCGCCCTCCCGCCCAAACCGCTCCCTTTGTGATTCGCGCCGACGAGGCCGGCGCCAACGCGCGCATCGAGGAGCTGGTGACACACCCCGACTGCGACATCGTTGTAACAGCCATCCCCGGGGCCCAGGCCCTCAAGCCCACCCTGGCCGCGCTCCGCGCCAAGAAGATCGTCGCATTGGCCAGCAAGGAGGTCCTGGTCATGGCCGGCGTGCTGGTGATGGCTGAGGCCCAGCACCGGCTCCGGCCGATCGACTCCGAGCACAGCGCCATCTGGCAGTGCCTCTGGGGCGAGTCGCTGGAGAGCGTGAGCCGGCTGGTGCTGACCGCCTCCGGGGGTCCCTTCTGGGCCCGGCCGGAAGCCGACCTGGACGCGGTCAGCGTGGCCGAGGCGCTGGCCCATCCCCGCTGGTCGATGGGACCCAAGGTGACAGTCGACTCCGCCACGCTCATGAACAAGGGCCTGGAGCTGATCGAGGCCCACCATCTCTTCGGCGTCAGCCTCGAGCGGATCGAAGTCGTGATCCATCCCCAGAGCGTCGTCCACTCCCTGGTCGAGTTCGTGGACGGGTCCATCAAGGCGCAGCTCGGGCATCCGGACATGCGGCTGCCCATCGCCATCGCGCTCGGCTATCCGGAGCGCCTGCCCGGCGTGATCCCGGCCGTCCAGGTCGCCGAGGTCGGCCAGCTCGACTTCCACGACCTCGATCCCGAGCGGTTCCCGGCCGTGGGCCTGGCCCGCCGAGCGGCCGAGGCGGGGAAGGGGGCGCCGGCCTGCCTCAACGCCGCCAACGAAGAGGCCGTGGCGGCCTTCCTCCGCGGCGAGCTGCCTTTCGGCCGGATCATCCCGGCGGTCGCCGCCGCGCTGGCCGCCTTCCCTGGAACCGGTTCCGACCTTGATGCCGTGCTCGCCGCGGACGAGTGGGCGCGGGACTACTTCAAAGCAAAGTCGGGTAAGTTACCCGCGTGAAACCACCCCAGAGATTCAGGGCCTAAGATGGCGGCTCTGAACTGGCTAATCTGGGGCGCCTCCGTGGTCGTCATGTTCCTGCTCCTGATCGCGCCCCACGAGGGGGGGCACTTCGCGCTTGCCAAGCTCTTCAAGGTCCGAGTCATCGAGTTCTCACTGGGCATGGGCAGCCGGCTCTGGTCGCGTTCGGCCGGTGGCACTGTGTATGCGCTCCGAGCGCTTCCGATCGGCGGCTTCGTGCGTCTCGGCGGCATGGAGCCTGGCGACTACAACGACCCGGACGGCTTCCACTTCAAGCCGGCCTGGCAGCGAATCCTGATCCTGCTCGGCGGCCCCGCGGTCAACTTCCTGGTGGCGATCGTGATCGCGACCGCGATTGCGGCTCCGGCGATCTTCATCCAACCCGGCACCGTCACCGGTCTGATCGTCCCGAGTCCCGCCTACTCGGCGGGCATCCGTCCCGGCGACCGCATCCTCTCGGTCGACGGCCACCCCGTCCGGCAGCCGACCGACATCCGCAAGGAGGTCGACGCCAACCCGACCGGACCACTCGTCCTGGTGGTGGCCAAGAGCGGGGGCGGCCAGGTCACCGTCAGGGTCACGCCGGAGTTCGTCAAGAGCCAGAACCGGCCCTTGATCGGGATCGAGACGCAGCCGCCGGCGACGGTCGGCCAGGTTCTCCTCTACGGCGTCACGTACCCGTGGGAGACGACCAAGGGAATCTTCAGCGGGATCGTGATGCTGGCGACCGGCCAGATCCCCGGCGGCATTCTGGGTGGCCAGGGCTTGACCGGCGCGATCGGGATCGGCTACATGACCATCAACGCCGCGCAGCAGGGGCCGCTGGTCTGGCTCACCGTGGTGGCCATCCTCTCGGTGGCACTCGGGTTCGCCAACCTGCTGCCGCTGCCGGCCCTCGACGGCGGGAGGATCACCGTGGTCCTGCTGGAGGCGCTGCGCGGGCGGCCCTTCAACCGCGAGAAGGAGATGCAGGTGCAGCGGTACGGGCTGGTGGCCCTGCTCGCGCTCGTCGCCTTCATCGCCTACTTCGACATCCAGCGGATCCTGAACCACCAGTTCCCAGGACTCAAATAGCCGGCACCAAGGGTTTCAAATCTCAGTGAAGAAGCGCAGGTACTCGATTCCCGTGCGGGTGGGGGACGTGGTCGTCGGTGGCGCCGCCCCGATTGCGGTCCAGACGATGACCAAGACCGACACCCGGGACGTCAACGCCACCGTCGAGCAGATCCTGCGCCTGCAGGAGGCGGGCTGCGAGATCGTGCGCCCGGCGGTTCCCGACCGGGAGGCGGCGGAGGCGCTGAAGGAGATCGTCAAGCGCTCTCCGCTGCCGATCATCGCCGACATCCACTACGACCACACGCTGGCTCTGCTGGCGCTGGAAGCCGGCGTCCACGCGCTCCGGCTGAACCCGGGCAACCTGCCGGACCGCGAGAAGGTCATCAAGGTGGTGCAGGCCGCCAAGGAACGCGACGTGCCTTTCCGGATCGGCGTCAACGCCGGGTCGCTGCCTGAAGAGGTCCACAAGTCACTGCGCGAGCAGCACGCCATCGACCGGGCCGACCGCGAGCGCACCGCCGACCGCATGGTCGAGGTGGCCCTTGGCCACTGCCAGATCCTGGAGGACCTCGACTACGGCCCAGGCCATATCAAGGTCAGCTTGAAAGCGACGGATGTGCCCACGAACGTGCTCGCCAACCGGAAGTTCGCAGAGGCGCGGCCGTATCCGATCCACCTCGGCGTGACGGAGTCAGGTCCGGTCCAGGCCGGCAGCATCCGGAGCGCGGTCGGGCTGGGCATCCTGCTCGCCGACGGCATCGGCGACACGATCCGGGTGTCGCTGGCGACCGACGACCCGACCGAGGAGATCCGGGTGGGCTATGAGGTCCTGAAGGCGCTCAACGTGCGCGTCGAGTCCCCGACGCTCATCGCCTGCCCGACCTGCGGGCGGCTGGAGTACGACATGGTGCCGGCCGTGAAGGTGGTCGAGGAGCACATCAAGGCGCTCAAGGTGCCGATCACGGTGGCGGTGATGGGCTGCGTGGTGAACGGACCGGCCGAGGCCCGGCACGCCGACATCGGCGTCACAGGTGGCCGCGGCAAGGGCGTGATCTTCAAGAAGGGCAAGCTCTACAAGACGGTGCCCCAGGCGGAGCTCCTGGAAGTGCTGCTGGCCGAGGTGGACGCGCTGGCCGCCGAGATGTCAAGCGCGGGCGCTGCGAAGGTGGGGTAGGAGCCGGACCAGCGCGGGCCGCGGGGTCGGGCTGCGCTCAATAAGCGCCTCGTATTTCAGTAGGCTGAACGTTCCACATGGCTGTGAGCGAAGAGCAGGACTACGTCAAGCACATCACCAAGATGTCGGTCGACTTCGACAAGTGGTACACGGACGTGGTCCGCAAGGCCGAGCTGGCCGATTACGCGCCGATCGCCGGCACGATGGTGCTGCGGCCTCTCGGCACCGCGACCTGGGACGCCATCCGGCGCGCTTTCGACGACCTGATCGCCGAGTCCGGCCACGAGAACTGGATCTTCCCGCTCCTGATCCCCGAGGACGTTTTCATGAAGGAGGCGGAGCACGTCGAGGGCTTCGCGCCGGAGGTGGCCTGGGTCACGCGAGGCGGCAAGGAGGAGCTCGCTGTGCCGCTAGTCGTCAGACCGACCAGCGAGACGATCATCGGCACCATCGTCCGCAAGTACATCCAGTCGCATCGCGACCTGCCGCTGCTCACCAACCAGTGGGCCAACGTCGTGCGCTGGGAGATGCGGACGCGGCTCTTCCTGCGCTCGCGAGAGTTCTACTGGCAGGAGGGCCACACCTTCCACGCCACGCCGGAGGACGCTCAGAGCGAGGTCCTGCAGATCCTCGACAACTACCGGGAGATCGCCGAGGACTGGCTGGCGGTGCCGGTCATCCCGGGCCGCAAGACCGAGGTCGAGAAGTTCGCCGGCGCCCAGTTCACGAACAGCATCGAAGGGATGATGCGTGATGGCCTGGCGCTCCAGATGGGGACGTCGCACTACTTCGGCCAGAACTTCAGCACCGCCTACGACATCGGCTTCACCAACCGCGAGAACCGGCGGGAGCTCTGTTACACGACGTCCTGGGGCATCTCCTGGCGACTGATCGGCGGGCTGGTGATGGCGCACGGCGACGACAGCGGGCTCGTCATGCCGCCGCGCGTCGCGCCCGTGCAGGCCGCGATCGTGCCGATCTTCCGCGATGAGGAAGGGAGAGAGTCGGTCAGCCGGTTCCTGACGCCGATCACTGCCGCGCTGAAGGGCAGGGTGCGCCATCGCGTCGACTGGCGCGACAGCCGCCCCGGTGACAAGTACGCGCATTGGGAGGTGCGCGGCGTGCCTTTCCGCATCGAGGCCGGCCCGCGCGACGTAGAAGCGGGGCAGGTCGTGCTCGTCGACCGCCTGAGCCGCGAGAAGCGCCCAGTGCCGGCGGCGCGTCTGGCGGACCGGCTGGTCGACGAGCTGAAGGCCTACCACGAAGCGCTCTTCGAGCGCGCCCGGAGGTTCCACGCCGAGCACACGACGCACCCGCAGACGAAGCAGGAGTTCCGTGACTTCTTCGAGAATGGAAACGGTTTCGCGTGGGCCGCCTTCTGCGATCGGACCGAGTGCGAGCTGGAGTTGAAGGATCAGCTCGGCGGCGTGACCGCGCGCAACAAGCCGTTCAAGGTGGACGGCGACTTCCCGGACCGCTGCGTGTGGTGCGAGCGGGCGGCAACGACGGTGGCGGTGTTCGCCAGGGCCTACTGACCGCGAGCCGGGCCCGCACCTGGGTGCCGCCGGCGGCGCTGGTCGTGCTGGTCACGATCGCCGCCCACCTGGAATCGTTGCTCCGGCGGGCCAGCGACGGCGACGAGGACGCCTACAGCGCCATCGCGCGACTCATGCTCCAGGGCGGCCGCCTGTACGCCGACGGCGGTGTGGACAACAAGCCGCCCGTGATCTTCTGGATCTACGCGGCCACGTTCCGGCTTTTCGGGGAATACAACCTCTTCGCGGTGCACCTGGTGAAGGTGGCAGTGGTACTGGCCACGGCCGCGCTGGTCGGGGTGCTGGCCAGACGGCTGGCCGGTGACTGGGCCGGCTGGATCGCGGCCCTCCTCTACGGGCTCTTCACGGCCGCGGGCGGCCCCCAGCAGTACGCCGCCGCCAACACCGAGGTCTTCATGAATCTCCCGCTTGTGGCATCCATACTCCTGCTGCTCGACCGGCGGTTCGTCCTGGCCGGAGCGCTGATCGCGCTGGCCTGCCTGACGAAGCAGGTGGCCATCGTGAACCTGCCTCTCGCCCTCGCGGTCGCGCTGGTCTCAACCTCGCGCGTCCGCAATCTCGCGCTGGTGCTGGCGGGCTTCGCCGCGGGCGCCGGCCTGCTGTTGGGCGCTCTCGCGCTGACCGGATCGGCGGCCGGCTTCTGGCGCTGGACGGTCGTGAGCCTCGCCAGCTACGAGTCGCCCATTTGGGGGTCCGGCCAGGCCCTGACCTACATGCGGGAGTGGTTGCTGCCCTGGCTCCTGGCCACGCCACTGCTCTGGGCTCCCGCTCTCTATCGCCTGGTCAGCAAGCCGTGGCGGGGGATGGGAGTCCCAGAGCGCACCGTCGTCGGCTGGTTGCTGATCGGCGTCCTCGGCGCGGTCGCGAGTGGACGCTTCTTCAGCCACTACAACATCGCGCTCGTCGCCCCGCTCACCGTCTTGGGCGCGGCCGCCCTGGCCGACCTGCGGCGCCGGCCGCGGCCCGCCTGGCGTTGGTCACTGGCCGCAGGAGCCCTGGCCGGGACGCTGGCGGCGGCTATTTTCCTGCTTGCCGACGCTCGGGTCCTGCCGGCCCCGGTCAGGCTGACCGGGGCGCCACCGGACCGCAGCGGTGCCGCCGACTACGTGCGGGCGCACACGAATCCCAGCGACCGCATCTTCGTTTGGGGGAATGCGCCTTACGACTACGTCCTGTCCGAGCGGACGCCGGCGTCGCGGTTCACCGCCTTCCTCCGCGGGTTTCCTCGCGAGCAGGGCCTGGAGCCACGGAACTGGGACACCACGCCGGACGTTTGGCCCGCCCTGAAAGAAGACTTCGCCAACCACCCTCCGGCCCTCATTCTGGACACCTCGACCGACCCGTACGGCACCTTCACGCACTACCCACTCAGCCGCTTTAGTGAGGTCGCCGCGCTCGTGCGGGCCGGTTATGAGCCCGTCGGGGTCGTCGAAGGCGTGACCATCTACCAGCGTCGCGGTTGAAGTTCGCGGTTGGGGCGCTGCTCGCGCTGCTGGCGGCGCAGCTGCTCTGGGAGGCCTGGGGCGACAGCCTCACGTTCGACGAGACGCGCTACATCCGGGCCGGCGCCTGCGCCTGGCGCACCGGGACCGTGGACCTCGAGGTGAGCAACCCACCCGCGGTGAAACTCCTGAGCGGGGCGGCCGTAGACCTCGCCGGCCTGGGCGCCGGAGGCTGTGCCGATGACGCCTCGTTCTACCGGGTCTCGCCCGACGATCTCCGCCCGCTCATCCTCGTCGCCCGCCTGCCGGTCATCGCGCTGGCGCTCCTGCTCGGTCTCCTTGTGTTCTGGTGGGGGAGCGCGATGTATGGCGGCCTCGCCGGCCTCGCTGGCCTCGGCCTGGCCGCCGTCGAACCGACACTGCTCGCGCACGCCCACCTCGCCACGGGCGACATCGCGCTGAGCCTCGCCTTTGGGGGGGCGCTGGCGGCGCACTGGCGCTGGCGCCAGGCCCGGCGCCGGCGCTGGCTCGTGATCTGCGGACTCGTGGTCGGATTCGGGCTCCTGAGCAAGGTGAATGCCCTTCTCCTGATTCCCTTGCTGGGGGCCGTCGAGCTGCTGGCTGCCGAAGGTGCGGTACTGCACAGGGTGGGCCGCGCGATCGGCTCCACCGCGATCGTGGCCGCCTGCGCCTGGGCAGCGGTCTGCCTGGTCTACCTGCCCTTCAAGCAGAGTCACCACGACTGGGGACCGCCCCTCGCCTGGGTCGCGCCACCCTCCTGGTTCGCCTCGCTGCTGGTTCCGCTGGGCGACCGGGGGACCGGGCACTTGAACTATTTGAACGGCCTGATCGCGCCGGGCAACCAGCCTTTTCCCCAGTACTTCCTGGAAGCGCTGGCGCTGAAGACGACTCTCGGCTTGCTTGCCCTGGTAGCCGCGGCCGCGCTGGTCGCCGCCCGCCGCCGTGACTTCGCGGGCCTGCTCTATCTCTGGCACCCGATCGCTGTGGTGGTGGGCAGCGCCAGCCTGGGTGCGCTCGACATCGGCGTCCGCTACGTGCTCCCGGTCTACCCGCTCTTCGCGGTCGCGGCCGGGTCCGTCGTCCGCGACGTGGCGAGGCTGCGACTGCCAGCACGGATGGTGGTGGCCGGCGCCCTGCTTGCGGTCGTGGCCTCGAGCTACGCGCACGGCCAGGACCGCATCGGCTACTTCAACGAGCTGGCCGGCGACCGGCCCGAGCAGTACCTGTCCGACAGCAACCTCGATTGGGGACAGGACGCCTGGCGGCTGCGGGACTGGTGGGTGGCCCGGGGCCGGCCGCCCCTGTCGACCGCCTACTTCGGGACGCTCTCGCTCGACCATTACGGCATCGAGGCGGTCTCGGTCCAACCGGCGGAAGTACCGGTGCACGGCCTGCTGGCGGTCAGCCTCACTCGCAAGACGGTCATCGGGGACACCCAGCGGCCTTACGCCGGCCAGCCCTACCGGTTCCTGGAGAGTCGCCAGCCTCTGGCCAGGATCGGAACCTCGATCGAGGTGTATGACCTGGGCTAGCAGGTGCTGAGGGGCGGCGGCTTGCTCAGGTCACCTCGTAGTGAACCCACGCCCTCGACGTCCGCCAGATCCCCAGTGCGAGCACCACGCTGACTCCGAAAAGCACCGTGGCGAGCGCGGAGGCGTAGCCCATGTCGGCGAACTCGAAGGCGGTCTTATAGAGGTAGACGACGTAGAACATGAGGGAGTTGTCGGGTCCCACGACGGCGCCGGTCTGCGACAGCAGGAACGCCGGCGTGAAGATCTGAAGACCGAGGATCAGGCCCAGGATCAGGTCGTAGAGGATGACTGGCGTCAGCAGCGGCAGCGTGACGTGGATGAACCGCCGGAGGGCGCCGGCCCCGTCCAGCGCCGCGGACTCGAAGAGCTCTTTTGGAATCCCGCGTATCGCGGCCAGGAAGATCAGCGCCGGGGCCCCGGCACCGAACTGAGCCAGGATGACAAGGGAGACCTTGGTCCAGGCGGGATCGCCAAGCCAGTTGATCGATTTGCCGCCGAGCGAGACGATCACGTAGTCGAGCAGGCCGAACCGCGGGTTCAGGAGCACGATGACTACGAAGGTGAGGGCGTAGACGGGAAGGATCGAAGGCGCATAGACAGCCGCCCGGTAGATGGCCACCTCGCGGACGTTCTGGTTCATCGCCAGCCCCAGCGCGATGGCGATCACGAGGCCGACCGGGACGGCCAGGGCCACGTAGTAGAGCGTGTTGTACATCGACTTCCAGAAGAGCGCGTCGGTTACAGGTGGCGGTAGTTTTCAAACCCGATCGGGGTCGGCTCGCCGAGCCCCGCGTAGCGCGTAAAGCTGATCGTGAAGGAGTAGTAGATCGGGTACACGGTGAAGACCAGGAAGCCGAAGATCCAGGGTCCGACGAAGGGCAGCGCCGTGAGGAGGCTGCGTCGATCATTCCTGTCGAGCCTCAAACGCGGAACGGCGATCAACGCTGGTCCCGGCTCGGGCTCTAGCCCTTAACAGCTCCGACCGAAACGCCTTCGATGAAGAACTTCTGGAAGGCCAGGAAGAGGCCGAGCACCGGCAGCACGACCAGCGTCGAGGCCGCCATCAGCAAGTTGTACTGGACGTTGTGCTGGGAGCGGAAGAACTGGAGGCCGATCGCGAGCGGGTAGCGGCTCTCGTCCTGGAGGTAGATCAACGGCAGGAGGAACTCGTTCCAGGCTGCTACGGCCGCGAAGATGATCACCACGGCAACGGCCGGCTTGGCGAGGGGCAGGATGATGTGCCAGAAGATCTGCAGCTCCCGCGCGCCGTCGATGCGCGCCGAATCGGAGATCTCGATCGGCAGCTGCAGGAGAAACTGACGCATCAGGAAGATGTAGAACGGGTTCCCGAAGAAGGCGGGCACGATCAGGGGCAGGAAGGTGTCGATCCAGCCCAGCTTGGTGAAGACGTCGAAGAGGCCCAGGATCAGCACCGGGAAGGGGACGAAGATCGTCGCCATCACGATGGCGAACATGAGGTCGCGACCCGGCCATCTGATGCGTGCGAACCCGTAGGCGATCAGCGGGTTGGAGATGCCGGCCCCGATCGCCGTGCCGGCGGTCAGGATCACCGAGTTGATAAAGAACTGCGGGAACGGGATGTAGCGGACCGCGGAGACGAAGTTGCCGGGGTTGGGCGCTTGCGGCCAGAGCGTCGGCGGATAGATGTTCAGCTCGGGGTTGTCTTTGAGCGCGGTGGTGGCCATCCAGTAGAAGGGCACCACGTAGAGCACGCACATCCCGATCAGGATCACGCGCGGTGTGACCGCCGCCTGGAACAGCCCGGCGAGCGGGCGCTGGCGCCGGCGCCCGGTCCGCGGACGCTGCTCGACGGCCAGCGGGCGCTCGACGGTCCTGACCGTCATCTCAGGTCACCTCGTAGTGAACCCAGGACTTCGACGTCCGCATGATCGCCAGAGCGAGCACGACGCTTACCAGGAAGAGCACTGTGGCGAGGGCGGAGGCGTAGCCCATGTCGGTGAACTGGAAGGCGGTTTTGTAGAGGTAGAGGACGTAGAACATGAGCGAGTTGTCGGGTCCGGCGACGTACTGACCGGCACCGGCGCCGGCGCCGCCCTGCGTCAGCACGTAGGCAGGCGTGAAGATCTGGAGGCCGAGGATCAGGCCCAGGATCAAGTCGTAGAGGATGACGGGCGTGAGCAGGGGCAGCGTGATGTAGACGAACCGGCGGAGGGCGCCGGCGCCGTCCAGCGCCGCCGACTCATAGAGCTCGCTGGGTATCCCACGTATCGCGGCCAGGAAGATCAGCGCCGGCCCCCCGGCGCCGAGCTGAGCCAGGATGACGACCGAGATCTTGGTCCAGCCGGGATCGCCAAGCCAGTTGATGGAAGGGCCTCCGAGCGTGACGATCACATAGTTGAGAAAGCCGAACCGCGGGTTCAGCAGCACGATGAAGATGAAGGTGAGGGCGTAGACGGGGAGGATCGAGGGCGCGTAGATGGCCGCCCTGTAGATGGCCACCTCGCGCACCCTCTGGTTCATTGCCAGCCCGAGCGCGATCGCGATCACGAGGCCGACGGGGACGGCCAGGGCCACGTAGTAGAGCGTGTTGTACATCGACTTCCAGAAGAGCGGGTCGGCGTACATGTGCTGGTAGTTGGTCAACCCGATCGGGGTCGCCTCTCCGAACCCGGAATACCGGGTGAAGCTGATCGTGAAGGAGTAGTAGATCGGGTAGGCCGTGAAAGCCAGGAAGCCGATCACCCAGGGCCCGACGAAGGGCAGGGCCACCAGGAGGCTGCTCCGATCCTTTTTGCCGAGTCGAAGGCGGCGGGGAACGGCGATCAACGCCGTTCCCCGCCAGATCCTGCGGACACTATTTCAGCGGACAGAACTGCTGGAGCTTGGCGTTGGTGTTCGTGGCCACGTCGGCGAGGGCCTTATCGGCGGTCGCGGACTGCCTGACCACTGCGTCCTGCGCCGTGCTCAGCTGGTCCCAGTAGAACGCACCTACGGGAATCGGCGGCCGGCTCTTGGCGACCGGCAGCAGCTTGGTCGCGAAGAAGACATGATCGCCCTGGTAGAGGCTGGCGTCCGAGCCCAGCGCCTTCCAGGTGGGCAGGTGCTGCGTCTCTGTGACGTAGGTTTTCATCCCGTCCGGGCCGGCCAGGTACTTCATGAAGTCGTAGCCCGCATCGGCATGCTTGGCGCCGGTCGGGATCACGAGCGACCAGCCGCCTGCCCAGGTGCTGGGTGTGTCACCAGTCTTGGGCACCGGGATATACGTGACGCCGTACTGAAGGTCGGGCTTGTACTGCTTGACCCAGTTGAGCGGCCAGTCCCCGGTGATGATGAACGCGGTCTTGCCGGTCAGGAACGGCCACTGCTGGGGCGGGTTGTTGGGCGGCAGGAAGGAGCTGACCCAGGTCTGCGCCTTCTCCGGCCCGAGCGCCTTCGCCCAGTCCCCGAACATGGTCGTGAAGGCGGACACGATCTTCGGATCGTTCGGTGTCACCTTGCAGGTGCCGGAGTCAAAGAAGCTTCCCCCGAAGTCGAAGCCCCAGGTGTAGTGCCAACCCTGGTCCACCCAGGGCACGAAGCCGATCACGTTGTAAGCGCCGCTGGCGTCCTGCTGGTTGACCTTGTTGGCCATGGTCCGAACCTGGTCGATGGTGACCGGGCCATTGGCGGGATCGAGTGGGGTGATGTCGACCCCGGCCGCCTTCAGAAGGTCCTTGCGGTACCAGAGGGCGCGAACGTCGGTGTCGAGCGGGAGCGCGTAGGGCTTGCCCTGGAAGGTCGCCTCCTTCCAGGCGAAGTCCACGTACTTGCTGGAGAGGTTTCCCGCACCGTATTTGGTGAGGTCGGTCAGCACGCCGGCCGCGGCGCGCTCAGCGACCGTGAAGCGGTCGAGCATGTAGACGTCAGGGCCGCTGCCGCCGCGGACTGCGGTCATCAGCTTGGTGACGTCGGTCTCCGACCCGGGTACCTGGACCATCTTCACGCAGCCGACCGTGCTCTGACCGTTGTAGGTGTCAATTACGTGCTTCAGGCTGTCGGAGTCGGGTGGCGTGTGAGACGTCCAGAAGGTGGCCAGCGTCGTCCCCGACTTGCAGCCGGCAAGCGGAGGCCCACTACTGCCACCACCTGTGGCGCACGCGGCGACCACCACGCTTAGACAGATCAGCGAGGCCGTCCAGCCCCGCCCGCTGAATGATCTCATGGCTACCTCCTCCACAAGTTGTCTTACAGCGTCGAGATCACTTATAGCGAGCGGACGGTGTCTCAGCCGGTCGGTTAAGCCGACCGGGGTTTGCGTCTGAGCCACCGACCCATAACGCGCGACAAGTACCCCCGCGCAAGGTAGTGCGGTTCTGGTGTGGGTGTCAAGCCGGGTGTTTGAGCACCCATCAGGAGCCTTGGCGCCCGGTGACCAGCCAGGTGTGCACCTGAAAGGGCTTGAACAGCAGATCCGGCTCGCCGACCGCGTCCTCCAGCAGGTTCAGCTCGGATGCCAGGCGCCATCCGGATGGCAGAGTGACGGTGGCCGCCCCGCGGCCGCCCTGAGGTTCGTAGAGGCGGAGGACGAGGCCTTCGCCACCCTCGGCCGCCTTCAACGCGCCGAGGCCAAGTGCAGGCCCGCCCAGCTCGACGGCCTTCCAGGTCCGAGGCTCGGGGGCGGCGCACGGGCTCGCCAGGAGCGGAGCGTTCAGGTCCTCCGCCTCGGCCAGGACCCCGCCTTCGAGCCAGCCACCGAGGTGTGGGTAGAGGGAGTAGGTGATGACCTGGGTCCCCTCGTCGGCGAGCGGATCTGGGTAGATGGGGGACCGCAGCAAGCTCAGGCCCAGCTCGTTGTCGATGGCGTGGTGCCCGTAGCGTCCGTCGTTGAGCAGAGCCGCGCCAAAGCCCGGCTCCGAGAGGTCGGCAAAGCGATGTCCCGCGACCTCAAAGCGGGCCGCTTCCCAGCTGGTGTTGCGGTGAGTCGGACGGCGGATGACGCCGAAGGCGGTTTCGAAGGTTGCCTGGTCGGCGCGGATGGCGAGGGGGAAGCGAGCCTTGAGGAGCCAGCGGCGGTCGTGCCAGTCGATGGTGGTGTGGAAGTCCAGCCGCGGCGAGTTCGACCAGAGCCGCACGTCCTGCGTCAGGCTGCTGCCGCGGAACCGCCGGCGGATGCGAACCGCCGCCCGGTGCGGGCCTTTCTCCACCACCTCGATCGATTCGGCGTCCTCGAGCTCCTCGCCGTCCAGGGCATAGTCGGCGTCGATGTCCCAGGCATCCCACTGGCGCGGTTTGTCGACGTACGCCCAGACCTGGTTGCCGGGACCGGCCAGGACCTCCCGGCCGGCCCGCTTGTCGATCACGCTCGCCAGCCGGCCGTGCTCGTCGAGCACGGCGCGCACGTGGGCGTTCTCGAGTTGGGTTTTGGTGACGCTGAGTTCTCCCGGCGCCGGGAGGCGTGTGAAGGCTGCCGCGGCCAGGCCCGGGACGGTCTCCGCTGAGGACACCAGGTAACCTCCCTCTACCTGCTGAGCCCCGTCCGCGGGCTCGGCGAGCTCGACGCGCAGCGGCCTGTCCTGGGAGCTGGGGTTGACCACGAAGAGTTCCTTGCCGGGCCCTCCAGCGAGGCGATCGCGCAGCCGTCCGAGGCTTTCCGCCGCGGCGCCTCCGGCCTGCTGGATGACGCCGGCGAGCTCCTTTTCGGTCACCTCGTAGACCTCGCGGATCGCGGAGCCCGGCAGGATGTCGTGGAACTCGTTCCGCAGGAGCAGCTGCCAGAGCGGCTCGAACCGGGAAGGCGTCGAACCGCTGAGCAGAGTCGCCATGGCATCGATGGCCTCGGCCGTGATCAGGGCCCGCTCCGCCTGCCGGTGCAGGCGCTTGACGCGACCCTGGCTCGTGAGCGTGCCGCGATGCAGCTCGAGGTAGAGCTCGCCGACCCAGCGCGGCAGCACTTTGTCGGAGGTGTCCTTCGCGAGGGCGGCGAAAAAGTCCTGTACCAGTGCGAAGCGGGCGCTCGGGACGACCGGCAGCTCGTTGACCAGGCGAGCGTCCTCCAGCATCCAGTCGGTCGGCCCGCCGCCGCCGTCGCCGTAACCCACGGAGAGGAGGCTTTCGTCGTGCAGGTACTTGCCCTTGAAGTTCTCCCAGGTGCGCATAAGCGCGTTGGGATTGGGGTCGCCATTATACCCGTTCAGGTGCCGATGCCGCACGCTGGCGGGGTTGTCGAAGAGGTGGGCCAGGACCCGGCTCCCGTCCAGGCCCTCCCACCAGAAAAGGTCATAGGGAAAGCGGTTCGCCTCCGACCAGTTGAGCTTGATCGTGAAGAAGCTGCTGATGCCGGCGCCCAGCAGAATCTGGGGGAGGGCGGGGCTGAAGCCGAAGCAGTCGGGCAGCCAGGCGACCTGGTGGCGGCGCCCGAAGCGAGCCTCGAAGAAGCGCTGGCCGTAGAGCAGCTGGCGGACCAGGGACTCCCCGGTCGGCATGTTGAGGTCGGGCTCCACCCACATGCCGCCGACGGGCTCCCACTGGCCGGACGCCACCCTCTCCTTGACTTTCGCGAAGAGCGCGGGATCGTCCTCCTCGACGAACGCATAGAGCTGGGCCGTGCTCTGGTTGAACCTGAACTCCGGATAGCGCTCCATCAGCGAGAGGGCGGTGGAGAACGTGCGCTGTGCCTTCCGCCGCGTCTCGTCCAGCGGCCAGAGCCAGGCCAGGTCGATGTGGGCGTGCCCGCTGAGGGCGATGCTGCCGCGCTTCGGGTAGCGCTCTCGAAGTTCGAGCAGCCGCTGCCGCAGGACCTCCGCTGCCGTCAGCAGCCGCTTGTCCTCTTCCGGTGTCAGCGCGGCGCTCGGCTGTCCTACGAAATCGGGCAGCTGCCAGACCTCCTGGAGCTGGGGGCTAGCGGCGAGCCGGCTGACGTAAGGGACGGTCCCCGAAGGCCATTCGAGCCGGGTGAACGCCTCTTCGGCCGCGATGAGCAGGGGCGTTGCCGCCTCGTGTCCAGGCAGCGCCTGGATCGTCTCGATCAAGAGCCGGAGCCGCCGCTCGAAGGCTTCCACGGACGGGTCCAGGAGGAGCAGCCTGGCCACGCTCAAGCGAGGGTCGGGGCTGGGCTGGCCAAAGGGCAGCCGGGCCACGGCCTTCACCTCGATCGAGAAGGACCGGCCCCGGAGCGGGAAGCGCTGGTGGTGGGGGTCGAGGCCGAATCCCTCCTGGCCACCGCCCTCGTAGCTCAGTCGCACCAGGCCCTCGCCGCCGAAGTCCAGCTCCAACCGGCTTTCTTCCAGGGGCCACTCGGCGGGGACCTGGACCAGGGGGTGAGTGAAGGTGAGCACGCCTGCCCGCGTCGGCCAGGCCTGGCCGACCGGCAGCGGGCGGCCGTCGCAGGCCCAGTCGGGGACCTCGACCGACGAGCGAACCCGCCAGTAGCCGATCTCACCGAGGCGCGAGATGAGACGCTCCAGCCTCTGCTCAGGACTCAGGGGAGTGATCACGGCGGCACCTCAAGCGTCAGGACGGCCGGCGGCAAGGCGAAAGCCTCGACGAGGATGACATGCTTGGCCGGCGTCATGCCGGAGCGAGCAGCGGGGATGGATCTGGCTGCCAAGGTGGCAATCGTGACCGGCGGCGGCGCCGGGATCGGCCGGGCGGCCGCGATCGGTCTCGCCGAGGCGGGCGCCGCGGTAGGGGTGGCGGACCTCGATCTCGCGGCCGCCGAAGCGGTAGCTACCGAGATCAGGCGATCCGGAGGTCGGGCGCTGGGCGTGGGGGTCGATGTCAGCCGCGCCGAGGACGCGGAGCGGATGGCGTCGCTCACCGCCGCCGAGTTCGGCGGTCTTGACCTCCTCTACAACAATGCCGCGATCCAGATCTACGGCAGCGTCACCGAGCTGGAGGAGCCGGCCTGGGACCAGGTTTTCGCGGTGAACGTCAAGGGCGTCTACCTCTGTTCTCGAGCCTGCATTCCGCACCTGCGGTCGCGCGGCGGCGGCGCCATCGTGAACGCCGCCTCCGTCCAGGGCCTGGCGACCCAGAAGCGGGTGTCGGCCTACGCGGCTTCGAAGGGAGCGGTGATCGCGCTCACCCGCAGCATGGCGCTGGACTACGCCAGCGACGGGATCCGGGTCAACTGCATCTGCCCCGGGTCGGTCGACACCCCCATGCTGCGCAAGAACGCAGCGGCGGAGGGAGATCCCGACGCCGTGCTCGCGAGGTGGGGAAGAGTGCATCCGCTGGGCCGCGTGGCCAGGCCGGAAGAGATCGCCAACCTGGTCACCTTTCTCCTAAGTGACGCGGCGTCGTTCATCACCGGCGCCACCTACGTCATCGACGGGGGTCTCCTGGCGGCGTTCGCGCCCGAATGACGCGGATGAACGAGCACGTCCACGTGCTCGAGGTGCCGCTCGTGGCCAAGACTCCGGTCCGCGTCACGCTGGTGAATGGCGCTGCATTCGCGGTGCTGATCGACACGGGTACCAAGCAGATGGCGCCCGCCATCCTGGAGCTGATCCGGGACACGGCCGGCGATCCCCAGCGGGTCCGTCTCGTGATGAACACTCACGCCCACCACGACCACATCGGCGCCAACCACCAGGTCAAAGCCGCCTGCGGTTCGCTGCTGGCGGCCCCCCGGGAGACCATCGCCTGGATCGAGGACTTCGAGGTCCACTACCGCGAGTTCTGCCTGGTCGCTCCCGAGGTGCTGCCGGACGCGCCCTGGATGCGGGAGGAGGCGCTTTCCATCCTCGACGCGGAGACGCACGTCGATCTCTGCCCGGAGGAGGGCGACCTGATCCGCCTCGGCCGAGGCGTGGAGCTGGAACTGCTCGCCTTGCCCGGCCACCTGAAAGCGGAGATCGGCTTCATCGAGACGGCCACGAACACGCTGATCATCGGTGACGCGGTCATCAACAACGGGATCACGGATCTGGGGCCGATGTTCCACGGCTACCAGCGCGCCGCCGCCTACAAGAGCACGTTGCGGAAGCTGCGCGCCCTGGCGGAGCAGCGGCGCTTTGAGACCGTCGTCTCGGCGCACCTGCCGATCGTCGACTGGAAGGGCTTCGTCGAGCTGGTCGACCGCGCTGAGAGCTTCGTCTCCAGAATCGAGTCTGATCTCCTGGCGACCGTGGAGGAGCAGGAGGACGGGACGCTCAAGGAGATCTGGGAAGCGCTCTGCGAGAAGTGGGGCTACCGCAAAGAATTCCGCGGGCTGGCCATGGTCATGACGCACCTGGACCTGCTGGTGGCCGCGAACGCCGTCGGACGCTCGCAGGCGGGTACCTACCGGATCGGGTGATGGCGGCCGACACGAGCTGGTGGACGGAGGCGCGCTTAGGGCTCTTCATCCATTGGGGCCTGTACGCGCTGGCGGCGCGTCATGAATGGGTGAAGAACCGGGAGCGGCTCACTGACGAGCACTACCAGCGCTACTTCGAGCACTTCTTTCCCGACCTTTTCGACCCGGAGCGGTGGGCGCAGACGGCGAAGCAAGCTGGCATGCGCTACGTCGTCATCACCACCAAGCATCACGAGGGTTTCTGCCTCTGGGATTCTGACCTGACCGATTACAAGGTGACCCGGACGCCCTGGGGCAAAGACGTCCTGGAACCGGCGCTCGACGCCTTCCGGGCAGCCGGCCTCCGGGTCGGTCTCTACCACTCTTTGATCGACTGGCACCACCCTGACTTCCCGCTCGACGGGCTCCACCCCCAACGTGATGACGCAGCGTTCATAGAGAAGGCGGGCGGCCGCGAAATGAGCAGGTACCGCGAGTACCTCCACGGGCAGGTCCGCGAGCTCCTGACCCGGTACGGCAGGATCGACTACCTGTTCTTCGACTTCTCGTACGCGGACCGGACTTGGGGCGGCAAAGGGCCGGCTGAATGGGGCTCAGAACAGCTCCTGGCGATGGTTCGCGAGCTGCAGCCAGACGTGATCGTGAACGACCGCCTGGGCATCCCGGGCGACTTCGTCACACCCGAGCAATACCAGCCCGCCGCCCCGCTCCGGCGAGACGGCCGGCCGGTGCCCTGGGAAGCCTGCCAGACCCTCAACGACAGCTGGGGGTACGACCGCGACAACCTGCAGTACAAGACAGGCGGGATGATCCTGCGAATGCTCATCGACGGCGTCTCCAAGGACGGCAACCTGCTGCTCAATGTCGGCCCGACCGGCCGGGGCAAGCTGGACCCGCGAGCGCCGGCCATCCTGGCCGAAATCGGAGACTGGATGGAGCTCCACGTGCGATCCGTCTACGGCTGCGGCGCCAGCCCCTTCCCGCCGCCGCCTGACTGCCGCTACACGCAGCGGGGCGATCGTCTCTACCTGCACCTTTTCGCCTGGCCCTACCGTCACGTGCACCTGTCCGGCCTCGAGGGCAGAGTCCGCTACGCCCAGTTTCTGAACGACGCCTCTGAGGTGAAGCTGCAAGTGATCGAGCCGGGGCAGCAGGCGCAGAACACGCGCCTGGGAGGCCTGCCGGACGGTACTTTGACCCTGGAGCTGCCGACGGTGGCGCCACCCGTGGCCGTCCCGGTGATCGAGCTCTTCCTGTAGTGACTGCGCCGAGGTCGGGCGACCGGGGAGCGCAGGCGCGGGCAGCGCAGCGAGACCTCGTCCGGTGGGGCTACGACGCCATCTCCCACGGGTATCGGGACGACGAGGGCCGACCGCACGCAGGAACGGCAGAGCACGAGGATCAGTACGAGGTCTGGATCGACGAGCTGGCTGAACTGCTCGAGCCGGGCTCCAGGGTGCTCGACCTTGGCTGCGGCGTTGGCATTCCAGCCTCGCGGCTCTTTGTCGATCGAGGATTCCAGGTCGTTGGCGTCGACTTCTCGACTGTCCAGGTCGAGCGTGCCCGTCGGTTGGTGCCCGGAGCGACTTTCATCCAAGCCGACATGGTTTCCTGGAACGCGGAGGCGGACTCCTTCGACGCTGTGGTCTCCCTCTACGCGCTCATCCACGTGCCCTTGGAGGACCAGCGGCAGGTCTTGCTCAACGTCCGGCGCTGGCTGCGTTCAGGTGGGTATTTCCTGGCAATCGTCGGGCACGGTCGCTGGACCGGAACAGAGAACTACCTTGGGACGCCGATGTTTTGGGACCACGCAGACGCGGCGACCTACCTCGAGTGGCTGAGTAGTGCGGGCCTCGCACCTTTGTGGCAGCGATTTGTGCCAGAGGGGACCGCGGGGCACACTCTCGTGCTCGCCCGCGCGATCTAGCGAAGACCACCTCCAGTAGGTGAGACATCGAGGTAGGGGGGGTTCGGCCTCCGGTCAGGTGCTGCCGGCTCGTCCGCCACGATGTTGGTGGCAGCAGGCCACGCTGGTCGCTCGGACTACCACCGGATCCGACACTCAGGAGGGGGATCGGCCAGATCTGGAGACGTCCACTCGAGGTCTGGCTACCTGCGGATTTGGGCCTTGCAGCGTAGCTGCATAGTTATGCGCCCAAACGCTCGGCTTATGCAGTCGTGCGGGCCCTGAATGGGTCCCGAGGCGTTCGGACGGCGGAGCCGAGGCCCCCGTCCGCCGGCGAGAGGGGCCTAAATCGGCTCTTGATAGCCCCGTTTCCCGGCGGATGTCGAGTGCATCTTATGCAGCGCTCGGTGGCGGTTTGTATCAGCGACTCGGGATGGGACAGCCTAGCAAGTGACGGACTCTAGGGCCTGCTCGCATTCCTCCCTGCCGTCCACGATGCGAAGCTCCGTTCGATAGGCCAGACGCTCGCCCGGCTCGAGTAGCCTCAGCTCGCCCTGGGCCCGGGTCAGCGCGCGGCCGATCAGCCCGGTCGTCGAGGGTTCCAGCCCCAGCACGTAGGTGCCGCTTGCAAAGTGGCGCCACTGCAGAAAATGCGGGAGCCTGGTCGCGTCGTAGTCGAGAACGACGCCCCAAGGCGAGGCCGGGTCGGCGTGGTTCAGGAGCGCGACGCTGACGCGGCCGGCCGCGTCGGGTTCCAACCGGTGCTCGAAGACCTGCTCCACGAAATCGGGCCTCGGCTCGGAGAAACGCAGGTGCTCGTTTGCGTCGCCGGTCGCGGACGGAGTGCGGGAGACGACCTCACGGATCGGGGCGGCCAGCTCGCATGACGGATCCAGGAGCGGGGCGCCGAGGTTGACGTGATAGAGGAGCATGTGCGGTGCGCTCTGGTGCCCGCGGTTTTCCACCTCGTCCTCCCAGACGATGTTCCGGCCCTGCAGCGTGGTGCTCACCCGCCGCGTCAGGACCAGGTTTTCGGCCAGCGCGCCGGCCTGAATTACCTCGCCGACGGCTTCCAGCTCCCAGTCGTCCCCGCGCCGAACCTCGCCGTAGCGGCGCAGCAGCGCGGGTGTGCCGGAGACGCGACCGTGGAGCCCGTACTCGGTCGAGTGGCGGCCGGGATAGCCGTAAGTGTCGCGGGGGTCCTCGGCGGGGCCGAGCACATGGTCCAGCCCGCCGGTGACCAGCAGGCCGCCCTGGAAGGTCCGCAGGAAGCCGAGGCCCTGGGGTTCGCGGTACCAGGGGCCGATCAGGCCGACCGGCGAGAGCCAGGAGATTGAACGGCCGTTGTAGCGGCACCACGCGATGTCCATGGCCCGGTCCACAAGCACCCCGAAGTCGAGACCCGAGGCGGTCCGGAACTCGACCACCCTGACGCCGCGCTCGACCCCGTCCTGCAGGGTGACGAGCCGGGTTCCACCCAGCTGCTGTAGGTGGCCGACGTTCTCCGGAGCGCGCATCTCCAACGTGGTACCACTTATAGCCCGTGCT
>CATPBK010000073.1 GCA_955652705.1 Candidatus Dormiibacterota bacterium | reverse complement strand
AGGCTGCCCGTCTTCGCGGAACAGCTCGTCGAGCAGGCTCCGCCGGGTCGGGTCTGCGAGGGCTCTGAACACCTCGTCCATACCCGGAGACTATAGGTGACCGAATGGTCACATGTCAAGCCCGATCAGGTCAAGGCGGGCGATGCGCGAAACTCTTCCTCCATGGCCCGGCCATCGATGTACGAGTTCGCCGGCGGGGACCAGGCCTTCCTCGCGCTCGCTGCCGCCCACCACGAGCGCTGCCTCGCGGACCCCGAGTTGAATCATCCCTTCTCTCACGGCGTCAACCCGCAGCACATCGAAAGGCTTGCCTACTACTGGGCGGAGGTCTTCGGGGGTCCGGCCCGCTACTCGCAGTCGCAGGGGGGTCATTCCACGATGCTCGGAATCCACGCGGGTGAGGGCGCCGGAGACGACTACGGCCCGCGCTTCGTGGCGTGCTTCATGCAGGCGGCGGACGATGCGCGGCTACCCGACGACCCAGATTTCCGTGCCGGCCTCCGCGCCTACATGGAGTGGGCGGTGCGAGAGGTGCTTTCCTACGCGCCGCAGGGGTCAGAGGTGCCCACCGGCCTGCCGGTGCCCCGCTGGTCCTGGACCGGCCCCGAGTAGCTTCCTACCGGTTCGGGCCCGAGCTCAGCCCTTGCGTTCCTGCAAGAGCCAGGTGTTGCCGTCGGGGTCGCTGAAGTCGGCGAAGGAGTTGTAGTCGCTGTGCTCCGGATCCGCGCCCGGCAGCCAGGTGCCTGACTTGAAGTGCCGGATCTCGCCGACCTCCAGGCCACGAGCGACGAGCTCGGCGCGCGCAGCCTCGATGTCGGCGACCACCAGGTGGATGCCCCGGACCGAGCCCGGCGCGGCATCCGTAACGCTGATTCCGAACGTGATCGAGCAGGCCGAGCCGGGCGGGGTCAGCTGGATGACGCGAAAGTCCTCGCCCCGGCGGTGGTCGACATCCAGGTTGAAACCGGCCTTCTCGGTGTAGAAGGCCTTGGCGCGGTCGACGTCCGAGACCGGGATCAGCACGAGTTCGAGCTTGAAATCCACTGAATCAGGCTACCTGGATCACCTGCGACCAGGATGGCCCACGCTGACGCCGGGCACCGTAAGAAGGTTCAGTAACCTTCAGAAGGTCGGTAACTTACGGCGGCGACGGCGGCCCTTGCGCGAGGTCTGTGTCAGGAGGGCGTCGAGCTGACGCCAACGCTTCTCGCCGAGCCCTTCGACAACAGGGTCACGATGGTCGCAACCAGGTCGGACAAATGGCTCTTGGTCACGATGGCATCCGGCCGCTTTCCCTTAGTCAGGTCGGCCGCGGCAGGGTCACCGCTGAAGACGACGATTCGCATCTTCGGCGCGGCTGCTCGCAGCAGCGGGATGGATTCAGCGCCGCCGATCCGCGGCATCCCCAGGTCCAGTGTCATCAGGTCCGGTTTGAGGGTGCGGGCGAGGTCGATCGCCTGTGCCGCGTTGGCGGCCATCCCGACCACTTCCAGGTCTTTGACCATCTGCAATCGAATCGCGAGCATCTCGCGGATGTCGAATTGATCGTCGACGATGGCGACCGTGTGCTTTCCCAAACGTGCCCTACAGCCAGGGACCGTGCAACGGCCGGCATAACAAAGTCAGTAACCGGAGGCGAGTCTTCACCAAAGACCGTTGCCGCGAGGACCGCCGCGAATGTTACTGACCTTCTTACGGCACCGGGCGCAAGACTACGTCATGAAGTTTGAGCGGACACATCACCAACGGCCGGATGTGGCCGCCGCCGTCAGAGGCGGGGACCCCAAGCAAACCATGGATGGCGAAGGCGATCCGCGGAGCGCCTCGCTTGACCAAGCGCTCTACTGGAGTCAGATCTACCGCGAGATTCTGACCATGGAAGAAAGCGTCCTGGAACGCATCAAGCACCTCATGGCCAAGCAATCACCGCCGACCAGGCGCGAGGTCGAGCTGACCAACGTGCCCGTGGTTGCCGCCCAGGCTGAGAGGTTCCGCCAGCGCCTCGGATTCTGGACGGCCAGGGTGCGAGAGCTTGAGTAGCCTCGCCTATCAGCTCGGGCCTGCGACGCTCAAGCAGCGCCTGGCGGCAATACGCCACAAGCGGGCGGCATCACGGTTTTCACTCGCCACCAGCCTGGCGGCCTGGATCGTCGGTTTTTGCGCTCTGCTGATCGTCGTCGCCGATGGCATGGTGAGTCTTCATTAGCCCTTAAAAGGGCAGCCCATAGAGGAGACGAATTCTGATGGACACTTCCACAACTCCGGAACCTGGACAGGTGCAGAAGGCATACCCAGGCGAGCGGCGGACACGGCTCAGCGCTGTGTGGAGCGCGCTCGCCATCGCGATCATCGCTCTCGCGGCGATCCTGGTCTTCATCCTGGAGAATCCTGGCAGCGTCGAGGTCTCCTTCCTGATGTTCCACGGCCGGCTCCCGCTGGCGATAGCTCTTCTGTTCGCGATGATGCTGGGCGCCGTGATCGTTCTGGCGGTCGGAGCAGCTCGCATCTTCCAGCTTCGCGGGGTGGCTTGGCGAGCCCGGCGGATGAACGCACGAACTGGCCCACCCAGCGAGACTCCCGCGCCGGACCAACCAGAAGCTCCGTCTTCTTCACGACCGGCCGTCCAGTAGGCCCTCGAGGGTCTGAAATGTTGCTGACTCTGTTACGCCGCCTGCGCGACGCTAGACACCTGGGGTTCGAGAACGAACCTTAGATGGAGAGTGATTCACCGATGCAGCAAACGTCTCCCGATTCTGTCCCGGTAGCGCAGGTAGAGCATGCCGTCCCTGTTGAGCATGTCGCAATCGCTGAGCAGGGCCGCTACAACTTTCGGGCGGCAGCCGTCGTCGGGTTCATCGTCGGCGTCGTCGATGTCCTGATTGCGGGCCGCTTCCTGCTCAAGCTGCTCGGCGCTTCCGGCCAATCGTCCTTCGTCAACCTCGTCTACTCCGTGAGTTGGCCGCTGGTGGCTCCCTTCCACGGCATCTTCCCGAACTCCGGATCCGCGGGCAACGTCTTCGAGCCGGCAGCGCTGGTGGCGATCGCCGTCTACGCACTGATCGGCTGGGGCGTCGTGGTGCTGATCAGGATCGCAACGGCCCCGCGTGGCACCAGGCCGGCGACTTCATGACGAACCTGCTCGTCTGGATCATCGTCGGTCTGATCGCCGGCTTCCTGGCCAGCAAGGTGCTGACCGGCCGGGGCATGGGCGTGCTGATGGATATCGTGGTCGGGATACTAGGAGCTTTCCTAGGCGGCTTCCTGGCCGGGATCTTTGGCATCGCCTTTGGCGGCTTCATCGGAGAGGTCGTGGTCGCCTTCGTGGGCGCGTTCATCCTCCTTTTCGCGGTGCGCATGGTCTCCTCTCGGGGGCGCTTCAGCCACCGCTAGATCTCCTATTTCGTCTACCCCCGCAGAACGTGCCGTGGCGGCGCTTGGCGCCGCCACGGTTCGCCTTTACTATCCACCTCGCGTCACACACAATGGCGACGCGTATGGGAAAAAGACGCGCGAGGCCGCTCGAGGGCGAGGACATCAAGACCTCCCACTGGGAGGATGCCCGCCACTGGATGAGCATCTACGACGACCTGCTCCGCTTCAAGCGCAGCTTGCTTGGTCGGGTCGAGCAGGAGCTGCCCTCCTTGAGCCCCATCGCCCAGCAGGCGGCCGCCCAGGACCTGACGATCATCGAAGAGCAGCTGGAGGGTTACCAGGCGAGGCTCGACCTCTGGTACCGGCGCGTCTGGGAGCTGAGGGGCCTCTGGCTCGACCCTGAGGGGAGTCTGGTCCTGCACCAGGGCAGGGAGGCCCACCTCACCAAGCGCGAGTTCCAGCTCCTCCAATTTCTCCTCGACCACCCGCACCGCTTTTTCACCGCAGACCAGATCAAGAACAGGGCGTGGGCCGAGCCCGCACTGTTTCCCGAAGAGGTCCGCAACTATGTGCGGCGCGTGAGGAAGATCCTGGCTGACCTCGAGATCCCCTGCGACCTCGTCAACCGCCCGCACACCGGCTATTCGCTAGTTTTTCGCGCCGACCAATAGCGTCGGCGCTCCTGGCGCGGAAGCTCTTTCCTCTGAATTGCGAGGCTGATTGCGAGGGTTTGTCATAAGTCTGTTACGGACTTTGTTATAGCGGCACCAAGAAGATACGGGCAGAGATCGCGTGATCGTGTCCGGGGGATGGGTGATGGCCGATCGGAATCGAAGGTAATCCCCCACCCACAGTCGAGTTCGCGGATCTCAGGGGGGTGCTGAAAGATCTCGTCGGAGCCGTCGGAGAGGCGGGGCAACCCGGCTCGCGCGAGTGACCTGGCCGCGTCCACCAAAACCGGCCAAATCCTCGCGCCCGGCCGCCTCCTCCCACTGAAGGTAGGCGACCGCGTAGTTCAGAACCGACTCAATCGAGGAGAGAAGACCAAGAGCGGGCTTGGACCGAGTGAGGCTCTTCGCTCCGAGACCGCGCGGGAGCGCCTCAAGTCGGATTTCCTGAAACTGGCTTCGCATGAGCTCGGGGGGCCGATCGCAGTCCTCCGCGGCTACCTCGACATGGCGGCAGACGGGACTCTTGGTGATGTCAGTCCGAGGCTCGCGGCGGCGCTGCCGATCCTGCAGGGAAAGGTCGATCAGATGGCAGCACTCGTTGATGAGATCCTCGACGCCGCCAGGACCACTGACCGAAAGCTGATGTTTCGCCTGGACGCGGTCGACCTTCGCGAGGTCGCTGAAGAGTGTGTAGCAACGGCTGCCCCCCTGGCCGGAGCCAGCCACACCATCTCTCTCCGGCTGCCGAGCGAGGCGGTCACTGTTCTTGGTGACCGCGTCCGATTGGCGACTGTTGTCGACAACCTGATCGACAATGCGATCAAATTCTCGCCCGACGGCTGCCAGATCCAGGTTGAAGTTAGTGCCGATGCGAATACCGGGCTGGTCCGCGTCAGCGACTCAGGCCTCGGCATTGCCCCTGAGCACCTGCGCACCGTGTTCACCCCCTTTGGACGGCTCGTCACCCCGGAAAACAGCCACATCCCGGGCATGGGCCTCGGCCTCCATCTGTGCCGTCAGACAGCGCGCATCCATCACGGGGACATCGAGCTTCGCTCTGAGCCCGGGGTAGGGACCGACGCATTCCTTTGGGTGCCGCTGCGCCTCCCAACGCGGCTCATCGGACGGCGTCGCTCCGCGGGACCGTCCCGTCAGGCCGCGTCGGGGGGCCTGGAGACGGTGCCCCTAGCGATGGCGGAGCTTCTCCCGCGAAGTCATTCCGTCGATGTGAGACAGAATCTGGCTGGGAGCCATTCCGCGGCTGCCGGCGCGAACTAGCCCTGCTCGCACGTTTTTCGCGCCGGACTGTAAGCATCTACGTCGGACCGGCCTGAATCTGCCGCCACGCGGAGGCGCCATCGAGCCCTCTTCCGTGATATCGTCCGCGCCGATGTCAACACAGAATCAAGGCAGGACGAGTGTGCGCCGATCACTCATCTCATTTGGCCTTGCAAGCCTCATTGTCCTTATCTGGCCGGCAGCGGCGCTGGCGGCCACCGACCCCGGACTGGGAACCGCCGGCAATTTCGCGGTCCTGGCCGGAACCACTGTCACGAACACCGGCCCCAGCTGGATTACCGGTGATCTCGGGGTGGCCCCAGGCACTGCAGTGACCGGATTCCCTCCCGGGACATCAGGCGTACAGCACAAGGGCGACTCCGTGGCTACAACTGCCCAGACGAATCTAACGGCGGCCTATACCAATGCAGCGGCTCAACCGTGCCCGGGCACGAACAACTTCAGCGGCGTGAATCTGGGCGGCAAGACGCTTGTGCCTGGTGTCTACTGCCAGACCACCGCGCCGACGCTGACCGGTACTCTCACGCTCAACGGCTCCGGCGTTTACATATTCCAGATCGGCAGTACGCTGGTCACCGCGTCCGGTGCGACCATTTCACTGATCGGCGGCGCTCAGCCGTGCCAGATCTTCTGGCAGGTGAGCAGCTCGGCAACCATTGCCACCTCGACCACTTTTGTCGGCAACATCATGGCTCTGACCGCAATCGCGATGCAGACGGGCGCGACGCTCAACGGCAGAGCCCTGGCACGCAACGCCGCGGTGACGCTCGACACCAATCGCATCATTCAGCCCGGCGGATGCGGTTATTCCGCTCCGACCGCCGTGGCGCCGCCAAGCGGAACTACGCTGCCGGCTTCACTCGGTGTCCCTCCCGAGCTGCGTGGGCAGTTTCCCTTGCTGCTCCTGATCGGGCTTGGCGCCGGCCTCGGCGCAACGGCATTGGGCCTTAACAGCCGAAGGCGTCGCCGCCGCCGCACCGCGTAGGCCGGGGCAATGGCGAGTAGGTGGCCATAGGGGTCCGCCGCACCCGCCTGCCGGTGCAGCTGAGGAGCGCAGCTATGCTGGCTCTGCTGCTCGCGGCTGCCCTGGTCTCCTCCGCGCGCGACGGGGTTCCCAGTGACCGGCCCTCCGACGCAATCGCGCCCCCTCCATCGGTCGTTGCGTTCACTCAGGTTTCGAGCAAACGCTTGATTCGGGCGAATACCGAACCGCCGGCCGACGCACCCCCTCAAGCGCCGATCCCGACTGCTCCTCCGGTCCAATTGCTCATCGCGTCCATGGATGTCCACCGTCCCGTGGAGGCGGTCGGCGTCAATCGGTTCGGAGCCATGAATCTGCCGCTGAATTGGTGGAATGCCGGCTGGTACAAGGGCAGCCCCGTGCCCGGAGCCCCCGGCGACGCGGTCATCGAGGGCCACGCCGGGTACCCGGACCAACCGCTGATCTTCGGCAAGCTGGCCACGCTCCACCCGGGCGACAGAATCGTTGTCGTGCTCTCCGACGGAAGCCGGCGCCTCTTCGTGGTTGCCTCGAAGGCAACCGTCCCCGCCGGCTCGGCGCCGCCGGGTATGGCCGAGCCCTACGGGCCGCCCCGGCTCACGCTCATCACCTGCACCGGCCACTTCGACAAGAACCGCTACTCCTACTCAGAACGCCTGGTGGTCGAGGCGAGCTACGCCGGCCTCGCCTGAGCCTGCGGCGGCGAAGAGCCCAGCAAATTCTCGAACCTCGCGAGAAAGTACGACTCGCGGTTTTGCGAACGCCGCCCGCCTGACATGATGTAGGCGCGCTACCGAGGCAGCCCGGGGGGCGCGCATGCGCTTAGCCGGATCGAGGAGCTGGAGGTGAAGGACGAGGAGTTTGCGCCCCGGCATGCGCATTGAGCGCGCGATCGCGGGATTGATCGATGGCGCCTAGGTCACTCCGGAAGGACGTCTCGTACCACGAGCTCCTGGAGGCGCTCGGTGAGCTTGGCTGCCCCGCCTGCCGCCGGGCGGAAGAGGCAGTCGAAGATGCAATCACGGCCATTCTCCGGGAACAGATCAACGATCGGGGTTTTCGAAAACAGCTCCTGCAAAGTGGTGGCTTCTGCCGTCAGCACGCCTGGCGGCTGGTTCGCCACCACGACGTACTCGGGATCGCCATCCTGCATAGGGCTCTGCTGCAGCACGTCGCGGCGGAAGCGCGCAAGCGGCGCGATTCCTGTCCGCTCTGTCTCAGCTACGAAACCTCCGTTCGGATCGCGATCGACCTGCTGGTTAAGAACCTCGACGACCAGCTCCTCGCTGATGCGTTCGCTAAATCGGACGGGCTCTGCGAGCAGCATTTCGAACTCGCGCAGGTGACGAGTCGTGGTGCGACGCTCCTCGCTCAGGCACAAGCTGCTTCCAGAGCCCGGCTGCTCCAAGATCTCGACGAGCTGATCCGGAAACAGGACTATCGCTTCATGCATGAGCCGGACCGCGGAGAGGGGAAGGCCTGGCTGCGCGCAGTCGCTGCCGTCAGCGGGCTGGATATCCAGGCGGCGCCGCGCTCCAGCTCTCGCAAGCTGCCGCCGCCCAGACAGCCGCCGCCTGCGTGACTGTCAGGCAGCCCTGCCTAGCGACTGTTCAAATGATTTCCTCAGGACCTGGGCAGGCCGTCCTCCGATAAGCTCGCCTACTGAGATGGCGTGAGCCGGGTCCTCATCGTATCGACCGACCAACTCGGCAAGGCCATGGCCGGTCCTGCCATCCGTTGCTGGGAGATGAGCCGGCTCCTGTCGGCGAATGGGCATCAGGTCCACTTGGGCGCCAATTCTTTGGGAGAAGTCGGGGCGAACGGCTGGAGCGTCTTCCGTAACTCTAAAGAAGCCCTCGGAGTGGAGTCGAGGTGGGCTGACGTCATCGTGGTTCAGGGTCTCGCTCTGCTTCAGAACCCGATCCTCGGCCAGGCCCAAAAGCGCCTGGTGGTGGATCTTTACGATCCCTTCAACCTCGAGATCCTGGAGCTCTTTCGGGAGGCGCCGTGGGACGTTCGGATGAACCACCACGAGGGCCAGCTGGGAGCGCTCATCGAGCAGCTGGAGGCCGGCGATTTCTTCCTCTGCGCTAGCGAGAAGCAGCGCGACTATTGGCTGGGCGCGCTGACCACGGCACGGCGGATCAACCCCTACACGCACGGCGACGACCACCTCCTGCGGCGTCTGATCGATGTCGCACCGTTCGGGATCGCGCCCGATGCCCCCGAGCACTCCGGCCAACCGGCCGCCAAGGGCGTCCTGCCCGGCATCGGAAAGGACGCCAGGCTGGTGATCTGGGGCGGGGGCGTGTACAACTGGTTCGACCCGCTCTCTCTCCTCCGCGCCTGGCCCGCAGTGTTGGAGCGGGTCCCCGACGCTCGGCTCCTCTTCCTCGGGATCCAGCACCCGAATCCCGACGTGCCGGCAATGGCGATGGCCGGCAAGGCGATCGAGCTGAGCGAGGAGCTCGGGCTGCGCGATCGGGGGGTGCACTTCAACCTGGGATGGGTGCCCTACGACCGGCGCCAGGACTTCTTGCTCGAGTCCGACCTCGGGGTGAGCACGCATTTCGAGCACTTAGAGACGGCGTTCAGCTTCCGGACGCGAATCCTGGATTACATCTGGGCCGGCATCCCCGTGGTAGCGACGGAGGGCGACGAGTTCGCGCGCTGGATCGTGGACCAGGGAACCGGGCGCGTCGTCCGGTTCGAGGATCCGACCTCGATCGCGGCGGCGATCGGTGAGCTGCTCGCCGACGAGTCTGCCTACGCCGCGTGCTCGCGAGCTGTGAAGCGGTCGCGAGCCGAGTTCACCTGGGAGGCGGCCCTCAGGCCTCTCGTGAACTACTGCGCGGAGCCGTGGCAGGCCGCCGACCTCGCCGCCGCCCCTCGCTCGCCAGCGGAGCGACGGGCCGCGCAGGAAGCGCTCAACTCGACTCTGGCTCCGCGTCCATTGCTACCGAGGACACTGTTCTTCATCCGCCGCGAAGGCCCTTTGTCTCTGCCTCGACGCCTCTTGAAGTCGCTCTTCCGGCGGCTGGCGGGGCGCCTCTCGATGACCCCATGAGCGAGCTGCCGGCCGTTTCGCTCGTCGTCCTCAATTGGAACGGCAGGAAACATCTCGCCACTTGCCTCGGATCGCTCGCCGCCCTGGACTACCCACGCGACCGCCTCGAGCTGATCGTCTGCGACAACGGCTCGACCGACGGCTCGACCGATTACGTCAGCTCCACCTTCCCGGGTGTCCGGGTGCTGGCTCTCGATCGAAACTACGGCTTTGCCGAGGCGAATGACAAGGCCGCCCGATCGGCGAAAAAGGACTGGGTCGGGTTTCTCAACAACGACATGTCAGTGCGCCCAGACTGGCTCCGCCAGCTCGTCGCTCCGTTGGAGGAGCAGCCCGGGCTCGCCTGCCTGGCCTCGCGGATCCTGAACTGGAACGGTTCCGCCATCGACTTCATCGGGGGCGGCCTCAACTTCCAAGGTCACGGCGTCCAGCTCGACTATGGCGCCCCGAGCTCCAGCCACGACCGGCCCCGGAAGGTCCTGTTCGCCTGCGGCGGCGCGATGCTGGTCAGGCGGGAGCTGTTCCTGGAGGTGGGCGGCTTCGATCCTCTCTTCTTCTCGCTTTTCGAAGACGTCGACCTCGGCTGGCGGCTGAACCTCCTCGGACACGACGTCTGGTACACGCCGGCTGCGACCGTCCTCCACAAGCATCACGCGACATTGAGGCGCCTGCCGTCCTTCCAGCGCCAGATGCTGGCGGAGCGGAATGCCCTCTTCACCATCTACAAGAACTACGATGACGCCAACCTCGCGGCAATCCTTCCGGTTGCGCTGATGCTGCTCAACGAGAAGGCGCTCAGGATGGCACGGGTGGACGCCGCCGCCTACCGGTTGCCCGACATGCAGGTCTTGCAGGCGCCTCCCGAGGTCAAACCGCCGGCCCCGCCGCCGAGGGAGAGCTCTGCCAGCAAAGCGCTTCTCACGCTGCGCCGTGATGGCCCACTCGCCGTGGCTCGCAAGGCAGCCCGGCGGCTGTCCTGGGAAAATGCCGTCCAGCCGCGGCTGGAGAAGCTTGGTCCCCGGCCCCGCCTCGCGCGAAGCCAGCAGGTTGCCGTGAGCGAGCTTGCCCACAACCTCGACCATCTCAACAAGTCGCGACGCTGGCTGCAAGAGAGGCGCAAGCGCTCCGACGAGGAGGTGCTCGGCCTGGACCGGGTGCTGTTGCCCGACCCCAGCTATCGCGACCCGCATTACTCAAGCTTTCAGCGCTGGCTCTGCGAGGTCTCGGGCGTGGACGAGCGTTTCCGAAGGATCAAGCTCTGAGCAGGGTGCTGGTCGTCAGCCATGAGCGGCTGCGACAGCAGATGAGCGGCCCCTCGATCAGGAACTGGGAGCTGGCCCACGCCCTGGCCGCCGAAAACGACGTCACGCTGGCCGCGCCAGGGGAGCCCGAGCGCGGCAGCACCCAGGTTCGGGTCGAAGGCTATGACGGCGCCGGACTGGGCCGGTTGGTCAAGGAGGCGCAAGTCGTGCTCTGCTCGGGCTTCCTGATCCAGGAGCATCCGGTCCTCCTCCAGGCCGAATACCTTGCTGTCGACCTCTACGGGCCGTTCGAGCTGGAGCACCTGCACCAACGCGGTGAAATGACGGCGAGCGAGCACGACGCCATGGCCCTCGCGATCCGGCGCGTGCTGTTCGAGCTGCTTCTCGCCGGCGACGTCTTTTTCTGTGCCAGCGAGCGGCAGCGGGACTTCTGGCTGGGCTGGCTGGACGCGGCCGGCCGCGTGAACCCGGCAACCCACCAGGTCGATCCCGGCTACGAATCAATGGTTCGCTTGCTTCCCTTCGGACTCTCGCCGGAGCCGCCGCGGCCGGGCGCAGCGCGCTTTCGGGGCGTGCTGCCCGGCGTTGCCGCCGAGGACTTCCTCGTGCTCTGGGGTGGAGGGATTTGGGACTGGTTCGACCCCCTGAGCCTGATCCGGGCTGCGGCCGCGACGGCCGAGCGAGTGCCCAGGCTGCGCGTCGTCTTTCCAGTCTCGAGCCCGAGCGAGAAGGTGCCGCCGCACGGGATGGAGGTGGAAGCCAGAAAGCTCGCCGATGCGCTCGGCCTGACTGGCAAGCGGATCTTCTTCAACAAGTCCTGGGTCCCTTACGACGAGCGAGGACAGATGTACCTGGAGGCGGACGTGGGCGTGAGCCTGCACCGCAAGGACATCGAGACCCGGTTCAGCTTCCGCACCAGGGTGCTCGAGTACCTTTGGGCGGGACTGCCGATCATCACCACCGAAGGCGACAGCCTGGCCGAGATCGTTAAGACAGAGGACCTCGGTTCGGTGGTTCCCTACGACGACGTGGAGCAGCTCGCGACAGCCCTCCAGGAGCTCGCCGGCGACCCCTTGGGGCGCGGGGCGTGCGCCGAGCGGGCCAGGGCGACGGCGCGGCGCTTCGAGTGGCCGGTCGTGGCCGAGCCGCTGCTCGAGTACTGCCGGTCTCCGTTCCAGGCGGTCGACAGAGCCGCCGCCCGTTCCCGGCTCGCGAGCCTGCGCGCGAACCAGCCGGCGCTGGCCGAGGTGTCGCGCCTCCTCCGACGCTCGTTCGAGACGCTGCGCCGGCAGGGAGCGGGCCCCGTCCTCGGGAAGGGCAAGGCCTACCTCCGGCGGCGGGTCCAGAGGAGGTCTTGAGTTAAGGGCGCCCCGCCCGATTAAAGCGGCGCAGCCGCCTGGCGACCCTGCCTGCGAAACGCAGTCCGCCTCGCAGGCGCTCGGCCGCCTTCCAGGCTGCGGAGCCGTGGACTGCCTCTACGTCGCGTAGACGGCGCAGGGAGAGCTCCTTCTCCTGGAGGGCCTCGTCCAGCTCCCGGCGGCGCTCCAGTTGAGCCTGTCGCAGATCGTGGTTCTCCAGCTTGAGCCTTGTCACGAGCCTCTCGTAGCCCCCCGCCACCCGCCCGATGGGATCGTCCAGATGCCGGTATCGGACGGACCACGGAAGGATGTAGGGCGAGGGGTCGTAGTCGAAGTCGCGAAAGAACCCGTGCCGAGCGAAGAGCTGTGCCCAGTACTCGGGCGGGCGGACGTTGAAGTGGGTGTCCTCTTTGAACTCCAGCGGCGCCGAGGAGAAGAGGATGTCCTGGGCGTGGGCGCAGAGGTTGTCGACGGCAACCTCGGACTCGCGCGGTTGGAGGTGCTCGAGCACCTCGATGCAGACGATGAGGTCGTATTCCTGCGGCAGCTTCTCGGTGATCGAACCGACCCAGCAATGAGGCCGGATGTCCTCCCTTACCTGCGAGATCGCGTAGTCCGAAACGTCCAGGCCAGACGCCTCCACGCCGCGGTCGCGCAGCGCCTCCACGAGCAAGCCCATGGCGCAGCCCGCGTCGAGCACGCTGTGCGGCTGGATGTCGGTGACGATCCGGTCGGCTACCATCGCGAAGAGCCTGAGCCAGCCCTCCTCGCGTCCATAGGCCACCGGGCCTTCGTCGGTCCTGTAGTGGCTGTAATAGAAGCGGTCGAAGAGCGCCTTCGCCGCCGGGGACTCGGGTTCCGCCACGCTTCCGCATTCTCGCACGCGTGGTGTGGCCGGCCGGGACCTCCCTATCATGAGCGCCGGCCATGGAGCTTCGCGTAACCCCCACGAAGCTGGCGGGGGTTGTGCTGATCGATACCGATTTCTTCCGCGACCGGCGAGGCTTCTTCGTCGAGAACTACCACCGCCGGCGGTTTGCTGAGCACGGGCTCGACCTCGAATTCGTCCAGGACAACCACTCCGGCTCGGCTCAGTCTGTGCTGCGCGGCCTCCACTATCAGGACGAAACCGCCCCGATGGGCAAGCTGGTGCGCTGCACGGCCGGCGCCATCTTCGACGTGGCGGTCGACCTCCGCGTCGGCGCGCCCACTTTCGGACACTGGGTCGGGGTCGAGCTAAGCGCGCAGACCATGCGACAGGTCTTGGTGCCAAGCGGATTCGCTCATGGCTTCGTGACCCTCTCGGAGCGAGCGGAGGTCCAGTACAAGTGCACGGGCTACTACACGCCGGCGGCCGAGGGAACACTGGCCTGGAACGACCCCGAGGTCGGGATCGAGTGGCCCGTCGATCGGCCGGTGTTATCGGCCCGAGACCAGAAGGGGATCAGCCTGCGCGAATACCGGGAGAAGCCGGCCTTCCGCTACTTCGGCTAAGAGCGCTAGCTGTACCAGCCGAAGAGGTCGACGACGAGGTCGGTCGACCCGACGGCATTGTAGAAGGAGACTTGCCCGGTCGAGCTGAGCTTGACGAGCACCAAGTTCGGGATGGTCTCGTTGGGTCTTGCGTTGAGATCGGAGGCCACTGGCCGCCCCAAGTCCGAGGGCCAGGCTGTGATGTAGGTGCCCGCCGTTGGATTTGTGACGGTGACGTTGAGGACCACGGCGGTCGCCCCCACAGGCACGCCGTCGAACCCGCCGAGGGTGACGGTCACGGTGCCGCCTGGCCCAGGGCGTGGTGGGGTCGCGCGAGTGTCCAATGCTCGTACTGGGAAGAGCGATGTGTAGAGGCCGTTCGAGGATGCCGGAGCGCTGGCGTCGGTCACCCACGCATTCACGTCGGCGACCACGTCCGTGGTTCCCGCCGAGTTATAGATGCTGATCCTGCCACCGGACCCAAGCTGAACGAAGACCCGGTTCGGGATCGTCTGGCCGGGTCCGAAGTTGAGGTTGGAGGCCACCGGTTGGCTGGAACCCGCCGGCCACACCGTCAGGTAGCTGGCCGCGGTCGGATTGGTGGCCGTGACGTTGAGCACGGCGGCGGACGCCGCGCTGGGCACACCGCCGGCCCCGGTAATTTGGACATCGATCCGCTGGCCCGGACCGACAGCTGTGCCGCCGTTCCGCGTGTCGAGCACCCGGCTCGGAACCACGGCTGTCAGCCGGCCGGCGCTCGGTGGAGCGGATGGCGTGGCTACGTAACCCTCGACGTCCACGACCACGTCGGCCGCGCCTTGGCTGTTGTAAATCGACGCCTGGCCGGCGGAGTTCAGCCCGGTCACGACGAGGTTGGGGATCGTCTCGCCCACGCCGAAGTTTAGATTGGAGCTGAGCGGTAGGACTCCACCCGTGGGCCAGACCGTCAGGAAGCTGGCCGCGCTCGGGTTGGTCACTGTCACGTTGAGGACTGCCGCCGTGGCACCGGCCGGCACGCCGCCGGGGCCGCCGGTCCCCGAGACCTGGACGTCGATGTGCGCGTTGGTACCGATACGGCTGCCGCCGAGGCTCACGCGCGTGTCAACTATTCGATACGGCACCACGGGGTGATAGGCGCCGGGGGCCGTGGGCACCAGTGTGAAGCCGGTGACGTGCGGCTGGGCGAGGGACGGCGACGAGTTGACGCCGATGAAGATGCGCCCGCCGCCGGCGGTCGGGGTGGTGAAGTGGGTGACGGAACCCACCGAGGCCGAGAACCTGACGTTTCCCGTTGTGGCGTCGAGCGCGGTCAGCAGTCCGCTGCCGAAGTCGACCGTCCAGACCGCTCCGCCGGCGACGATGGGCGGGGCCGCGCTCATCGGATGAGACCAGGCGGTGGAGAACGACGTCCCGCTCAGCTGCAGGGCGTAGAGCCCGTTCGAGCAGGGCAGGTAGATGTAGGGATCGAGGTAGGCAGTGCCTCCGAACGCCGAGTTGCAAACGCTGGCCGAGAAGGCCGCAGCAACACCGGTGCCTCCCAGGCTGGAGGCCTGGAGGAGGTAGCCATTGCCGTCCTTGCCGCTCTGGAAGACCAGTCCGGTGCCGACCAGCGCCGGCCCCAGCGAGCCGATGTCGGTATCCGAGCTGTTCAGCGCAGCCCAGTCGGTCGGAGCCCAGTGGTCGGCCTCGACCAGGCTTGGGGTCAGGCGAATCACACTGTTGCCGTGGTCGAACGTAGTCGTGGAGGCCCCGTTGCCGGAGGCGACGTAGACGTTCCCGGACCCGTCCACCGCGGCGCCGGAGGCGGCCCAGAACCCGGCCTCGTTCTGGCCGCTGGTCTGATCGACGTAAAAGACCGGGGCGGCCGTGTTGTCGGCCTTCGCCCCGACCACGTAGCCGTGATAGCTTCCGCAGTCCCCGGCCAGGCCGCCGTAGGGCACGTAGACCAGGCCCGAAGCTAGCGACAAGGCGGAACGCTGCTGCTGGGTGATCGCGGTGAAGGGCGAGGGAGGATCGACGCCGCGGCTCCAGAGGACGTTGCCGAGGTTGGCGAGGTCGAGGGCAAAGAGCGTGTGCTGTCCGGGAGAGATGAAGCCGACGGCGTAGAGGATGTTGGTGGCGGGGTCGATCACCGGTGTGCCGGTGATCCCAGAGACCGGTGAGATGTTCCCGCAGGGAAGGGTCGAGCTGGTGACCGGGGTGCCGAGATGTTTGGACCAGGCGACGGTCCCGCCGGCCGCGTCGATCGCGTAGACGGTGTTGTTCTCGGTCGCCGCATAGACGGTGCCGCCCAGCAGCAGCGGCTCGGCGTACAGCTTGCCGTCGAGCGCGGGCGTATCCCAGGCTTTGACGACCGAGGCGAACTGCGTGTCGGCGGCGTCGACGCCCGTCCTGGCGTTGTCTCCCTGGAATGTCGTCCAGGCCGGAGTGGCCGCCGCGGGACGCACTGAATGCGCAGCCGCCAGCGCCAGTGTCGCCAAGGAAATGGCCAGCGCAACGAATAGAGAGACGCCAAGGACGAGCCGCGGCAGCAGCGTGTGCCTCACGAGTACCGCCCGACGAGGTCGGAAATCACCAGGGCCAAAGTGGTCGCTTTGTGATCGAGCAGTCGTGCGTTTCGTCGCACATGTTAGGAGGTTGATGAAGCCGCAGTTTGGCGTGCGCACGGCCGTAGTCAAAGTGTCCCGGCTCGCATCGGCGGACAGTCACAACCAAGCCGTTGTGTGCGAACGTTTTTTCGCGCAACGCCCGCATCTGGCCAACTTGACAGGGGGTGGTCATGACCCTAGACTCGGCGGGACCGCTTAACACACGGCCTCTTTTTGGGGGGTCCGAACTGAGGAGAGGATCTGCTCAAGCACACTGGCTATGTCGTTTCTTGTCCTTGAAAGTTGAGTAGGGGGACCGCGTCCATGAAGTCGTTGATCGAAGGTTTTGCGTCCGTACGTTTGACCTCGTCTGGTCCTCCTCACTTGAAGCGCAGGGCTATGCGTGCGCTCTCTTTGGTCGGAACGCTCCTGGCTGTCCTGGCGTCTATCTCCGTCTCAGTGGCTCCCGCGGCCGCGGCTCCAGTGAAGCCCAAAGCCGCCGCCTCAGGGTCCAGCTACACGCCGATGACGCCGAGCCGGATCCTCGACACCAGGATGTCCGGCAACACGATGGGTCCCAACGGTCACCTCTCGATCGATGTGACCGGAGGCACCACCGGCGTCCCGGACAACGCCACCGCCATGGTGTTCAACGCCACGGTCACCAACACTGGGTCCAACGGTTACTTGACCCTCTACCCGTTTGGCGGATCGGTTATAACCTCCAACCTCAACTGGGGGACCGGCCAGACGGTGGCCAACCTGACCGTGATTCAGCTGGGCAACGACTCCGGGCACGGAGCCATCACGATCTTCAACGGTTCAAGCGGTAACACCGACGTCGTTCTCGATCGCGAGGGTTATTTCGCGCCGCCTGGGTCTTCCACGGCCGGCCAGTACGTCGCCCTGAGTCCGGCCAGGATTGCGGACACTCGATCCACGGCCTCCGTCCTCAACCCCTACTCGGGCCACACCTTGGGCCCGGGCGGCACCTTGACGGTCCAGGTCACCGGCTCCAGCGGCGTCCCGCCCTCCGGTGTATCGGGTGTCATCTTCAACCTGACCGAGACCAACGCCACCGCCGGAAGCTATCTCACCGTCTGTCCCGGCGCGTCGTGTAATCCAACGATCAACCCCTATTCCAACCTGAACTTCGCGGCTAACGAGACCCGGCCCAACCGGGTCTTCGATTTGCCGCCGAGCGGCCAGGTGACCGTCTACAACAACAGCGGCAACGTTGACGTCATCATGGACGTCAACGGCTACTTCACCGACAGCACCGCCGCCTCTGGAGCCGGTGGCCTCTACACCCCCATCTCGCCAGCGCGGATCCTCGACACTCGGGCGTCGGGCCAGACCCTTGGCCCCATGGGCACCCTTGACCTCCAGATCGCCGGGGTCGGGAGCGTACCCGCGAATGCATCCGCGGCCCTCCTGAACGTGGTCAACGACCACGCCACGACAGGCAGCTACTTCACCTTCTACCCGAAGGGGACGAGCCGGCCCGTCATTTCCGACAATAACTTCGGACCGAACCTGCTCAACCCCAACCTGGCGGCGGCTACGCTTGGCGCGAACGGTAGTACCACCATCTTCAACGCCAACGGAAGCGCCGACGCCATCGTCGACGTCTTCGGCTACTTCAGCGCCCCGCCCCCGCCGACGGCGACTGTGACCGTGACCTCCGACAAGCCGTCGGTGACCGCCGATGGCACGAGCACAGCCAACATCACGGCCACGGCGAAGGATGCCGGCGGCACCCCGGTGCTGGGTGAGACGATCACCTTTAGCACGAACGGCAGCCCGGCAGCGGCCTGCGGCACCGTCAACCCGACCAGTGGCATCACCGGCAGCAACGGGCAGGCGACGACCACCTATACGGCGTCCATGACGGTTGGCACCTGCACCATCACGGCCACGGCATCTGGCGGGGCCAACGGGTCGGTCACGATCAACCAGACCGCCCTTCCGCTGACATTGAGCCCGACGTCTCAGACCAAGACCGCCGATGGGTCTACGGCCAACACTCCGATCACCGCGACCGCCAAGAACCCTAACAACACCGCCAACGACAATAAGGTGGTCTACGCGAAGGTCACCTCCGGGCCAGACGCCGGCGCGACCGATAACTGCACGACGGCGGGCGTCAACGGAACCTGCGATCTCTTCACAGGCCCAACGGCCTTGAAATCCCCGACCGCCGGCACGGACAGCATCACCGCGCTGCTGGACACCGACCTCGATGTCGATACCGTGCCCGATAGCGACGGCGACGGCGCTGCTGAGCCGACCGCCACGGCCACCATCACCTGGGTTCCGGGCCCGGTCCGCTCCCTCCTGCTCGAGCCGGGTGGCGAGGACAGCTGCTTCTTTGGCGGCGCCAGCAACCCGAACGGCGCCTGCCAGACCTACACCAATTACCCGCCGGGCGGTAGCGGTAGCACCAACGGCAGGCGGTCAGCCGTGACCAACCACATCGGCAACAGCGAGCTGTTCACAGTCGGCGCCTACGACCTCACCGGCAACCCGGTCCCAGGCTTGGGCATCACGTTCACCGACTACTTCGGCAGTCCGACCGCGATGGGCGGCAGCTGCTCGCCGTACAACGGCAGCGGTAGCACTATCACCGGCTGCACGGTCAAGACAGCCACCGGCACCACCAACGCCAACGGCAAGGCCACCTACACGGTGACCTCCAGCGTTGAAGGCGCTGACACCGTCTATGCGACGGTAACGTCGGCGTCCGGCATCACCTCGGACGGAGCCGAGGTCGACTGGGGCACGTCGGTCCTTACGGTGACCCCGAACTACACCAACGCCGACGTTGCCAGGGCTACCGGTGCGAACTCGACCTACACCGTCGTGGCCACGACCGCGCTCGGTGCGGCCAACACCAACTGCGCCTCGGCTGATATCCACGAGGGTAAATCAGGCTCTTACAGCGCCTGGGGTGTTGGGCCGGACACCGACCTCAGCGACGGCAGTGCCGGCAGCAACGCCTACTTCACCGGTGTGGGGTTAGGTGAGACCGCGTATTCGGACAGTGGCTGCACCACAGCGATCACAGATTTCAGCACCAAGCCAGGTGAAATCTTCTTCAAGCCAGACACCGGCACGGGCAGTTTCACCTTCAGCATCACGTCGTTGACGAACGCGGACAGCGCCAGCCCGGTAGTGAACACCCAGTTGAACAGCGACTTCCCGCAGAACTGGTGCGATGCTTCTATCCACTACTGCGGCGATGTCGTGCCGGGCGCGACCACGGTCTGGACCTAAAAGGCCCTACGCCGAAACCACAAGAAGAAAGGCCGGGGCAATCGCCCCGGCCTCTTTCGTTT
>CATPBK010000072.1 GCA_955652705.1 Candidatus Dormiibacterota bacterium | reverse complement strand
TCGAACGTCACGTACGCGTAGGGCAGGCCCTTGCGCTTGAGGGCTTCGACAATGATCTCGGACTGGCTCGGCGGCACCACCTCGTCCTCGAGACCCTGGAAGATGATCAGCGGGCAGCTCAGGCCGTCGACGTGCGTCAGAGGAGACCTCTCCCGGTAAAGGTCTGCCCGCTCGGGATAGGGTCCGATCAGGCTCTCCAGGTAGCGGGACTCGAACTTGTGCGTGTCCTTCACGAAGGGGACCAGGTCGGAGAGTCCGAAGTGGTCGGCTCCGGCGCGGAAGAGGTCCCGCGTGGTGAGGCAGGCCAGCGTCGTGTAGCCACCCGCGCTGCCCCCGCTGATGGCCACCCGAGCGGGGTCGGCCAATTCCAGTCCGATCAGGTACCGCGCCGCATTGACGCAATCGTCGACATCGACCACGCCCCAGTTCCCGTTCAGACGCTCACGGTAGGCGCGCCCGTAACCGGTGCTGCCGCCGTAGTTGACGTCGAGGAGGGCAAAGCCCCGGCTCGTCCAGTAGTTGTTCTGCAGCCGAAGCCCGCTGGTTACATCGCTGGTCGGTCCGCCATGGCAGTGCACGATGAGCGGCGGGCTCTCGCCTGCCGGCGGCTTGTAGTCGGGATTGGCCGGCGGGTAATAGATGGCGTGAGCCGCCAGTCCCTGCTCGGTTGGGAACTCGATCTCCTCCGGTACAGACAGATAAGTTCGGTCGACGGAGAGGTCGAACGAGCGCCGAACGACCTGCCGGCGGCCGCTCTCGAGGTCCAGCGCGACGATTGACGCGGGCTCGGTCGGCGAAGCGGCCCAGAAGGCGGCACGGCGACCGTCCGTGCGGATGTACTCGTATTCGGTGTAGCCGAGGTCGAGCTCTTCCAGCCGGTGCTCCGGGACGTGGAACCGGGCCAGGCGGTAGCGGCCCGACGACTCATACGCGAGGAGCATCTCGTCGGCGGAGACGAAGCTGTACACGGAATAGCCGAATTGCCATTGCGGACCGGCGAACTCGGCATCCATCGCCAGCAGCGGCTCAACCTGCCCGTCGACGTACCGGTAGTGGTTCCACCAGCCGCTGCGATCGGATACGAAATGAAGCGCGCCGCCCGGCGACCACTCCGGCTGGAAGATCGACTCGCGGGGACCGCCGGCGACCAGCTCGGCCCCGCTCAGCAAGCCGTCCGCCTCCACGTCGGCGGCCCAGAGCTCGGTACCGTCCCACGGCATGTTCGGGTGGCGCCAGGCGGTCCAGCAGAGGCGGTTTCCGTCTGAGCTCAGCCGGGGAAACGCGTAGAAGTCGTAGCCGGCGGCGAGCACCAGGGGTTCCCCGCGCCCCTCGACATCGACGGCCACGATCTCGTTGACGGCCTCAGGGGTGCCGCGCGTGTGGTCCTCCCGGACGCAGACGATCCGCCGCCGGCGGCGGTCGACGACTCCGTCCGCGTAGCGCAGGTCGCCCGCGGGCGTGATCGCCCGCGGGCCCGAGCTCGGGTCCTGGCGATAGACGCGCTGGTCAGAGAAATTTGAAAACCAGACGGTCCCGGCGTCGACGCAGTAGGCCCCGCCGCCGTACTCGTGGACCTTGGTCCGGGCGTTGAACCCGGCCGGCGTGACATCCTCCACCGTCCCGTCCGCCCGCCGCCGCACCACCACCAGGCGGCCGCCTTCAGCCGGGCGCAGTTCCTCCCAATAGAGGTCGTCACCGTCAAGCCTGACTTCGCTCAGGGCGACGTAGCCCTGGACGATCAGGTCCGCCGTGATGGGCGATTTCCAGGACCCATACGGGGCGACGGTCAGATCAGTTGAGCCTCTCGAAGATCATCGCCATCCGCTCCACCCCACGAAATCTGTCGATTTCGCGGGGACCCCGGACTGCTTCGATCACGTTAATTGAGGCGCTCGAAGATCATCGCCATCCCCTGCCCCCCGCCCACGCACATCGTCTCCAGGCCGATCGTCTTGTTCTCGGTCTGGAGCCCGTTCAAGAGCGTGCAGAGGATGCGGGCGCCGGTCATTCCAAAGGGGTGGCCGAGCGCGATGGCGCCGCCGTGCTGGTTCAGCTTGTCGCCGAACGGGTCGATGCCGAGAGCGCGCGCGGAGGGGATCACCTGCGCCGCGAACGCCTCATTGATCTCGACCAGGTCGACGTCGTCGATCTTCATGCCGGCCCGCTTCAGCGCCTCCCTCGAGGCATCGATCGGGCCCAGGCCCATGAACTCGGGCTCCAGCGCGGAAAGGCCGGTCGAGACGACCCGGGCCAACGGCTTCAAGCCGAGCTCCTTGGCCCGCTTGTCGGACATCACCACCACTGCGGCCGCGCCGTCGTTGAGCGGACAGGAGTTGCCGGCGGTCACCGCGCCGTCCTCGCGGAAAGCAGGCTTGAGCTCGGCCAGCGCTTCCAAGCTGGTGTTGCGACGGGGACCGTCGTCCTTGGTGAAAAGGTCGCCGCTCGGAAGCGGCACGGGGACGATCTCCCGGTCGAAGAACCCGTCGTCCTGGGAGCGCACGGCCCGCTGCTGGCTCTGCAGCGCGTAGCGATCCATCTCCTCCCTGGAGATCTTCTCGCGGATGCGGACGTTCTCCGCCGTCTGTCCCATCGAGATGTAGATGTAGGGGTATTCCTCCGTGTTGCCGGCGACCAGCTTCGGGTTATACGTGTCAGGCGCGTCCGGGTAGCCGCTCCCGTAGCGCGACACGCACTCGACTCCCGCGCTGACGAAGACGTCGCCCTCGCCCGCCTTGATCGCATGGGCGGCCATGCGCGTCGTCATCAACGATGACGAGCAGTACCGGTTCACGGTCACGCCCGGCACGTCCAGCCGGGCCAGGATGCTGACGACCCGGCCGATGTTGTGTCCCTGCTCGCCGCCTGGGAGGCCGCACCCCATGATCAGATCCTCGATCTCATCGTGCTCCAGCTGGGGCACCTTCTCGAGCACCTTGGTCACCAAGTGCGCGGCGAGGTCGTCGGGACGCACCGGAACGAGGGAACCTTTCATGGCCCGGCCGATCGGCGAGCGACCGTAGGCGACGATCACAGCTTCAGTCATGAGCTGAGTCTACGAGTCGCCGGCGAGCCGCACGCTGAGCGCCGTACCCCAGGTCAGGCTCGACTCTTTGACTCTGACCCGGATCAGGCCGTCGTGGAGCTGGGACGGCGCCACCGCCGCCGCCTGGTAGGTTCCCAGCAGGTCGAACGGGCCAGTCGCCAGCACCCAGCCGCGCGCCGACCAGTCGTAGACCTGGAGATCCTCGTGGATCTTCGGGTTCCAACGCACGGTGACCGGCTTCGTGACCGCCGGCAGCTCCAGGTCGTAGACGTCCAGATAGCCCGACTGGGGGTCGCCGGCGGAGCTGGCCAGGCGGGTGGCGACCAGGTTGGCGAGGTTGCCTTCGGCCGCCTCCACCGGCACGACTGACGAAAAGGCCGCGAAGGCCTGCGTAATCGCCGGGGTCGAGCCGTCGACCGTCAGGCCGTCCGGGAGCGGGGCCGCGAAACCCACGACCGCCACCGTGCCCGGCCGGTTGAGCGTCTGCAAGGCGAGCACCCCCGAGATCAGCTGCCCAGCGCCGATTGGCGCCGGCCGGGATCCAGGCGCCACCGGCGTCCCGGTCAGGTTGGCGAGTCCCAGGTTGACATCGAAGGCGACCACCTGCCCCGGCGGAAGCGAGTCCGCCAGGTAGGCGGACCGCAGCGCCCCCGCATCGTGGGTGAAGATCCGGACCGCGCTCAGCGGCCGGTAGCCCGTGTTGGCGACGGTTCCCGTCACGTGGTCGCCGTTGGCGGTCACGTGGGCGGCGAGGCCCTGTGGCTGGCTGCCGGTGGTCGCGGTGCCCACCACTCGCACGCTGCCGTAGACGACGCCGCGCTCCTCGACAGTCGAAGCGTTTTCGGGCAGGACGTGCTCTTCGAGGCCCACCTGCGCGCCGCCGACTGGCAACAAGCAGTTGGCGCAGGCCGGCGTCACGTCCGGGTACTCCATTGAGAGCGGCGCCACGAACGTCTGGCTCCCGACCCCGATCCGGTGGTCGCCGCGACCCGGGAAAACCACGCCGTGGTAGGTGACGGCCGAGATCGCCCCCGCCGGCGCCAGCTTGGCCAGCTGGATCTCGCGATCCCTGATCCCGCCCTGGAGCTCCTGGCCGAGGCCGTAGGAGAAGTACGTAAAGAGCACCGCCAGGAGCGGCGCCGTGACCCAGAAGAGAGGCCGGTGCCGGAGCCGGCTCAGCACCAGGTAGTTGACCGGCGCGACCAGCAGCAGGTAAAAGGTGAGCAGGCCGGCGACCAGCCAGAGCGGCGGCAGCGGCGCGTCCGAGGAGGTCGGAAAGAGGCCGGCCGGCAGCGTGACGGTGTCCAGCAGGGTCTGGCCGTTCGGCGGGTGCGCCGGATCGCGGTCATTGCTCCTGGAGATCGCCTCCGACCAGGCCAGGCCGCCCAGCCGCGCCGTGACCGCTGCGTCTCCGTCAGGGTCGAAGGCCAGCTCGACGACCCGTCCCGCCCCGTATCTCGACTCCACGGCGAGGGGTGTCCCCTCGGGCGAGGCCAGGACCACCCGTGCCTCCGGAGCGAGGGTGCCGGTCGCCACCTGCCCGAGCGGGTTGGCGGTCAGGCCGGCCAGCTCGCCGACCGGTCCCAGTCCAGCCACCGCCGTGGAGCCGCCCGGCGCCAGCGGGACGAGCTCGGGCGGCAGGCCGCGCGTGACCATCCCGAGGTCGGGGCCGCCGGCGATGACGAGGGAGCCGCCGAAGCCGACGAAGTCGCGCAGCGCCCGCAGCTGGTCGGGACTCAGTCGCGCGGACTGGAAATGCGCCATCACGATCGTGAGCAGGCCGCTCAGGTAGACGGGTCGCCGCGGGAAGCTGGCGTCGTCAAACCGCGTCGCCCTGGCGGGCAGGTCGCCCACCCGCACGGTGCCGAGCTCCTGTTCGAGCGCATCCGAGTCCGAGAGCAGCCCGAGCATGTAGCTCGTGTGGGCGTCTACCGGCACCGGGCCCGCCACGATGTTCCCCCGCTCATCGAAGACCTCCGCATGGGTGTAGGCGCTGGGGGCATAGAAGGACACGGTCCGCTTGTGACGCGCGTCGAGCTGCAGGCTGACCTCGTAGGCCGAGTCAGGCGGCGGCGCGCTGCTCGGACCGCTCAAGCTGGGTCCAGGCGGCAGGCCGCCCGCCTGGATGACGCTCGCCGCGGACGGCGGCAGGAGGCCGGGCCGGTTGACGAGCAGGACCTCGCCGGTGAACGACTGGGTGCCGAGATTGCGGACGGTGATCAGGTAGGGCACCCAGGTCCCGCTCCCGGCCTGCGTGACGGCGACGTTGATGGTGCCGTCTTCCGGGCTGATCAGCGTCGGGCCCTTGCCGGAGGCGCCGAGTCCGAAGGTCCAGAGGGCGAGCCCCGCCAAGACGGCGCCGACCAGCACGACAGCCAGGTGCCGGACCCTCATCTCGACTCGTAATCGTGCGCCCGTTTAGACCGGTGCGGCACGGATCGGGTTTCGGTCGCGATCGGTCCAGCTCCAGGCGGCTGCCTCCCCCGAGTTACGCTCGGCTCGGAAATGACGCCCGCCCGCCTCGCGGCGTGGTCGGCCGGCGGCCTGGTGGTCGGCCTGGCGCTGGCCCTCCTCGCCTGGGGCCTGATCCACCCGCAGCAGCCGATCGTGCCGGCGGTCGTAGGGCGCCCGGCCCCCGATCTCACCGTCCGCTCCTTCGACGGCCAGATCGTCTCGCTGGCGGCGCTGCGGGGGTCCCCGGTCGTCCTCAACTTCTACGCCTCCTGGTGCGCGAGCTGCCGGCAGGAGGCGGCCGCGCTGGCCGAGGCTGCGACAGCCCATGGATCCGTGCGTTTCCTGGGCGCGGACATCCAGGACTCGGAGGCGGCCGGCCTCGACTTCGAAACCCAGGTCCACCATCCCTACCCGGCGGGGCCGGTGACCGCCGGCACCTACCTCGACTTCGGCGTGACCGGACCGCCGGAAACGTATTTCATCGACTCCGCCGGCGTGATTCGGGCGCATCACATCGGACCGGTCGACGGCCAGCTGGTCGAGTTCTACCTGAAGGACCTGCGGTGAGACGCCGTCTCCTCTGGCTCGCGGTCTCAACCGGCGTGCTCCTGTTCGTCGGCTGGGCCTGGCTGGCGCCCAGCCTCGGCGGTGGGGGCGGCGAGGTGCTGGTCATGGCCAGCGCCAGAGGCGCGGAGTCGCTGCCCGGCGGGTCGCTCGACCTCCATTCCCGCGCCGGCGGCTGGAGCACGCTGACCACGCTCGGGCGAGCCAGCGTCCCGGCCGCGCCGGCAACCCGCAACCTGACCTCGATCCGGGTCGCGCTCGGCGACTACGACTCCGTTCGGGTCGGCGACCAGGTCCTGGCCGCCAACCTGAAGGTGAGCGGCGGGGCGCTGGAGCCGCTCTTGCTCGCCGTCGCGGACGGCCATCCCGTCGCGGTCTACGCCGGTGACGCCCAAGTCAACCTCGGTCTGGGGGAGCTGTCGGGCCGCTTCCAGCTGCTGCCAGATTTCGACCTCCTCGACCAGGCGGGCCGGCCCCTGACGCGAGGCGACCTGGCCGGCCGGCAGGCTGTTGTGGCTGCCTTCCATACCACGTGCCGCGAGACCTGTCCGCTGTACACCGGACTGCTTTTCCAGCTCCGCCGCAAGCTCCCGGCGGCCGTCGGCCTCTATGAGGTCTCGACCGATCCCGCCAACGACTCCATCGCGGCCCTCCAGGCCTACGCTCAGGTCACCGGCCTGGACTGGACGCTGCTGACCGGGGACGCCAGCCGACTGGAGGCCTTCTGGACGCCGCTGGGCGTGCAGCTCTCAGGCGCCCAGTCTCACACCGACTTCATCGGCGTCGTCGATGCCCACGGCTACCTGCTGGAGACCTGGACCGGCGTGCCAGATGTGGGCGGCAGCCTGCCGGCGCCGCTGCTACGACTCCTGGACCCGGAGGGCCGCCGCGAGCTCCAGCATCCCCAGGGCTGGGGCCCCGCGCAGGTCCTCGACGCAGTCCGCGCGGCCGGGTTGAGCCAGGGATCACAGGCTGAGGGAGGCCGAGCCCCCGCTTTCACCGCGCCCACCCTGGACGGCCGCGACTTCTCGCTCGCGAGCGCAGCCGGCTCACCGGTGCTGGTCAATTTCTGGGCGACGTACTGCGAGCCCTGCAAGCGGGAGATGCCGCTCATCGAGAGCGTGGCTCGCAGCAACCCGATGCTGAAAGTCGTCCTTGTCGACGAACGGGATGACAAAGGTCGCGCGCGCTCCTTCGTGAGGCAGCTCGGCCTCAGCTCGACGGTGGTGCTCGACCCGGACGGCCAGATCGGCGGCGTCTATTCCGTCGCCTCCTACCCGGTCACGGTCTTCATCCGGGCTGACGGCACTATCGAGGGCCGCTACATCGGGGAGACGAACCAACAGGTCCTTTCCGACCACGTCGGCGTTATCACTACGAGATGATCGGGAAGCCGCACGGAATAATGCGCAGCATCTTGTCAGGCAGCGGGGAGCACCGACTCTCGAGCGACGTCACGAGGCTGGCCGTGGTGGCGGTCCTCTACTGGCTCACGGCCCGGCTGGGCTTGAACTTCGCGCTCGTTCACGGTCAGGTGACACCGATCTGGCCCCCGACTGGAATCGCCCTGGTGGCGATCCTGGTGGTCGGCCGCCGCGTCTGGCCCGCCATCGCACTGGCCGCGTTCGCGGTCAACCTCCCGATCGGCCCGTCACCGCTCGGCGCGGCCCTCATCGCGGCCGGCAACACGCTGGCTCCCCTCGTGTCCGCCCAGCTCCTGAGCTGGGCCGGGTTCCGACTCGAGCTGGACCGCCTGCGGGACGCGATGGCGATCACCCTCCTCGCGGCTCTCGGCGGCATGTCGATCAGCGCGACCGTCGGCAGCTCGGTGCTTCTCTTTTCGGGGTCGATCGTACCTTCCAGCTTCTGGCCCACCTGGGCGGTCTGGTGGGCCGGGGACGCGATGGGGGTACTGCTGGTGGCGCCCTTCCTCTTGAGTCTGCTGCCACGGCCGTCGTTGCCGGCCCTTACATGGCGCCGCGCGGCGGAGCTGGCCGGACTGCTCGTCGCCACTGCAATCGTCACCGATCTGCTGTTCCAGAATCCGCTGCAGCTCGAGTACCTGGTCTTCCCTCTGATCATGGTTGCCGCCTGGCGTTTCCGGCTGCGAGGGGCGGCGCCGGCCGCCCTGATCGCCTCCGGGGTGGCCGTCTGGTCGGCAGTCCACGGCACCGGCCCGTTTGCGACGGAGACGCTGGTCCAGAAAATGGTCACGCTCCAGGTCTTCAACGTTTGCGTCGCGCTCGCCTCGTTTGTGCTCGCCTCCTTCGTCGACACCCGAGAGCGAGCACAGGAGATCACGCGCCGCTACGTCACCGCGCAGGCCGCCAACGAGGCCAAGAGCAATTTTCTCAACATGGCCGCTCACGAGCTGCGAACGCCGATCACGGTTTTGACCGGCTATCTGTCGATGCTCTCCGAGGGATCCCTCGGCCGCACACCTGAGAAGTGGGCTAAGCCGCTGGCGATCCTCATCGCCAAGACCAGGGAGCTGGACAAGCTGGTGACCGATCTCCTTCAAGCCTCGCGTCTCGAGGCGGACATCCCGCCGCAACGCCTGACGCAGGTGGACCTGCGGACCGTGGCTGCGGAGGCGGTTGAACGCGCTCGCCCGAGAGCCGGCCTGCTCGGAGCCGCGATCTCGCTCGACCTGGCCGCACACCCGGTCCTGGCGGAGGCCGATCCGGAGCAGATCGGCCGAATCCTCGACAACCTGATCAACAACGGCCTGACCTACACCGCCCGGTCGCCTCGGCTGTCGGTCGCCGTGTCGAGCGACCAGGAGCGGGCGCTGATGCGCGTCGCGGACAACGGTGTGGGCGTTCCGGTGGACCAACACGAGCGAATTTTCGAACGCTTCCATCGGACGAACGATCCGGCCTTCGTGAACGTGCCGGGCACTGGGCTGGGTCTCTACATCAGCCGACAGTTGGCGGCGGGCCACGGCGGAAGCCTGATGATCGAAGGCAGCGAAGATGTGGGAACGGTGTTCGTGCTTGCCGTGCCGCTCATGAAGGCCAAATCGGGCGAGGTTGCAGCGCCAGATTCGGAACTCGCCACCGGCGCTCCGACCCAGGAACTAGACGCGGCAGGCTAGATTGTTCGGCTCTCGGGATCACCCGACAGATCGTCTCTGGGTGCCCCAGATGCCAGGCGGCGCCGAGCACCGCAGGGAAGCGCATCTGAAGATGCGTGAGCGAGGAGCGCAGAAGCCAACGCCGCAGATGGGCCACCCAGGGGCGAGTCTTCGGCGCAGCCGAAGATGACGACGCCCGTCAGGGCCTCGGCACTGTCGCGTGATCTTGGGAGCCGTGCAAGCTAGATCGATTCGATGCGGTGCAGGGGCTTGCGCGGCCCGCGCCGCGGCGCCTGCACCCCGGCCAGCTCGAGAAGGCGGACGGCCCGCCCGCGCTGGCCGCGGTAGGGCTCGAGCAGCTCCAGCATGCGGTCGTCGCTGCCGCGCGGCTCGCCGGCCAGCGCCCAGCTGACGACGTGCTTCAGGTGGTAGTCGCCGACCGAGACTGCGTCGGCGTCGCCGAGGGCGACGGCGGCGATCTCGGCGGCCGACCATTCGCCCAAACCCGGAACCGCGGTCAGACGCCGCCGGGCCCCCTCGGGCGCCATCGCGGTCGCCTCCTCGAGGCGCCTGGCGTGACGGGCGGCGGCGCGGATCACGTCAGCCCGGCGCCGCTCGACGCCGAACCTGTGAAACGCCCAGTAGGGAGTCGCCGCCAGGCGTTCGGGCGAAGGTGGCAGGTGGAATCCGCCCGGGCCGGGCGCCGGCTCGCCCAGCTCGGCGACGATCCGCCGGTAGGAGGCGTGAGCCTGCACGCCGGGCACCTGCTGCTCCAGGATCGTGGGCAGCGCCGCCTCGAAGACCGCCTCAGTGCGAGCGAACCGGAGACCGGCGAAGAGGCGGTGAAGGTCGCGCAGGAGTGGATGCCTGGGGACGAAATCCTGCGGCCGGTCGCGCCCGCCGAGGAGCGTCGGCAGGTGGGCGAGCGCCCAAGCGGAGCCCGGGCCCCACTCCTCTGAGCGCACCCGCCCCGCCTCGACCCAGATCCTCTGGGTCACAGCACCCTCCGGTGTGCGGGTCGCCCGCCAGACGCCATCGGGCCCGACCCGCACCGGTCGCGTCACTCGCAGGATCAGGGCCAGGTCGATCAAGTCACCCAGGTCGGATCGAGGTCGCGTACCGACCGGGCGCCGATCAGTGAGAGCGTGACGTCGATGTCGGCGCTCAGGATGCGAATGACGCGCTCAACGCCGGCCTGGCCACCGACCGCGAGCCCGTACATGTAGGGCCGGCCGAGCAGCACCGCGTTAGCTCCCAGCGCGAGCGCCTTCAGAACGTCTGCGCCGCGCCTGATGCCGGAGTCCAGGATCACCGGCAGGTCGGCGCCGACCGCGGCCCGGACCTCGACCAGCGCGTCGAGGCTGGCGATCGCTCCGTCCACCTGGCGGCCGCCGTGGTTGGAGACGATGACTCCGTCGAGCCCGATCTCGACAGCGCGCTTGGCGTCCTCGCCGCGGAGGATCCCCTTGGCCAGGATCGGCAGCTTGGTCTCACCGCGCAGCCAGGCGAAATCCTTCCAGCCGAGGCCCAGGTTGGTGAACAGCGAGAGGGCGAGCGGTCCGGCTTCCTTGGGCACGTCGGCGGAATCGCCGGCCAGCTCACGGAAGACCGGGTCGGTCGTGTACTGGCCGATGCCCTCGCCCCAGAGGAAGGGCAGGTAGCCGTTGCGGAGGTCTCGGTCCCGCCAGCCCAGGCGCAGCGTGTCCAGGGTGACCACGATGGCCCGGTGGCCGGCCGCCTCCGCTCGCCGGACCAGGCTGGCGACTAGGTCGCGGTTGCTCACCCAGTAGAGCTGGTACCAGTGCGGCGATTCGCCAAGCGCGCTGGCCACCTCCTCGATCGAGTGCGTCGCGGCCGAGCTGTAGACGAACGGCACGCCGGTCGCGGCCGCGGCGCGCGCCGACGCCATCTCGCCTTCGGCGTGGACGATGGATTGGACGCCGATTGGGGCCAGGAAGAAGGGCACGGGGGAGCGCATGCCGAGGACCTCGACGGAAAGATCGCGCTCAGAGTTTTCGCCGAGCACCCGGGGACGCAGGCGGCGGCGCTGGAACGCTTCCAGGTTGGCGGCCACCGTCGACTCACCCCCCGCCCCGCCGGCGACGTACTCGAAGTTCGGCTTGTCGAGCAGCTCGGCGGCTCTCGCCTCCCATTCCTCGGGCGACCACGGCCACTCGGCGTTCTGGCCCATGTACGCCTCCAGCATCAGGGGCGTGCCGAAATCGTCCGAGGTCATCGAACGGACTTTATCCGGCTCACGAAGTACGCGCCGCCGAAGTTGAGGCAGATCGCCGCGATGAAGATGGCCCGGTAGCCGGCCAAGGGCGCGGCGGCGTTGAAGGTATCCAGAAGCGCGCCCGCGAACAGCGGGATGATCACGCGGGGCAGCGCGTCCGCCACGTGGAAAAGGCCCATGTCCTTGGCCGGATTCTCCTTGTCGGGAAGGGTGTCCAGGGCAAGCGCCCAGTCCACTGCCGTATAGGCGCCGAAGCCGAGACCGTAAAGCATCCCGAGCACCAGCACGACCGGCTGCGAGAGGCTTTGAAAGATAGCGAAGGTGCCAAGGACGAAGATCGAAACCGCCCCCGACGCGTAGACGAAGCGCTTGCGGCCATACCGGTCAGACAGGTAGCCGCAGATCATCGCGACAGGAATCGCAACGCCGGTCAGGCAGAGCTCGAAGAGCGTCGTGAAACCGGCCGGCCGGCGGAGGTGGAGGAGGTCCCGGAACGCGAACAGCAGGAACGGCAGGATCGTGTAGAGGCCGGAGATGGTCAGGAAGCGCGTGAAGAAGGCCCAGGCGAAGTCCCCCGTCCAGAGCGGGCTCAGGAGGGAGCGCAAGCTGCGCGGCACGCGCGCGACGGGCTTTTTGACCTCGCTGCCACCCATCGCCCAGAGGCTCGGAACGAGCGTCAAAAGCATCACGGCGATGAGGACCAGATAGGTGAGCCGGAGGTGCCCGATCCTGATGAAGTAGAGCGTCGTGAGCAGGGAGAGCACGCTCCCTGCCTGGACCATCAGGCCGAGCACACCGCTGGCCCGCCCGCTCTCGCCAGGATGGACCGTGTCGGGGATCACCGCCACGTACGCCGCCCCCGCGGTGTTGAGGAAGGCCACGGCGAGGACGAAGCCGAACAGCACTGTCGGGTAGCTGCGCGCGCCCATCAGGACCAGGAGCGCCACGGCGATCCCGGCGGCGCCGGCGACCATGACCGGCTTGCGGCGTCCCCAGGGCGTGCGCAGGCGGTCGGAGAAGTGGCCGACCAGCGGCGGCAGCAGCATCGCGAAGAGGCCGGCGAGCCCGGTTGCCAGCCCGGTGGCGGTGCTCTGGATCGGGCGCGCCACCGTCTGGCTGACCTGAACCTGCAGGAAGATCGTGTAGACGGGGGTGATGACGAAGTAGGTGCCCAGCCAGAAGGCGCCCAGGCTGAGGTGACGGAGGTTGCCCAGGCGCGCCGGAGTCAGGGCGACGTCTGGCATTCGACGCGGATCAAGATCAGAGAAAGAGCTTCGCCTCTGGACTGCCGCCGAGGCGGACCGGGTCGCCCACGACCGCCGGGTCCACCTCGCGGCCATCGACCTCGACCAGGTTTCCGGCCGGGTCGCGGATATACATCTGGAAGCCGCCGCCCGGGAACTCCCGAACCTCCTCGCGATCGAGGATGCCGGCTGCTCGCGCCTGCGCGTAGAAAGCGCTCAGGTCGTCGACGGTGACAGCGAAGTGGTGGTTCTTCGGAGCCTCCACCTCGAGGTGAAAAAGGTGGAGCTGGCGGTCCCCGGCCCTGAGCCAGACGACCGGGTGGCCGAAGTCGGGCGTGGGCAGGCGGTCCATGCCGAACCATTCCTCGTAGAAGCGGGCCGACTCCTCGAGGTCTTCGGCGTGCACGCTCACGTGGTTCAGGGCGATCTCTCGCGGCGCCATCCCGGGTGACAATGTTGACGCACTCGTGAAGACGTGGTTCGAACCGCTGGGGGCGCGGGACGCCTGGTTCCTCTATGCAGAGCGCCCGGACACGCCGCTCGACCTGGCCACGGTCTACGTGTTCGAGGGTGCCTCCCAGGTGCCAGGAGGACGGGGCGCGCAGGGCATCGAGGAGACCATCGCCGAGCGCCTCCACCTGGTACCGCGCTACCGGCAGCGTGTGAAGCGGGTCCCCTTCCACCTCGAGCACCCGGTCTGGGTGGACGACGCCACCTTCGACCTCGGCTCGCACGTGCGCCGCGAGGTCCTGCCGCCGCCAGGTACCGGCGCGCAGTTCCGGGCCGTGGCGATGCGGATCATGGCCAGGCCGCTCGACAAGCGCCGGCCGCTCTGGGAGATCACCGTCGTCAGCGGCCTCCGGGACGGCCGGGTCGGGATCGTCAACCGGGCCCACCACGCGATGATCGACGGAGCTTCGTCCCTGGACATCGCGACTCTCCTCCTCGACGCCTCGCCCGAGCCGTACACTCCCCCGCCCCCGGCCGAGCCCTGGCGGCCGCGCCCGGCGCCGAGTGGCTGGGACCTGGCCAGGCGGTTCTTCTGGGATCCTCGCTCCAAGACCGGCGGCGGCATCGGGCTGCGCGGGCTCACGAGTGCCTGGCGGCAGCCCTGGCGAGGCTGGTACGGGCTGGGACGCTCGCTGGTCGCTCAGGACCGCGAGCTCTTCTGGAACCGGGCAATCGGACCGCAGCGCACAGGACGCGGCCTGAAGCTGCCGCTGGCCGGGTTCAAGGCGCTCAAGGAGCGCTACAGCTGCACGGTGAACGACGCCATCCTGGCGGTGATCGCGGAGAGCCTCCATCAGTGGCTGAAGGCCCGGGGAGACACGCCGCCCGAGAAGATCCGCGTCTTCTGCCCGGTCTCGGTCCGGGAAGCCGGCGATCGCGGGCAGCTGGGCAACCGTATCAGCGGCATGGTGGTCGAGATGCCGACGGGGGCGATCCCGATTGAGGAAAGGCTGCGCCGGATCCAGTACACGACCGGCGACCTGAAGCGCACCAGGCAGGCGGTGGCCGCCGACAAGCTGGCCGGCCTGGCCGACTGGGCGCCACCCACCCTGCTGGTGCTCGCCGGCCGGGTCATGTCGACTCCCCAGGCGGGAGCCAAGCTGAACGTGACGAACATCCCGGGCCCGCAGGTGCCGCTCTACAGCGGCGGGTCGGAGCTGCTCGAGGTCTGGCCGTTCGCGCCCCTCTACCCTTCGATGGGCCTCGGGGTGGCGATCGTCTCCTACAACGGGTTCGTCCACTTCGGCCTCACGGCCGACCCCGGCCTGGTTCCAGATGTGGAGGACTTCGCCAGGCACATCCGGACGGCCGCGGAGAGCTGCTTGGCCCTGGCGTCCGGCTAAAAGAAGAAAGCCCCGCCCGAGAAACTCGGACGGGGCTCTTTGTGGTTGGTCTGGAAGCCGGTTAGGCGGCGACCTTCACGCGATTCGCGCGCGGGCCCTTCGGGCTCGGCTCGATATAGAATTCCACCTTCTCACCGCCGATCAGCGTGTCGAATT
>CATPBK010000071.1 GCA_955652705.1 Candidatus Dormiibacterota bacterium | reverse complement strand
GAGCTGGTGGGCACCGCCGGTGTCGGCAGCGTCCAGGCCTGCGCAGGGTTGGCCAGCAGCTTGCCGTCCAGGTTCGCGTAGTCGCGAAGGGCACCATCGTCGCGACCAAGCTGCAGGTACTCGGGCGGGTAGGGCACGACCACCTGGGTGTCTGAAGTGGCGATCGTCGCGCCGCCCCGGGCCAGGATCACGTGGAGCAGGTAGGTCCCCGTGGCGCCGACGTCAATCCGCCCGTGCCACTTGCCCGGCCCCTGCGCTGGGATCTGAGTGACCGAGCTGGTGAGGTCCGGCGCCAGGACCCCGACGCTCAGGGTGCCCGTCGCGTCGGCTGCGCCCGTGACGGTGACCTCCAGGCTGTCGCCGGTGATCGAGGCCTCCGTCTGCAAGCGCGCGCCCGTGAAGCTGGGCAGGGTCCAGGCCACCATCCGCGCGAACAGCTTGCCGCCGACGGGCGAGCGCAGGAGCCCCCCGGTCCACTGGCCCTGGGAGTCGCTCGTCCAGGCCACTGCCCGGCCGAGGCCGTACTGCCAGGCGGCCAGCACCGGGTCCTCCTTGGGGCTGGTGAAGTAGATCTCTGAATTCGGCTTGGGCGTGGTCACGACGTAGCCGCCGAGCTCCGGGAAAGCGTTGAGCGGAACGCCCGCGAGGAGGTCGCCCGCCGAGGTCACCTTGGGGAAGAAGTTCTGCTGCTCGAACCAGGGCCGCAGCGAGACCAGGCTCTCCTTCAGGAAGAGCTGCGGAACCTGGGTGGGATCGTCCGACTCATAGAAGCGTCCGCCGCCCCACCGGGCCAGGTCCTGCATGTTGGCCATGAACTGCGGCGAGCCATGCGTGTTGACGCCGATCGCGGAGGTGGTGATGCCCTTCGCGCGGTAGTCCTGGAGCAGGGTCTGGTACTGGCCCGAGGTCTGGGCGAAGACCTCGTCGCCGTCACCGAGGATGATGATGTGCTTGAGCGGCGCGTCGCTTTTGAGCAGCGCATCGCCGCCCAGCTTGAGCGATGGCAGGTAAGGCCCGTCGCTGAGGCGTGAGCTCTCCAGGAGACGGTCGATCGCCTTCTTGTCCTTGGCCGGTGTCGGGGGGACTACGAACTGGCCGGCGTTGTCGGTCACGGCCACGATGTCTTCCGGTGTCAGCTTGTCGATGACCCCCTCGGCGGCGCCGATTGCGACCTGGTCCAGGCTGGCGTTCTCCATGCTCTCCATGGCCAGCACGACCGCCACCTTCGGCTTCTCTTTGCGGGGCGGCAGGTCCATGCGCACGGGTGAAGCGTCTTCCAGAGGTGTCCCCTGCCAGCCGCCTGGGCCATAAGCGCTGGTGCCGCCGATCGTCACGAGACCGTGGCCGAGATCCTTGACTGACGCCGCGAGGGCGGCCAGCGACCCTGTCGGAAAGGTGTCCGCCGCGGCGTTGACCACCACCACCGAGTCGTAGCCGCCAAGCACCTTGGTGTCCACCGGCGCCCGCGCGGCCGGCAGCCGGTCGACCTTCATACCGCCGGCCGCGAGCGACGCCATCAGGTTGTCGCCGGCGCCGGGGGCGCCCTCCAGGACGAGCACCGAAGGCTGGCCCAGGACACGGATGGCCGCCTCGCCCTCGTTGTTCTCCGCGTAGGTGTCGGGCTGAGCGTTGACCAGCTCGGCGCGGACGGAGTGCAGGCCGGCCTCCAGGGCCGGCAGGTCGAAGGTCTGGGTCGAAACGCCGGACGGGATCTCGAGGTCGCGAACCGCCTGCTCCTGCCCGTCCACGCGAAGCACGATCTGGCTCTTGGCGGGCCCGGTCGACCGCAGCCGGACCGTCGCCCTGGCCTGCTGGCCGACACGCAGCTCGGAGGGCGCGTCCACCGCCAGGACCAGCACCTCGGAGGAAGGCGCGATGCCCACGCCGTAGACGTCGACCCGCACGCCCTCCGCGCGCAGGGCCGTGATCGTGGCCGCCGCGTCGCCGAGATTCTGCCGCCCGTCCGAGATCAGCACCAGCTGGCGCCCGTAGCCGTCCGGGATGATGCCAGCCGCCAGGCGCAGGGCGCCGGCAACGTCGGTGTAGCTGGGGTCGGGCTGCGTCTGGAAGATCTCGAAGTTCGGCGTCTTCGTCGGGCTCAGCTCGACCTGGGCGTCGTGGCCGAAGGTGACCACTCCGAAGAGGTCGTCCGCACCTTTCCCCCCGGCCAGGTTGCGAACCGTCGCGGATTCCGCGTCGAGGCTGTGACGCGTGCTGGCCGAGAGGTCGACGACGGCGATGATCGCCCGCTGGTGAGGCTGGATGGTGACCCTGAGTCCGGCCAGCGCGAAGACCAGCAGGGCGATCAAGAGCACCCGCAGCCCGAGCGAAAATCGCGCGCGCTGGCGCGAGAGCGGCGGCGGCCAGAGACGCCAGAGCACATACAGGAGCGGGGCCAGGACCAGGCCCCAGAGCCACTCCGGACGCAGGACCGCCAAACCGAACCCGCTCACCTTTCAGGGTCCTCGGTGGAAGACGAACCACTCGGCCGCCAGCAACAGGAGCGCCGCGGCCGCCAGCCAGGGCCAGAGCTCCAGCACCCCTCGCGAGACCCGATTCGCCGGGCGGTCCACGACCTGCACGGCCGGCTTCGGGCCGGGCAAGATCCGGGAGAGCGCCTGGTCGGCGAAATCCACCACGAAGCGGCTCACTCGCACGCTGTCCGGGAGCTGCTGGCGGACCGTGTACACGCCGGGCGTGGCCGGCGAGTAGGGCGGGAACGGAGGCAGCAGCCTGGTCGAGCGGCCGCCCGGGTCGATCACGTCGACCGACTTGGCCCCGGTTTCGGCAGCAAGGGTGATCGGCCGCCCTGGCGCATAGACCTGGTTCTCAAAGCCGCCTGGCGTGAGGTAGGAGAGCAGGTTCTGCATGAGGATCGGGAAGGCAGCCCGCAGCGGGAGGTCGGAGTGGTGGATGTCGAACGTCAGCTCAGCCAAGCGGGGCTCCCCGACGCTGGCGAGGAGGAGGGGGTCGTCGGCCCCTCCGAACACCACCCGCCAGCCCGGGGGCGGCGTCGCGCGCCCGGCGACCTGGACGTGGACGTCTTTCAGCACCACGTCCTGCAGCAGGGGGTCGCCGCGGGTTCCCGGCAGGACGATGCCGGGTGCGATCCCCGGCCCGAGCGGGGCCGGGCCCTGGCCTTGGGGCGGACCGACGAGGAGGGCCGGGCTCGGCAGCGTCCCTGGCGGCACGAAGCCGTCGAAGACGAATAGGTCATAGGCTTTGCTCGGCTTGTAATCGGCCGGCTTCACGACAGTCACCTTGATGCCTGGCCGGAGCTCCAGCGCACGCTGGAGGAACCCGTTTTCGGCAGTGACCAGCTCGACCTGACGGACCGAGGGCGCCCCGGTGACCAGCCAGGCCGCGTCGTCGAGGGCGAAGGAGTCGGTCGGGGTGAGGCGGGCCTCCAGCACCTGCGCGCCGGTGGGCAGGCCCGACCAGGTGACATCCGCGGTCGAGCCGCCTGTGACATGAACCGGCAGCACATCCGCCAGCCGGCCATCGGCCCGGAGCTCGAGCCGGAGGTCGCGGTCGCGCTTACCGTAGTCGGCGACCCGCACGAAGACGGTGCCGCCCGCCGTCCGCGCGATCGCCTCGATGCCGACGTTCTCGCCGGTGCTGCCGACCTGCTCGTAGGTGAGCGGGGCGAGCAGCTTGGGTGGCGCCGCCGGTGCCCGGGCGTGGCCGTCGCCGAGCAGGAGGATGGAGCCGTTCGGGTGGCCGGTGAGGACCGCGTTCGCGAGCGAGAGGCCTTCCCCTAGGTCGACTTCGCCAGTGGTCGGTCGCGCCCGGTCGAGCGCGCCCATCAACACCGCCGGGTCGCCGCTCGGCGCCGACAGCAGCTGGGCGTGCTGACCCAGCAGGACGATCGCCATCTGCTTTCCCGGCGGGAGCTGCGAGACGAGGCCGCGGGCCTGATCGACCGCAGCTCCGAACCGGGTCGGGCCGACATCCGTCGCCTGCATGCTGGCCGAGCCGTCGAGGATCACGATCGTGGTGTCGGCGATGCCGGCGGCGCCGGTCACGCCCGGCCGCAGGAGCGCCAGCGCGATCGCCAGCGCGGCGAGCAGCTGGAGGACAAGGAGCCAGGAAGAGCGCAGGCGCTGCCAGGGTGCGTTGGCCTGGCGGTCGGCCACGAACGGCCGCCAGAACATGAGCGACGCGACCCGGGTTTCCGGGCGCTTCACCTTCAGGAAGTAGAGCAGCAGGATGGCGGGGACGGCGAGCAGCGCCGCGGCGCCGATCGGGGCCAGCCAGGTCATCGCGTCATCTCCTGATGACGCCCGTTTGGAGTCCAGCCAGCATCAAGCGTTCGAGGTCATCTGAGCTGAGCGTGTGCAGCATCCGGCCGCCGGCGCCTTCGGCCGCCCGCCTCACCCCGGCTCGATGGTCGGCCAGCGCGGCCAGGTACTGCTCGACGAGCGTCGGGGTGATCGTCACCTCCCGGATGCGCTCCGACTCGGCCTCCACCAGCTTCCAGTCGCCGGCCAGGGTCGGGTTCTCCTCGTCCGGCGCCAGCACCTGCCAGAGCAGGGGCTCCTGCCGGCGGCGCCGGAGCCCCGCCACGGGAGCGGCCCAGGAATCCTCAGTCAGGAAGTCGGAGATCACCACCGTCATGCCTGGCCGCAGCCAGTCGAGCTGAGTGAGCTGAGGCGCGCTCGCCTCTCCGGCAGGCTCGAGCTTCTCGAGGAACGCCCAGATCCTGGGCACGCCGTCCTTCCCGCGCAGGAACTGCGTCCGCCGGTTGCGGTCGCCGAGAATGCCCACGGCCACGCGGTCCATGCCGGCCAGGCCGAGGCAGGCGAGAGCGGCCGCCAGCCGCCGCGCCGACTCCCACTTGGGCGGCGTGCCGAGAGCCATCGAGGCGCTCGAGTCGAGCACGATGTTGAGCGAGGACTCTTCTTCGGCCACGTAGAGGCGCAGCATCAGCCGCTCCAGGCGGGCGAAGGCGCGCCAATCGATCTGGCGGAAATCATCGCCCGGCACGTACGGCCGGAAGTCGGCGAACTCGGGCGAGCGGGCCGCCCGGGGCGAGCGCCGCTCCCCCGCGTAGAGACCGCTGACCGGCCTCCGGTAGGCCAGGTCGAGCCGGCTGAGCAGGCTCAGCTCAGCTGGACTTAGCACCCGTGGGGCAGGAGGACGGGCCAGCGGGGAATCTGTGACGCCCATGCGGGCCGTTCCCGGTGTTGGCGCCTGCGCGCGTCGGTCAGGCACCTAAAAGTGCAATCCCTTCCGTGGTCGGCGCCGGCCTTGGGCTCGGGCCACCTGGATCGCCCCATCTCAGCTCGCTGGCCCGCCCCTCTGCCCCAGGACTGCCGATACGATCGAGTCCGGCTCCACGCCCGCGGCGTCGGCTTCGAAGTTCAAGAAGATGCGGTGCCGGAGCGACGAGGGCGCCAGGGCGGCCAGGTCCTCCAGCGCCACGTTGAAGCGGCCGTCCAGGAGCGCACGGATCCGGGACGCCAGCACCAGCGACTGCAGCCCGCGCGGGCTGGCTCCCCAGCGCACGTACTTCTTCACCTCGACGGGGGCGGCCTCCCGGTCCGGGTGCGTGGCCAGGACGATCTGCACAGCTCGGTCCATGACGTGGCTGGCGATCGGGACCTCCCGGGCCAGCTCCGTCATCCCCGTCAGCTCGGTCCGCCCCGCAACTGCGTCCAGCTGCACAGTCGTCGACCCGGTCGTGCGCTTGGCGATCTCGGCCAGCTGCTCGGCGTCCGGGAAAGGCACCAGGAGCTTGAAGAAGAAGCGGTCCAGCTGTGCCTCCGGCAGCGGGTAGGTGCCTTCCAGCTCGATCGGGTTCTGCGTCGCCAGCACGAAGAACGGAGCCGGCAGCGGGCGCGTCTTGTCGCCGACCGTCACCTGCCGCTCCTGCATCGCCTCGAGGAGCGCGCTCTGGGTCTTCGGCGTCGCCCGGTTGATCTCGTCGGCCAGCAGCAGGTTGGTGAAGAGTGGTCCGGGCTGGAACTCGAAGCGGCGGCGGCCCTCATCGTCCTCGGTGACGATGTGCGTACCGGTGATGTCCGCTGGCATCAGGTCAGGCGTGAACTGAACCCGGGCGAAGTCCAGGTCGAGGACCGACGCGAGCGAGCGCACGAGCACGGTCTTGCCGAGACCAGGGACGCCTTCCAGGAGGACGTGGCCGCCCCCGATCAGTGCGATCAGGGTGAGCCGGATCAGCTCGGCCTGCCCGACCATGAAGCGCCCGAGCTCCTTCTCGATGGCGAGCGTGATCTCGCTGAAGCGCTCGGGCGTCATCTCCTCAGGAGCTTTGCGGACCGCAGTCATGTGGTGAAACGCCTCCCGGCCGACGCCGAGGGATCCGCCGAGCCAGGTGGCCCAATGCCGCCTCGTCGGTTCCGAGCACCGGAAGGAACGCGCTCGCGGGCGCTTGACTGAGGAGCGGAGGAACCGACGTCGGCAGTGGCCCGCATGGGCGCCGGAGCACCGGTGGCGGCCGGGAGGGGTTTCACAGCGCGACTATGGTCCCGGCTGGCTCAGGTTCTGGAAGTAAGCCCGGACCAGGTCGCGCTCCTGCTCGGGGATGAGCTGGCGGTCGACCTCACTCGTCTCGTACCGCTGGTAGGTGCCGAGCACGTCCTGGTAGGGTGTCAAGCCGGCGTCGCTGCCGCTCGTGGGGTCGCCCGTAGGGAGTCCGTTGCCGGTCGGGGTCGTGTCAGCCCCGGGCACGTAGACCTTCTCGCTCGTGCCGGCCGGCTTGGTCCCGCCCGGGCTGGAGCCGCTGCCGCTGCCACCGCCGGTCCCGGTACCCGACCCGGAACCTGACGACCCCGTCCCGGTCCCGGAGCCGCTGCCGGAGCCAGCGCCCTGGCCGGAGCCCTTGCCCTGGCCGCCCTGGCCCTGGCCCGCGCCCTGGCCGGAGCCCTGGCCGCCCTGGCCCGCGCTTCCCTGGCCCGGCTGGTCCTGCGCCAGGCCCTGCTTGGCCTGCTGGAGCCCGTTCACGGCCTGCGCAGAGGCGCCCGTGAAGTCGTCGGCCCCGGCCTGCTGCTGGAGCTGCTGGAAAGCGGCGTTGAGGGCCTGCTGGGCGCCCGCCGCGTCGCCCTTCTGGAGGGCGTCGGAGGCCTGCTGCAAGCTCTTCGAGAGATCGGGATTGCCGTCCTTGGAGGCCTGGGCCGCGTTGCTCAGCGATTGGGCGAGCTGCTGCTGCTCCTGCGGGCTCAGCTTGGAGACGTTGGAGCCGAGCTTCTGGAGCTCGGCGGCTCCGGCCGCGTTGTTGCCCTGCGCCAGGGCCTGCCCGGCCTTGACCGAATTGGGATTGCCCTGCAGCTCCTTGCCGGCGGCCGCGCTGGCCGCGTTCTTGGAGGGCAGCGTCGGGTCCTGCAGCTTGGAGATGTCCGACTGAGCCTGGCTGATGGCGGCGATCGCGCTCTGCTTGTCTTTCGCGTTGCGGACGTTCTGCTCCGCTTGCTTGAGGTCCTGGATCAGGGCCTGCTTCTGCTCGTCCGTCAGCGCGCCCGGGCTCGACTGCACCTGTTTCACGATCGCGTCGATCTTGTCGGCGGCGGCGTTCTGAGCGGCCTGCTGGGCACGCTCTGAGCGCAGCTGCTGGAGAGCGGGGTTGGGGGCGAACGCCAAGCCCAGCGCGAACAGGCCGGCGACCAGGCCCAGAGCGGCGGAGCGCCGGGGCAGCCCCGGATCGCGCACCAGCTTCGGGTCGGCGCCGGCCAGCCAGCCCGCGGCATCGCTGCGCTGGCGCCCGACCAGGACGCCCGCCGCCGGCGCGAACTCGAGGGCCGTCGAGAGCCGCTCCCGGGCGCCGAGCCGGAGGTCGGCAAGCCGCGCGACCTCCATCTGCGAGGGCCAGGCGCGAGCCCAGCCGCCGGCCGCCAGCACGCCGCCGAAGGCCAGGCAGCCCGCCAGGACCGGCCAGGCGGGGTCGACCGGGTAGGCGCGGAAGAGCAGCTCGACGCCCAGGGCCAACGTGCCGGCCGCGGCCAGCCCGCGCGCGCTCCAGGTCAGCGCCCGCCCGCCCGCGACAATCGAGCGGGCCCGCGCGAGGAAGCTGTCCAGCTCCTCCATCAGGCCGGCTCCTGGGCCACCGGCTCGACGCGACGCCGGGGCCTGGTCCGGCGGCCGCGCAGCAGCCAGACCGAGGCGATGGTGCAGGCCACGGCCACGAGCCCTTCGGCGACGACTGTGGCGTGCCAGGGCTCGACCACAGGCCCCCCGATCGGGGTGTACCCGCCCGCGCCGGGGCCGAAGATCAGGAGCTGCAAGAAGGTCCGCAGCGTCGGCCAGGCGTAGCCCTGCGGGAAGAGGACCTCGTAGAGCGAGAAGAACGGATTCAGGTACCAGAGCGCGGGCAGCCCGGGCGTCTGCGCCCCGGTCGTCGCGATCAGGGTGCCGCGCCCCGCCGTGAACTGGGTGGCCATCAGCATCGTGCTCAAGACCGCCGTACCGACCATGAGGCCGAAGGCGGAAGCGTAGGACATCACGGTCGCCGCCAGGCTGCGCTTGAAAAGCGTGCTCCAGAAGATGGAGATGGCGCCCAGGCCGATGGCGGTGGCGACGGTGATGAGCTGGGACACGAAGAACTGGGAGGGGTCGATCCCTCCGAAGAGGAAGACCGCCGCGAAGAGCGGAAGCGCGGTCAGGATCAGCAGCAGCGTGTAAGCCATGGAGGCCACCAGCTTGCCCCAGATGATCCCGAAGGCCGACACCCGGCTGACGAGGAGGACGTCGAGGGTCTGCCGCTCCCGCTCGCCACTCACGGCGCCGGCGGCCAGCGCGGGCGCGAAGAGGCTGATCAGCGTGAGCTGGAAGAAGGCCATCGCAGCGAAAGCGTGGCTGCCGATCGCCGACGCGCTGACGGCGCCGATTGACTGCTGCGTGACGCCGATGTCCACGTTGAGCCAGGCGTAGCCGACGGCGCCGATCAAGCTCAGGTAGAGCGTCGCCACGACGGGAGCCCGCCAGGTCCGCATCCGGGAGACGCCCTCTTTGACCACGATGGGGTTGTCGAGGCCCTGCAGGAAGCGACGGGTGACGCTCACGTGATCACGACCCGCGATGGTCCTCGGTCAAGCGCATGAAGGCCTCGGAGAGGTCGCCCGCGATCTGCGAGAAGGACCGCACCCGGACCTTTTTCTCGACCAGCGCCGACAGCAGCTGCTCGTCCTCGACCTCGTCGTTGACCGCCACCTCGAGGTGGTCGGGCAGCGGCCGCACGGCGAGCACGCCTGGATGATCGCGCAGCAGGGCGGCCACGCGCTCGGTCTCCTCCTCGCTGGGCTGGGCGAGCTCGATCCGCAGGCGGCGGCCGGTCGTGACGCGGTCGCGCACCTCCTCCATCGGCCCCGCGGCGGCCATCTTGCCGCCATCGATAAAGCCGACCCAGGTGCAGAGCTGCTCCAGCTCCGGGAGGATGTGGCTCGAGATCAGGATCGTCTTCCCCATCCTGCGCAACTCCCGGATCAGCTCCTTCATTTCGACGCGCGCGCGCGGATCGAGGCCGGACGCCGGCTCGTCCAGGAGGAGCACCTGGGGATCGTGGACCAGGGCACGGGCCAGGCCCAGGCGCTGCTTCATCCCCCGGCTCAGCGTGTCGACCGCGACGTCCCGGCGGTCGGTCAGGTCGACCAGCTCGAGCAGCTCCTGGGCGACGCGCGCCCGCCGCCGCCGGGGCACCCCGTGGCAGGCGGCGTAGAACTCCAGGTACTCACCGGACGTGAGCCGGTCGTAGACGCCGAAGAAGTCGGGCATGTAGCCGATCAACGCCCGCACCTCGGCCGGGTTCTCGCTGACCGGGACGCCGCCCACTGTGGCGTCCCCGCCGTCGGGAGCGCTGAGGGTGGCCAGGATCCGGATGGTGGTCGTCTTGCCGGCGCCGTTCGGACCCACGAACCCGAAGACCTCGCCCTTTGGCACCGCGAAGGAGACGTCCTCGAGCGCCACCTGGCGCCCGAACGATTTCTGCAGGTGGTCGACCGCGATCACGGCAGCAGGTCCCCGCTCGCCGGGGGCGCGCCCTGCGTGTAGACCTCGAGGGGATTGCCGACGTAGAAGCCGAGGTCCGAGGTCGTGCGGACGCGGACGACGCCGCCCGCCGTCTCCCCGCCTGTGAGCACCGCGGGCTTGCTCGGGTCGAAGATCACCCAGCCACCCTTCGCCCAGTCATACACCTCGTAGGTGACCAGGGGTTGCCGGAAGAACGGCTTGCCCTGGGCGATTCCCGCCGATCCGACTTCGTCGATCACGAGCGGGCCGCCCACCACGGCGGGCAGCTCGAAGTCGTAGACGTCGGTCTGCCGGTTGCTGCTCGAGATGCTGAGCAACGGCTGCGCTGTCGCCCAGCCGGGCAGCAGCTTGTCGACAGCTTCCAGCTTGACCGGCGCCACGATGGCCGCGACCGCCTTCCGGCCTGGCGGGCTGCCCTCCACAGTCAGGCTGGCCTTGGTATCGACCACGGCGACCAGGGCCTGGAAATCGGAGGTTCGGCTGAAAAGGTCGGCGGCAGCGGCCTGCTCGACCGCGATCTCCCGCAAGGCCTGGCCCGCGAGGGACGAGGAGGCCTTGCCCGAGCCGCTGCAGGTGGCGTTGTCGGGACAGAGGGCCATGCAGGGCCTGGTGTTCACGCCGGTGGCGCACGTGTAAGGCCAGGACGAGACTGGAGCGTTCTCGAGCAACCTGTCCACCTTGACCGTGGCGCCCGGCGCCAGGGTCGGCGCGATCTCGGCGCGCTGGCCGCTGGTGGTGTCCAGCGCCAGGCGCTGGACCGCCGTCTTGCCGTGGTTGGTCACGGTGCCGGTGATGTGCGTGCCCTGCAGGGAGAGGTGGGCCTCGAGCGCGAGCTGAGCCGGGTGGCCCGGCTGGAACGACTCGGTCTTGAACGCGCGCGAGCTCCAGAGGGCGAGGTTGCGGAGGACCACCTCGGGAACTCGCTTCAAGATGACCCGGTCGGCGGCCGGGGTGGTGTCGTAGTAGCCGATACTGGTGCTGGCTAGGACATCGGACGCCAGCTGCACAGAGACGTCACCCTTCCGCGGCGAGAAGAGGCCGTTGTAAGACACGGTATCGACCGCGCCATCGGGTGCGACGCGGAGGACCGAGACCTCGGTCACCACGTAGTCGGAGCCGTGGCGGATGAGTCCGGTGGCATAGGTGCCGGCCGTGAACACGACAGCGATCAGGGGCACGGTAGCCCACATCAGCTCGCGACGGCCGATCGCGCGGACCGCGGCGTAGTTGACCGGCCCGGCCAGCAGGATGTAAGCGATGAGGAGGCCGCCCAGCAGCCCCACCGGCGGAACCGCCGAGGCGGGCGTCTGCTGAAGCAGCGGCATCACGTTCTGGTCGAGCGCCACGGACCCGCGACCGATCGGGCGGGCGGGAATCGCGATCGCCGGACCACTGCTCACCCCGCCAGCGACGCCGGCCTGGGCCGGCAGCGGACCTATCCACGGCGTCCCCGTCTGCCGTGCATTCGCGGAGTTGGCGGTGGGGCCCGCCGAGGCCATCCCGTAGACCTCCTGCCAGGCCAGGCTCGGGAGGTCCGCTGACTGTGCGACAGGCGCGGCGCCGGGATCGAAGGCCAGCTCGATGATGCGGCCCGCGCCGTAGTCGGCTTCCACGGCCAGCGGCGGTCCGTTCGGATCCCCAAGGAGAACGCGCGCTCCCCGCTGCACGTCGCCGAGGACGACCGGGGCTACCAGGTCGGTGTCCCGGCCAGCCAGAGTGGCGATCGGCTTGAGCGATGCGGAGCCGGTCGCCGAGGGGTGCAGAGGCAGCAGGGCCACGGGCAGTTGGGAGAGCGTCCGCCGCCAGGCCGGGCCGCCCGCCAGGACCAGGTTCCCGCCCAGGCCGACGTACTCGGCGATCGCGCTCAACTGCGCCTGGCTGAGCGTGGAGACGTCGAAGTCTTCAATCACGACAGCCGCGATTCCCCCCAGGAAGAGCGGGTTGCTCGGGAAGCCCTGGGCGCTGCCGTAGCGCACCACGCCGACCTGGCGCGGGCCTTTCGCCGCCTTGAGTGAGGACTCGCCGCCGGTGACTTCGCTCAGCAGCGCCACCGAGAGGATGCCGGAGCTGACGCCCGCCTGGGCGCTGGCGGCGGTCTCCCGGCCCAAGGAGTCAAGGAGCACTGCCTCGTACGCGCTGTGGTCCACGACCTGGCCGTAGATGGCGACGGTCTTGTCTCCGTGGGCCGGGATGGTGATGGGCTGTTCGTAGATCGTCCCCACGTTCGCGTCTAAAGCGCCGCCGATGTTGACCGAGCGGACCACCTTCGGCCGCAAGACCAGGGTCCCCCGGAACTCAGTGGCCGAGGTGTTGACGACGTGCACCCAGAGCGGCACCCAGGAACCGGCGACGCCGCCGCCGTCCCAACCCGCGGCAAAATCGACCTGGAGGCTCGCGTCGTCGGCCCGCGCCGGACCCGCCAGCAAAGCCACGACGGCTGCTGCGAGGACGGCGACGAGGCGGAGAGTCCTCATAGATCCCTAGCAACCCAACGCCTGAAGCGCGCCGGGGTAACGAAGGCTACTTCGATTATTACCCGACGGGGTCCCGGCTGGCGTTCCCGGGATGCCGCCGCGGATCGCCGATCCAGGGCGCCGCTGCCACGAAGCCGACGGAGCACCGCAGGCAGCGCATCCGACGACTGCGCGACGAGGAGCGGACGAGGCGACACCGGCAGCGGCGTTCTGGGCGGATGAGACGCCCGGCTATCCGGGGACGCCAGGCGGACGGTTGGCGGTCTCCGAGTCGACGCGCCCGACGTCGGTGAAGATCTCGGCTTTGCCGCGGATCTTGATCGCGGCGGTCAGCTCGGTGAACTGGGCCACCATGACCTCGCCCGCGTCCAGCCGCTCCGAGTGGTGCGAACGGGTATCCCGCCCCCGCGTCAAGCCCATGATGGTCACCCCATCCTCCAGGGCCTTGACCACGATGTAGCGCCCGGAGCCACCTTCGGGGATGTGGTCGCCAGCCTCATGGTCCATTTCTTCGCGATCTCCCGTTTCCATTCGAGGACTGCGCCTTCGCCCGCACCGTCTCCAGCCGCGTGACCGGCCGGCCGAAGAGGGCGTCGACTTCGGCGGCCAGGGCTGGACCGGCAGCGACATGATATCGATCGCCCGGCTGCACCACGACCTCATGGCCCGCGACCTGGATGTGGAGGTAGAGCTCGTCCGGCCCGGGGTGGCGGACCAACACCTGAGCCAGGTCGCCCATCAGCTCCGGCCCCGCCGCGGGCAGGCTCAGGTGGACGACCTGGCGGCGCGCGACGGGCGCGCAGTCCGGGTCGTCCCAGGGCCAGGCCTGGTCGGCCACGACCGAGGCGCGCTCCGCGTCGACCGCCGCCTCCGGCTCTTCGCCTTCCAGCGTCGGGGGCGAGCTGCTGTTGGCCCGTGCCGAGCCCCCGCGCGCGTCCACCTTCCCCGCGATGACCACGACCGCCTCGGGCTGAAAGACGTGCCGGTATTCCTCGTAGGTGCGGGGAAAGAGGATCACGTCGATCGGGCCGGTCAGGTCCTCCAGCTCGGCGTAGGCCATGATCTGGCCCTTTCGCGTCACCACTCGGCGGACGTTGCGGACCAGACCGGCGACGCGGACCTCGGTGTCCTGGAGGTCGGAGGTGATCTCCACCGCCTGGGCGTCGGTCAGCTTCAGGAGCTCGGCCTCGATCCGCCGCAGCGGATGGTCGCTCAGGTAGAGGCCGAGGAGCTCCTTCTCCAGCCGCAGCTTCTCCTCGGACGGCATGGCGCCCACGCTGGCCGGGATCGAATCTTCAATCTCGACCTCTTCGAAAAGCATCGTCTGGCCGGCGTCGCGATCCCGCCGCCGGCGGGCGGCTCCCTCCCAGGCTTTGTCGAGGTCGAAGAGCAGCCGGTTGCGGTCGTCAAAGCTGTCACACGCTCCCGACTGGACGATCGCCTCGATCACGCGGAAGTTGACCTCGGTCGTACCCGCCAGCCGGTCGAGGAGGTCGGCGCGCGACTTGAAGGCGCCGGCATTCTCCCGCTCCTGCACGATCGTCTCGACCGCCTTGACGCCGACGTTCTTGATGGCCGCGAGACCGAACCTGATGCCCTCGCCGGAGATGGAGAAGTCGACGCCGGAGAGGTTGGCGTCCGGGGGCAGCACGTTGATGCCGTGCGCGCGGCAGTCGACGATCGCGGTAGCGACCTTGTCGGAGCTGCCTTCCATGTGGACGAGGATCGAGGTCAGGTATTCGAGAGGATGGTTGGCCTTCAAGTAGGCGGTCTGGTAGCTGACGACCGCGTAAGCGGCGGCGTGCGCCTTGGCGAACCCGTATGACGCGAACTGCGCGATGCGGTCGAAGATCGCTTCCCCGACCGGCCGGTCGATGTCGTTTTTGACCGCGCCCGCGATGAAATTCTCGCGCTGCTTGGCCATCTTGGCCTTGTCCTTCTTGCCCATCGCCGAACGCAGGATGTCCGCCTCGGAGAGGGTGAACCCGGCCAGCTGCCGCGCCGCCTCCATGACCTGCTCCTGGTACGTGAAGACGCCGTAGGTGTTCCGCAGGATGGGCTCCAACCGCGGGTGCATGTAGGTGATCGGCTCCCGCTCGTGCTTGCGCGCGACGTAGGCGGGGATGTCGGCCATCGGTCCGGGCCGGAAGAGGGCGATCGCGACGACGATGTCCTCGAAACGGTTCGGCTTCATCTCGACGAGCATCCGGCGCATGCCAGGTCCGTCGATCTGGAACACGCCGTGCGTGTCGGCGGCCGCGATCAGCTCGTAAGTCTTCTGATCGTCGAAGGGGATCTTGTCGATGTCCAGCTTCAAGTCCGGCCGCCGCTCGTTGATCAGGCGCACGGCGGTGGCGATGATGTCCAGGTTCTGGAGGCCCAGGAAGTCCATCTTCAGGAGGCCGATGTCGCCCACCGCCTTCATGTCGTACTGGGTGATCACCGCCTCGCGACCTGGCCCGAACTGGAGCGGCGCATGACGCACCAGGGGGTCTGGCGCGATCACGACGCCCGCGGCGTGCGTGCTGACATTGCGGGACACGCCCTCCAGCTTCTTGGCGATGTCGATCAGCTTTTTGACCTGCTGGTCGCTTTCGTAAGCGTCACGGATCTCCGGCACTTCCCGGAGCGCGTCCTCGAGTGACTTGGACCGCCCCTGGAAGACCGGGACCAGCTTCGAGAGCCGGTCGGTCTCGGAGAGCCGCACGTCGAGCACCCGGCCGACGTCGCGGATCGCCGCTTTCGACGCCATCGTCGTGAACGTGATGATCTGGGCGACGCGGTCGGAGCCGTACTTGTCGGTCACGTAGCGGATCACGCGCTCACGGCCTTCGACCGAGAAGTCGCAGTCGATGTCGGGCATGCTCACGCGGTCCTTGTTCAGGAACCGCTCGAAGATCAGCCCGTGCTGGATCGGGTCCAGGTTCGTGATGCCGAGGCAGTAGCTGACGAGGCTCCCGGCGGCGCTGCCCCGCCCCGGTCCCACGGCGATGCCGTTCTTGCGCGCGAATCGGTAGAAGTCCCAGACGATCAGGAAGTAGGAGGAGTAGCCGGTCTGGGTGATCACCGCCAGCTCTTCCTCGACCCGGTCGAGGTGCGCCTTGTCGGGCTTTCCGAAGCGCCACTTGAGGCCTTCTGTGACCTGCTGGCGGAGGTACTGCTCGGGCGTCTGGCCGTCAGGAACGTCGAAGGGCGGCAGGAGCGTTCGGCCGAGCTCGATCTTGAGGCTGCATTGCTCCGCGACCTCGAGCGTCGAAGCGAGAGCCTGGGGCAGGTCGGGAAACATCGCGGCCATCTCTTCGGCGTTCTTCAGGTAGAAGTCCTGGGAACCGAACTTCCAGCGCTTGGGGTCCTCGTAGAGCGCGCCCGTCTGGAGACAGAGGAGCACGTCGTGCGCCTCGGCATCGTCGGGTTCGACATAGTGGAGGTCGTTGGTGACGCAGAGCCGGAGCTTGAACTCCTTGGCGAACCCGACCAGCGCCTGGTTGACCTTCTCCTGCTCCTCCATCCCGTGCCGCTGGACCTCGAGCAGGAAGCCGTCAGACCCGAAGATGTCGCGAAAGGTCGCGATCGCTTCGCGGGCGCCGTCCTCCTCGCCGGCCGTGATCTTGCCGGCGACCTCTCCGGCCAGGCAGCCGGAGAGCGCGATCAAGCCTTTCGAGTGCTCGGCCAGGATCTCCTTGTCGACCCGCGGCTTGTAGTACATGCCCTGGAGGTGGCCGGCGCTGCAGAGCTCGAGCAAGTTGAGGTAGCCCTCGCCGTCCTGGGCGATCACGGTCAGGTGATGGGGGTCGCGGTCGGCTCGACCCTCGCGCTGGAGGCGGGACCGGGGCGCCACATAGAGCTCGCAGCCGATGATCGGCTTGATCCCGGCTTCCAGGCACTCCTTGTAGAAGTGGATGGCGCCGTACATCACGCCGTGGTCGGTGATGCCGATCGCCGGCATCCCGAGGTCGGCCGCCTTGCGGACCAGGCGTCCGATCCGGCTCGCCCCGTCGAGGAGCGAGAACTCGGTGTGATTGTGGAGGTGGACGAAGCTCGTGGGGGCGTGCGCCATTGTTTTGATGGTTCGGGTTGGCGGGCCCCGCGCCGGCTAGTCTAACCCGGCCGCGGGGCGCTGCCGCCGGCCGTCTGACCGAGCGCCTGCAGTGCCGTGGGCAGGATGGTCAGCTCGGGTATCCAGGCGCGGGCAGGCAGCGACAGCATGAACAGGGCGGCCTCAGCCACGTCGCCGGGTTGGAGCATCCTGGCTCGCATCTCCGCGGGCGGAGGTGCCGGGCGCTTATCCATGATCGGGGTGTCGACGGCGCCTGGGTTGATGACCGAGAAGCGGACGCCCTCGCCGTGGAGCTCGAAGCCGGCCGCCCGCGCCAGCCCGATCAGGCCGGCCTTGGAGGCCTGGTAAGCCGGCCCGCTCGGGTCAGGCCAGTGGCCGGAGACGCTGGCCACGAAGACCACGTCGCCGAGCGCGTGCCGCAGCTTCACTAGACCGCTGGCGACGAAGTTGAAGGCGCCCGTCAGGTTGACGCCCAGGATGCGGTCCCAGTCCTCCGGCGTGAGCTCGACCAGCGCCCGACGGGGCACGTTCTCGCCGGCGGCGCAGACCAGGATGTCGAGCCGATCGAGGCCCTGTACGAACTGGTCGACGGCCGCCCGGTCGGTGACGTCCAGCGCGATCGGCCCGCGCCGGCTGACGCGGTGGACGGTCGCCCCGGCCGCCTCGAGCCGGTCGGCGATGGCGGCGCCGATCCCAGAGGAGCCG
>CATPBK010000070.1 GCA_955652705.1 Candidatus Dormiibacterota bacterium | reverse complement strand
GCTGCAGGTCGTCTACGACCCCACCCTCCCGGCCCGCAGCAGCTTGAAGACGATGGGGATCTCGTCCAGCAGGTCGGAGGCGAGCAGGCCGGCGTCGCCGATCCGCAGCGAGATCCGCCGCCCGGCCTCAGCGTGGACGTAGACGCTCGTAACGGCCGCGCTGTACGGGTCGAGACCCTGGGCCAGCAGGGCGCAGATCATGCCGCCGAGCACATCGCCGGTACCGCCGCTCGCCAGCGCCGGAACCTGATGGGAGTCTTCTGAGACCCGCCCGTCGGGCGCCGCCACCACGGTCCGGGCGCCCTTCAGCACCACTACCGCCCCCCACTCCTCAGCCTTCCGCCTGGCGATCCCGGCGCGGTCGGCCTGGACTTCCTTGACGGGCTTGCGCACGAGGCGCCCCATCTCGCCGGGATGGGGCGTCAGGACCCGGTCCCGGCCCAGCTTGCGCAGTGCCCGCTGGTTGTCAGCCAGCGCGTTCAGTCCATCCGCGTCGACGACCAGGGGGCAACGCAGCTGCTGGGCCAGCTCGGTCGCGAGGCGCCAGGTCGAACGGTCTTGGCCGAGCCCGGGGCCGACCAGACCTGCTCCAGCGCCGTCGAAGTGGCGGGCGACGGCGTCGTGGTCGGCATGGCCGACGGCGCCAGGCGCCACCTCCGGAACCGGCGTGGCCATCACTTCCACGCACTTGGCCGCCAGGATCGGGTAGATGCCCTCGGCCACCAGCAACCGGACCAGACCGGAGCCGGCCCGGGCGGCGGCCATCGAGGAGAGGTAGGCAGCGCCGGTCAGCCCCCGGCTGCCGGCCAGCACCACGGCGGTGCCGAAGGTGCCCTTGTTCGCGTCCGGCGGCCGGTCGGGCAGCCGCAGCGCGGCCGGTGGCGTCTCCAGGAGATCCGCCTGCTGCGGCATCTCGAGCGTGGCGGCCGCCACCGCCAGGCCACCGTGATGGGTGATGCTGACCTCGATGGTCGCCGGGTGGTCGCCGCCCAGGAGCGTCACCGAGGGGGCGCCATTGGGCCCGGGCAGGACCTCGATCCGGCGGCGCGGGTAGCAGATCCCGGTCCCGTCGAAGCACTTGATGACGGCTTCCTTGGCCGCCCAGCGCCCGGCCAGCCGCTCTGCGCGGCCGGCGCAGTAGTCGAGCTCAGCCGGCGTGTAGCTCTTCAGCAGGAACCGGCGGCCGGACCGGCGGACGGCGAGCGCCAGCCGCTCCACGGCCACGGCGTCGATCCCGACCTTGCGCACAGCGGAAGCTTAGAGGCCGGACGGGAGCGCGACCGGCTCCCAGCTGGCGCCCGCATCTCCGCCGTAGAAGAGGAGGGCGTCGCTGTCCTGGCCCCGCTCGCAGGCGCCTGCTTTCGGAGACCGGGTCGTCGGGGTCCTCATCAGGGCGCCTGGACCGCCTTCCAGGTGGCGCCCCCATCGGAGCTCCGGAAGAGCCGCTCGCCGCGCTTGTCGGGTGGGTAGGCACGCGAGGCAACCGCCCAGACCACCTGCTCTGAAACAGGGGTCAGGCTGTAGAAGCTGAGACCGCCGGGCAGGGCAGCGCTGCGCTCGGACCAGGTTCGCCCGGCGTCGGCGGTCCGCCACATCGTCGACCCGGTCGCGAGCCACCAATGCTGCGCGTCGAGAACGCCAAGCGGGTCGAAAGCCGGACCGGCGGCTTCTGGCGTCGGGGCGGCCGTCCAGTCGAGCCCGCCGTCGTGGCTCACGTAGACCGCGGTGTGGACCCTGGGTATTGAGACCTGGACCTCGGTCGCGGCCACGACGCCGTCCAACCCGGCCATCCACTCGTTCGTGGCGAGGGAGTGCCCGTAAGTCCAGTGCGCGAAGCGCCAGTGGTGGCCCCCGTCGCTGGTCACGTAAAGGAACTGCGGGCTACGGTCACTTCCCTTGATCCAGCCCACCGTCCGGCTGCCAAAAATGATTCCGGCCTTGACGCCGAAGAGCGAGAGCCCCGAGGACCTGTCGCTCCCGGGCGTGACGCTCGCGATCTGCTGCCAGGTCCGGCCGCCGTCGGTCGTGTGGTCGATCCAGGCGGATTGTGCATGTGTGATGTCGCCCAGATCGGGGCCGACCGTCAACGACCAGCCTTCGTCGGGCGTGATGAAGGAGATGGTCTGCCGCAGCCCGTTGATGGGCTCGAGGTCGTGGTTTGGCGTCGGCCGCGCAGCCCAGGTGTCGCCGCCGTCGGTCGTGACCTCGAGCCGGCCGGGCGCCAGCACGATCCCCGAGCGGCGGTCGAAGAACTGGATCTGGCTGACGGAGAGGTCCGGGATGAGCGGCCGCCAGTGCCTGCCGCCATCGCGTGTGCGGTAGAGACTGGCCGCGGTGATCGAGCTCAGATGGCCGGCCGCCATCCAGCCGGTGCTGGGGTCGACGAACTGGGACGAGGTTACGAAGAGCGGCGGCGGTGCCGGCGGGACCGGCAGCAGGTTGGGCAGCTGCGGCTTGAAATACGCGATGAGAGCGACCCCGAGGACGATCAACGAGATCGTGATCACGGCATAGGCACGCGTCGAGCGGCCGGGCGGGAGCGGGTCGTCCGGACTCCTCATCCCACTTCCCTCTACGAGAGGAAAGTTACTCGACCGTGACGCTCTTGGCCAGATTGCGCGGCTGGTCGACGTCGGTGCCCAGCGCGACCGCGACGTGGTAGGCGAAGAGCTGCAGCGCGACCGTGTTGAGGATGGCCGACGCCGGCTCGTCCGCCGGCGGCATGACGAGGAGGTCGGCGGCGATCCCTTCCAGCGAGGTGTCGCCCTCTGTCACCAGCGCCAGCGCGGGCGCGTCGCGGGCCGCCATCTCGTGGACGTTGCTGACCATCTTCTCCCGGACCGGCGACTCGGTGCAGATGGCGACGACCGGGAACTGGTCGTCCAGGAGCGCGATGGCACCGTGCTTGAGCGTGCCGCCGGAGGTGCCCTCCGCGTGCACGTAGGAGATCTCCTTCAGCTTCAAGGCGCCCTCCAGCGCGACCGGGTAATTGATGCCCCGGCCGACGAAGATGAAGTTCGAGTAGCGGCTGTACTTCTGCGCCAGCTCCTTGATCCTCGGCTCCAGGGCAAGGACGCCCCGGATCGCCTCGGGCAGGCCGCGCAGCGTGATGACCAGCTCGTTCACCCGTTCCTGCGGCAGGCGGTGCCGGACCGCCGCCAGCCGCATCGCCAGCAGGTACTGGCTGATGACGTGGCAGATGAAAGTCTTGGTCGAAGCGACGCTGATCTCGGGGCCGGCCTGCAGGTAGATCACGCCCTGCGCCTCCCGGGCGGCGCTGCTCGCCACCACGTTGGTGACGGCCACGGTGAGCGCGCCCCGCTCCAGTGCCTGCCGCATGCCCATGATCGTGTCGGCCGTCTCGCCCGACTGGGTGATTACGACCGCTAGCGTGTCCTCGCCGACCAGCGGCCGCCGGTAGCGGAACTCGGAGGCGTCGTCGGCCTTGGCCGGAATGCCCGCCCAATCCTCAATCACGTACTCACCGATCATCGCCGCGTGCAGCGACGTGCCCATCCCGAGCAGCTTCACGTTGCGGATCCGGTCGAGCTCGGCGTCGCTAACGTCGAACTCGTTGAAGTGAACGGCCCCGTCGTCGCCGATCCGCCCCCGGAGCACGTTGGCCGCGGCCTCCGGTGACTCCTGGATCTCCTTCAGCATGAAATGGTCGAAACCGCCTTTCTGCGCCTGGCTCACGTCCCAGTCGACGTGCACGATCTTGGGCTCGATGGCCACCCCGTCCAGGCTCGAGACCTGGGGCCCGACCGCGCTGATGGCGACCATCTCGCCCTCGCCGAGTACAAGCACTCGCTTCGTGTAGGGAATGATCGCCGTGATGTCGGAGGCGATGAACCACTCGCCATCGCCCAGACCGACCACCAGCGGCGCGTTGAGCCGGGCGCCGATCAGCAGCTCCGGATCGTCGTGCGAGTAGAGGGCGACCGCGTAGGCGCCGCGGACCTTCTGTAGGGCCTGCCGCACGGCCGTCACCAGGTCGCCTCGGTAGAGGTCCTCGACCAGGTGCGGGATGACCTCACTGTCGGTCTCCGAGGTGAACTCGTGGCCCTTCGCTTCGAGCTCCGCCTTGAGCTCGGCGAAGTTCTCGATGATCCCGTTGTGGACGACCATGATCCGGGCGTAGCAGTCCGAATGCGGGTGGGCGTTGACGATGGTGGGCTTTCCGTGCGTGGCCCAGCGGGTATGCCCGATGCCGAGATGGCCGGTGGGCTGGTTGGCCTTGATCTTGGCGATCAGGTCGTCGACCTTGCGCTCGCTCTTGGTCAGGCTGGAGTGGATGCTCGTTTCGAGGACCGCGACCCCCGCCGAGTCGTAGCCGCGGTACTCGAGACGCTTGAGCCCATCCATCAGGATGGGCGCCGCCTGCTTGTTTCCGAGGTATCCGATGATTCCGCACATAGGCGTCAGCCGCTTTGATTCAGCTTACGAAATAAGCAACGGGATCCCCGCGGAGGTGGTTACGCCCGGGCAGGGCGGAGGAAGGGCGTCGAGGGCTGAGCCCGATCCTGGCGAGCCGGGCCGGCGAAGGCGACGGAGCACCGGAAGGATCGCAGCCGAAGCTGCCTGACTGAGGAGCGGACGAGCCGACTGACGGATCGGCCGCCAGGGCGACTCAGAGCCGACGCCGCGCCCTAGGGCGCGGGAACCCTTCCTCCGCACCCTGCCTAGGAGCCCTCAGGGCGAAGGTGAGGGCTGGACCGCGGGGTTCTTCTGGATGCGGACGGTGACCAGCGCGGTGTTGTTCTTGGGGTCGGTGCTGACCCCGGCCGGGAGCGGCACCTGGACCCGCAGGGTCACGTCCCCGGTCGCGCCGTCCACCCCGACCGGTGGCAGCGTGATCGAATCCAGCCCGGCGATCGTGCCCGCCGGGCCCGAGACGTCGATGAAGAGGGGGTTGATGATCACCGCCGTGATCCGGTAGCCCGCGGCCGCGTTGCCGGTCGGCGTCTCGACCAGCGTGGTCTTGCGAGTCTGGTTGGGCTGCTGCGCCTGGATGTCCAGGGTGGCGATGGCGGCGTCCGCCGTGCTCCGCGGCAGGGTGAGCGGGAGCGTCACCGGCTTGCCCGCTTTCTCGAACGTGATGTCGAGATTGGGAATTATCGAGTTGCCCTGGACCGGCGAGGCGCTGGGAGCGGTCACGTAGGCCTGGAGATCCTTGACGAAGCTCTCCGTCGAAACGACATGCACGATGCCCGGGGTGACGGTTTCTTTGACCGGCTGCCAGCCGGGCGCGTACCTGATTCTGGGCTTGACCTGGACATCGGCCTCTTTCTTCAACTCCACGTCGACATAGAAGGGGACCCGGTTCTCGTTGGCCGTGATCCCCTGGGGAGTCTTCGGAACCGCGAAGACCTGGATCTGCTGCCCGGGCTTCTTGATGCCTGAGAGGTCGACCGAAGCCACCACCCCGTTGTTCACCTTCGCGGCGTTCACCTGGTCGGTCAGGCCGAAGATGGTCACCCGCACCTTTTGCGGATAGCTGGTGAGGATCAGGTCGGTCGGGGGATTGTTCCATTCGACCTTGGCGTCGACGGGCGCCACCGTGAACGGGTTCTGCGAGAAGGCGATCCCCGTGAAGAGACCGAGGCTCAGTAGCAACGCCAGCACCTTGAGCTGCCAGTTACTCGTCAGCCACGCCATCGCATCACCTCAGCCAGGCGGCCGGTTTGCCGGAGCACCCGGCGGCTGCGGCCGTCCGAGCGCTTCTTCGCCGGGAGGCCGCCGATCAGCAGCGTGCGCAGCTTGTCAGTGTCGAGGTTGCGATTGATCACGCCCTCCTGGACCGCCGAGATCGCTCCGGTCTCCTCGGAGACCACCACGACAATCGCGTCGGACACCATCGAGAGGCCGATGGCGGCGCGATGCCGGGTGCCCAGGCGCTCCCGCACGCGGCCTTCTTCCGGCAGCGGCAGGAGGCAGCCGGCGGAAACTATCGAGTTGCCGCGGACGATCACGGCGCCGTCGTGGAGCGGTGAGTTGGGGAAGAAGATCGTCTGCAGGAACTCGGCGGTCAGCTCGCCGTTGATCCGGATGCCCGTCGCCGCGTAGTCCTCGAGTCCGACCTCGCGCTCGAAGACGATGAGCGCACCTGTCTTGCGGGCCGCCAGCCGCTCGATGGCCCGGATCGCCTCCGCCACGCCCCGGTTGAAGAGCGTCTGGTTGAAGGGAGTGAGCTGGATGTTGATGTGGCTCAGGCGTCCGACCTGGTCGAGGGCTCGACGGAGCTCAGTCTGGAACAGCACGATGATCGCGATCACGATGAAAGGCGCGGCGTTCCGGAAGAGCCAGCCCAGCAGAACCAGGTTGAGCGCGCCCGCCACCAGCCCCACGAAGACAAGCAGGACGAGGCCGACCATGAGCTCGACAGCCCGCGTGCCCTGGACCAGCTTCAAGAGCTGGTAGAGCACCACCGCCACCACCAGGATGTCGATGATCTCGACCCAGCCGACCTTCTGGAAGAGCTCGATGATCCGGAGCAGGAAGGTCTGGAAAAACTGGTAGACGACGTTCATTCGAGGATCAGCGCCAGCAGCGCCATCTGAGCATAAAGACGATTCTCGGCCTGGTCGAATACCACGGAGGCGGGGCCGTCGATGACCTCGTCGGTCACCTCCTCGCCGCGGCGGGCAGGCAGGCAGTGCATGAAGATGGCCTTGGGCGCACGAGCCAGCAGCTCGGCGTTGACCTGATAGGGGGCCAGGGCCGCGGTCCTCTCGTCGCGTTCGGCCTCTTGCCCCATCGACGTCCAGACGTCGGTGTAGATGACGTCGGCCCCTTCGACCGCGGCCAGGTCGTCGCTCACGAGAGCCTGGCCGGCCGCCGACGCCGGCTCGTAGCCGGCGGGAGTGATGACGCGGAGCTGGAAGCCCACCCGGGCGGCCGCGTGGCTCAGCGAGACGGCGATGTTGTTGCCATCCCCGACGTAGGCCACCTGGCGGCTCTCGAGGGTGCCGAAGCGCTCCTGGATGGTGAGCAGGTCCGCCAGGATCTGGCACGGGTGCTCGACCTCGGTGAGGGCGTTGACGACCGGGATGCGGGCAAATTGGGCCAGCTCGGCGAGGTCGGCGTGCTGACGCAGGCGAGCCACCACCAGGTGCACATAGCGTTCGAGGACGCGAGCGGCGTCGGCCACCGTCTCGCGGACGCCGATCTGCACATCCTGCTCGCCGAGCGCGATCGCGGTGCCGCCGAGCCGCGCGATCCCCACCTCGAAGGAGACCCGGGTCCGGTTCGAGGGCTTCTGGAAGAGCATGGCCACGAACTTGCCTGCCAGCGGCCGCTGCTGCCAGCGACCCGCCTTGATCTCGCGAGCCCGGTCGAGAACGGCGAGGAGCTCAGAGCGGTCGAAGTCGGCAACGCTCAGGAAGTCGCGTCCCCGGAGCGTGACCGCGGTATCCACCCTTGGAATGCTAGTGGACCCTGCCGGCGGAATCTTCAGCAGCCCGAAGGGCATCCGGCCGGCCGCCCAGGCCGTCGGTGCCTAGGATAGGGTGGCGCGCTAGGCCACGCATCCAAAGATGCGTTACGACGCGCGCCGGGCCCCCCAGACAACGGCATCAGCGCCGTCAGGCGCCCGGCGGAAATGGGCGGCCGGATGCGAAGAATTCCGCCGGCTGGGTCCGCTGAGGTTGCTACCCGACTCAACGCCCCCACCCTCCATCCTCCCTTCCCCCCGGCGCGGGGAGGGAGGCGAGCGCCACTAGGCTAGGTCAGAGCCGTGGGGTGATGAGCTCTCCCGCGTAGACGGGCCGGTCGGAGAGGTCGAGGGCGGAATCGAACTCAGGCAGCCTGGACCGCAGCTCCGACTCGTCCCGCAGCTTCAAGATCAGGTCACGGCAGCCGGTTGGGGCGAGCCCGAAGTCGGCCGGCCGGAGCACGACGGGCCGCCCGCGGCGGAGCGTGATCGTCAGCCGGTCGGAGATCCGGACCTCCGGCCAGCGGCTGCCGGTCCACTCGACCGGGAGGGCGAGGGAGGCGGTTTCGATGCGGTCCCAGAGGGCATGCTGCTCGACCTTGCCCGCCACGATCACCAGCCGGTCGCGGAAGAAGGCCAGGCGGCACGGCGGCCAGCTCCGGAGCTGGACCAGCGCCCAGGTCAGCAGGCCGAGGCCGAGCCCGGCGCCGATGCCAAGAGCCAGGCCGGCCACGTCCGGTCCGTGCTCGGCGAAGATCACGGCGGAAACACCGCCGAAGATGGTGGCGACCAGCAGGCCGCAGCCGGCCACCAGGACGGACGAGCGCCGGGACCGAGCGAAGATCATGCGGACCGGACCACCCCTGTTCGAAGTGTACGGCTGCAAGACCTCGAGGTCCGGCGGTTTCGAAAATCCCCGAGGGCTTAGTTGACCTGGCGGCCGGTCGCCGCCCAGTAGGGCTCGCGTAGCTCGCGTTTCAGGATCTTGCCGCTCGGGTTGCGCGGAATGGACTCGGTGAAGTCCACTGAGCTCGGCCGCTTGTAGCCGGCGAGCCGGGAGCGGGACCACTCGACGATCTCCTCACCGGTCGCGCCTGTGCCCGGCTTGCGGACGATGATCGCTTTGACGCGCTCGCCCCAGGTCTCGTCCGGCACGCCGATCACCGCGACGTCGGCCACGGCCGGGTGGCCGGCCAGCACGCTCTCGATCTCGGCCGGGTAGATGTTCTCGCCGCCCGAGATGATCATGTCCTTGATCCGGTCCTTTACGTAGAAGAAGCCACCCTCGTCCTCGGTGCCGGCGTCGCCTGTGTAGAACCAGCCGTCCTTGATCGACTCGGCGGTGTCCCCGGCGCGGTTCCAGTAGCCCTGCATCACGCCCGGGCCGCGGTAGATGATCTCGCCGATCTCGCCGTGCGGCACCTGGGCGCCGGTGGGGTCCACAACCTGCATGTCGGCGCCGAACGTAGCTCGGCCGCAGCTCAGGAGGCGCTCGCCCTGGTGCTCCTCGTGCTGCAGGAACGTGATCGCGCCGGTCGTCTCGGTGAGGCCGTAGACCTGGGTGAACCGGCAGCCGAACGTCTGGATCGACCGCTCCAGCACAGCCTGGGAGATCGGCGAGGCACCGTAGAGGATGTTCCGGAGCGCCGAGTAGTCGCGGCCTTCCGACTCGGGAAGCGAGGTCAGGAAGAGCAGCGCGGCGGGCACCAGGAAGGACGTCTCCACCTTCTCCCGCTCCATGACGTCGAGCACCTGCTGCGGGATGAACTCGCTCATCACGACCGCGCAGCTGCCCATGAACATCGACGCCAGCGCCCAGCCGCAGCCGCCGATGTGGTAGAGCGGCATCGCCACCAGAGAGCGGCCGCCGACCCGGCTTTCGGGCACCTCGATCGAGAACACCGAACAGGTGCCGCCCATCAGGTTGCGGCCGCTGATCATGGCGCCCTTCGGCAGCCCGGTCGTGCCGCTTGTGTAGAGCTGCCAGCTGACCTTCGACTCGTCGTCCAGGTGCGGGTCCGGGCCGCCGTTCCTGGGCAGCTCCTCGAAGCCGAGGACGCGGACGCCGGCCGCGTCGGCCTGGCTGCGGAAGGCCTCGCCGGCCACGATCGCCTGAGCCTCGGCGTCGCCCACGACCTTGGCCACCTCGGGGCCCGTCAGGCGCCAGTTGACCGGGGTGGCGATGGCGCCCGCCTTGTCGAGCGCGAACATCAGCTCCAGGTAGGCGTCCGTATTCTTGTCCAGGATGGCGACGTGGTCACCGGGCTTGACGCCGAGCTTGGTGACGAGTCCTGACGCCAGCCTTGTGCTGGACTCGTCGAGCTCGGCCCAGGTGCGGGTGCGGCCTTCGAACCAGGTGGCGGCGAGCTCAGGCCGGCGCCGCGCCCACCAGCGCGCGAGCTCGGCGACGGTCCTCATGCCGGCATCTTAGGCGCATACTGCGCATCGTTCCGTCAGCCCGCACACGGAGGGACGCGACATGGGCGAGGAAGAGACCCGGAAGGTCGTCGAGAAGGCGCGGCAGGCCATGGAATCCGGGGACTACCGCGGTCTCGAGGACCTGATGCACGAGGACGTCGTGCAGGAGTGGCCGCAGTCCGGCGAGCGCATCCGGGGCAAGAAGAATGTCAAGGCGATCAACGACGCCTACCCCGGCATGCCCGACGCCAAGCTCCGCCGCGTCACGATCGGCGGCGACCTGGTGGTGGCCGAGATGCTTTTGAACTACGGCGGCAAGACGGTCCACGGCGCCACCATCCTCGAGTTCAAGGACGGCAAGGTCGTCAAGCAGACTGACTACTTCGCCGACCCGTTCGAGGCGCCCGAATGGCGCAAGCAGTGGGTCGAGAAGATGGAGCCGGCCGGGACCAGCACCGCCAAGAACTAGCCGCCAGCTAGCGCTTCGTGTACTGAGGAGCTTTGCGGGCTCGCTTGAGCCCGTATTTCTTGCGCTCTTTTTCGCGCGAGTCGCGCGTCAAGAGCCCGGCTTTCTTGAGGGTCGGCCGGAGGTTTGGATCGCTCTCCAGGAGCGCGCGGGCGATGCCGTGCGCAACCGCGCCGGCCTGGCCGGAGACGCCGCCGCCGACCACCTTCACCGTGGCGTCGAAACGGCGCACCTCGGCGACCCTAAACGGCGTCAGCACCTCCATCTCGAGGACCCGCCGGCCAAGGTACTGAAGGGCGGGCTTCTCGTTGATCGTCACCCGGCCTTCGCCGGGGACGAGGCGCACCCGCGCCACCGCCGTCTTGCGGCGGCCGGTGGCGTAGTTGGGGGTCGCCTCAGCCAAGATCAAGATCTCCAAACCCCACGAAATCTGACGATTTCGCGGGGACCCCAAGCCTTTTCCGCAACGTATCAGCCGTCTTCAATGTCTCCCCTTGAGTTGAATGTCACAGCCCTGGGCTGCTGGGCCTGGTGGCTGTGGTCGGGTCCAGCGTAGACCCGGAGCCGCTTCAGCATGTCGGCTCCGAGCGTGTTCCGCTGCAGCATGCCACGAACCGCGTTGTAGACAGGGAAAGTGGGGTCGAGCTCCTGAGCCTCGCGCAGCGTGCGCGCCTTGAGCCCGCTTGGATAGCCGGAGTAGCGCGTGTAGAGCTTGCCATCGGCCTTTGAACCCGTCACCAGCACCCTGGCCGCGTTGACGACGATGACGTGGTCTCCCGTGTTGAGGTGCGGCGTGAAGATTGGCTTGTGCTTGCCGCGCAGCAGGCGCGCGACACTGGAGGCCAGGCGGCCGAGCGCCACCCCGGTGGCGTCGACGACGTACCAGTCCCCTTTCAAGTCTTCCTTCCTGGCGGTCCAGGTTTTCTGCTTCACGTTTCTTTTCCTCTGCCTAATACACGACTTCGATCAGCGTCAGGCCCCGCGCGGGGGCCGTCTTGACCAACTCTCTGCCCGCAAGCTTCCGGTCGCGGGCGGCCAGGATCTCGCCGATCCAGGCCGGCGGCCGGCGCCCGCTCCCCACTTCGGCCAGGGCGCCCGCGAGGCTGCGCACAAGGCCGCGGAGGAAGCCCTCCGCCATCAGCTCCAAATCGATGAAGTCGCCCGACCGTTTGACCTTCGCCGTCCGCATCTCGCGGGTGCGCTCCTGGGCGGGCTCGGAAGCCGAGCAGAAGCTGGTCCAGTCGTGCCGTCCCACCAGAGCCGCCGCCCCCCGGCCCATCGCCGCCTCGTCCAGCCGCCTGCCGACGTGCCAGCAGCGGTACCGGTCGAGCGCCGGGCGGGCGCCGCGGTCCAGGTAGCGGTAGCCGTACCGTCGCCAGCGGGCGGAGAAGCGGGCGTGGAAATCGTCGGGCGCCGCCTCGGCGGAAACCGCGCTCACGTCGCCCGGAAGGCGCGCGTTGAGCGCCGCCGCCAGCCGGGCGGGCGGGATCCGCCGGCTCGCCAGCCGGAAGTTCACGACCTGCCCCAGCGCGTGGGCGCCGGCGTCGGTTCTCCCGGCCGCGTAGACGGCGACGGCCTCCCCGGTCAGCTCCCGCAGCGCCCGCCGGAGCTCACCCTCGACGGTGCGCCGGCCGCTCTGCTGCTGCCATCCGGAGAAGTCGGTCCCGTCGTACTCCAGCACGACCTTGATATTCACTTTTGAACCGAACGGAGGACCAGGTGCCTCAGTCGACGATCTCGATGATCACCATCGGCGCGGCGTCACCCAACCGGGGGCCTTTACGCATGATCCTGGTGTAGCCGCCGGGCCGCGCGGCCAGCCTGGGGATCAGGTTGGCGAAGAGCTTCTCGCGGACCTCCGGCTTCAAAACCTCCCGGGCCACCATCCGCCGCGCGGCCAGGTCGTCGGCCTTGGCGGCAGTGATGATCCTCTCCACGTACCGCCGGACCTCTTTGGCCCGGGCCTCGGTCGTGGTGATGCGGCCGGATTCCAGCAGCGACGTGCAGAGGTTGCGCATGAGCGCTTTCCGGTGGTCGGTGTCGCGGTTGAACTTCCGGCCGCTCTTGAGATGACGCATCAGTGGAAGACTGTATCCAGCTCTTCCGGCTTGATGTAGCCCTTCTCGACCAGCTTCTCCTTGATCTCGTCCAGCGACTTGCGGCCGAAGTTGCGGAGGGCGAGCAGCTCCTCCTCCTTCTTGGCCAGCAGCTGGCCGACGGTGGAGATGTCGTTGGCCTTCAGGCAGTTGAAAGCGCGCACCGAGAGGTCGAGCTCCTCGATCGGGACCTCGGCCAGCCGCCCACCCCGGCCGGGCGCCTGCTGCTGCGCCGCCGCCTGCGGTTCGACGATGGATTCGGCGAAGCTGACGAAGAGGGCCAGGTGCTGCGTGAAGAGCGAGGCGGCCTGGGCAACCGCGGCCTCGGGCCGGAGGGTGCCGTCGGTCCAGACTTCGAGCAGCAGCCGGTCGTAGTCGGTGGTCTGGCCGACCCGGGTCTTTTCGACGCTGAAGTTGGCCTTGGTGACCGGCGAGAAGATGGCGTCGATCGGGATCACCCCGATCGGCTGGCCCTCGCGCTTGTTGCGCTCGGCCGGCACGTAGCCCTTCCCGCGCTCGACGTTGAGCTCCATCCGCAGGTGGCCGTTGCCCGCCAGCGTGCAGATGTAGAGGTCCTTGTTGACCACTTCCACGTCGGACGGGGCCTGGATGTCGGACGCGTAGACGGTAGCGGGCCCCCTCACGTCGAGTGTGAGCATGACCGGGTCCTCGGTGAAGCTCTTCAGGTTCAACTGCTTCAGGTTGAGGATGACCTCGGTCACGTCCTCCTTGACGTGGGCGACCGAGGTGAACTCGTGGGCCACGCCGTCGATCTGGATCGAGGTGACCGCCGCTCCCCAGAGCGAGGAGAGCAGCACCCGCCGGAGCGTGTTCCCCAGCGTGGTGCCGAAGCCCGGCTCCAAAGGCTCGATCTCGAACTTTCCGTAAGTGTCGGTGCCCTCCAGCTTCTTGACTGTGGGGGCTACCGGAACGGGGGTGTCAATCGCCAACTGTAAAAAAACCTCCTCTTGGAATCAGCGCGAGTAAAACTCGACAATCAGGTGCTCTTCGACGCCCGATTCCATCTCCACGCGCTCGGGAAGCGAGAGCACCTTGCCACTTTTCTCTTCTTCGTTGAAGCTCAGCCAGGACGGCACCACCCGCGACTTGGAGGCGTCGAGCGCGATCTCGATCACGCCGTCTGACCCCGAGTCGCGAACCTTGACCTGGTCGCCAACCTTGACCTTGTAGGACGCGATGTTGACCACCCGGCCGTTCACCTCGAAGTGGCGATGGCTGACCAGCTGGCGGGACTGCTTGCGCGAGGAGCCCAGGCCCAGCCGATAGACCACGTTGTCGAGGCGCATCTCGAGGTGGCGGAGCAGGTTGAGGCCTGTGACGCCCGGCTCCCGCTCGGCAGCGTCGAAGTAGTTGCGGAACTGGCCCTCGAGCAGGCCGTAGAGCCGCCGTGCCTTCTGCTTGGCGCGCAGCTGGAGCCCGTAGTCGGAGGTCTTCCGGCGGCGGGCCAGGCCGTGCTGCCCAGGCGCGAAGGCGCGCCGGTCGAGCGTGCATTTCGTGTAGCACTTCTCGCCCTTCAGGTAGAGCTTGGCGCCCTCCCGGCGGCAGAAGCGACAGACAGGACCGTGGTAGTTAGCCATTGGGCCTCAGACTCGCCGCCGCTTGGGCGGGCGGCAGCCGTTGTGCGGGATCGGCGTCACGTCGGTGATGGCAGAAACCTCCAGGCCGGCCGCCTGGAGCGAGCGGATGGCGGCCTCGCGGCCGGCTCCCGGACCCCGGACGAAGACCTCGATCGACCGCATCCCGTGCTCCATCGCCCGGCGCGCGGTGGCTTCGCCGGTGACCTGGGCCGCGAAGGGCGTCGACTTGCGGCTGCCCTTGAAGCCCTGGGCGCCGGCGGAGCCCCAGGAGATCACGTTCCCCTCCAGGTCGGAGATGGAGATGATCGTGTTGTTGAAGGTGCTCTGGACATGCGCCTGCCCAACCGCGACGTTCTTGCGTTCGCGGCGGCGTGTGCGGACCGCTTTCTTCTTGGTCATCTCAGCGCGCTACGGCCCCTACTTGCCCTTCTTGCGCCGCACGCCGACCGTCCGCTTCGGGCCTCGACGGCTGCGCGCGTTGGTGCGTGTGCGCTGGCCGCGCACGGGCAGGCCGCGCCGGTGCCGGAGTCCCCGGTAAGTCCCGATCTCGGTCAGCCGCTTGATGTTCATCGCCACGTCGCGACGCAGGTCGCCCTCGATCAGGATCTCCTTGTTGGCGGTCATCCGCTCGATGACCTGGCGGAGCCGGGCCACCTCCTCGTCGGAGAGGTCCTTCACCCGCGTATCGGGGTTGACGTTGGCCATCTTCACGATCTTCTCGGCGGTGGTGTCGCCGATGCCGTGGATGTAGGTGAGCGAGATCACGACGCGCTTGTCGCGGGGGATGTCGATGCCGGCGATCCTGGCCATAGGGCGGCTACCCCTGCCTCTGCTTGTGCTTGGGGTTGCTGCAGATCACTCGCACAACGCCTTCACGCCTGATCACCTTGCAGTTCACACAGATCTTCTTTACCGAGGGCCTGACCTTCATCTCCGGATCTCTTTTATCCTGCCTCGCGACCTGTCCGTCTCCGCCAGCTCGACCCGCACCCGGTCCCCCGCGAGGAGGCGTGGGAAGTGCGTTCGGAGGCGGTCGGCCACGTGAGCGAGGACTTTCACCCCGTTTTCGAGCTCAACCCAAAACATGCCGTCTGGGAGGGGCTCGACCACCACCCCATCAATGAGGTCTGGCGGCCGGGGCACGAACGGTGATTGTACCTCATCCGGTAGCTTTCAAACCTTGCGCAGAAGACGCCCTGGCGGTCAGGATGCGCGGCCCCTCGGCTGTGACGGCGATCGTGTGCTCCGAATACGCGGAGAGCGACCCGTCGGTGGTACAGACCGTCCAGCCGTCCGGCTTGATGTAGACCTCGAAGCCGCCCGCGTTGACCATCGGCTCGATGGCCAGTGTCATGCCTGGCCGCAGCTCGGGACCGGTGTGGGGCGCCCCGAAGTTGGGCACCTGGGGGTCCTCGTGCATCTGGCGGCCGATCCCGTGGCCCACGAACTGGCGGATGACCGAGAATCCCGCCGACTCGACGTGCTGCTGGATGGCGCTGGAGACGTCGCCCAGCCGGTTCCCGGGGCGGGCCTGCTCGATGCCGGCGTAAAGCGCCTCGTCGGTCACCCGCACCAGTCGCTGCGCCTCGGGCGAGACCTTACCGGCCGGAACGGTGATGCCCATGTCGGCCCAGAAGCCGTCCAGGACCAGCCCCAGGTCGAGGCTCACGAGGTCGCCCGCCTCCACCCGGCGCCGGCCGGGGATGCCATGGACCGCCTCGTCGTTGACCGAGATGCAGATCGATTTCGGGAAGCCCTGGTAGCCGAGGAAGCCGGGCCGGCCGCCGGTCGCCCGAATCAGGCTGTCGGCCAGCCGGTCGAGCTCCTCGGTCCTGATTCCTGGTCGCACCGCCTCCCGGAGCTTCTCAGCGACCTCGCCCAGCAGCGCTCCGGCGCGAGCCATCAGCTCGATCTCGTGGTTGGTCTTGAGGTTGATCATGCCAGCCTAGGCCGCCCTCGGCTCTCCCTGAAGGGCAACCTTGACCCGGTTCCTGACCTCCTGGATGGCGCCGTGGCCGTCCACCTCGACCACGAGCCCGCGGGGGCGGTAGAAGTCGAGGATCGGGTAGGTCCGCTCGAAGTAGACCTGGGCCCGCCGGCGGGCGGTCTCGGCGTTGTCGTCCTCCCGGCGGATCAGCCCGGCGCCGTCGGCGTCGCAGCGCTGATCGTCGCGGGGAGGGTTGCTGGCCGGGTGGTAGGTCAGCGAGCAGGTCGGGCAGGTCCAGCGCTCCGTCAGCCGCTTCACCAGCTCTTCGTCGTCCACGTGCAGGTAGAGCAGGCGGTCGATCCGCTGGCCGATGGAGTCGAGCATCTGGTCCAGCGCCTCGGCCTGGGGCACGGTCCGCGGGAAGCCGTCGAGCATGAATCCGCCGGAGCAGTCGGGGCGCCGGATCCGCTCGCGGATCATCTCGACCATCAGCTCGTCCGGAACCAGGTCGCCTCGCTTCATGAACACCTCGGCCTGCTTGCCGAGCGGCGTGGCGCGCTTGACGTCGTCGCGCAGGATGTCGCCGGTCGAGATCTGCGGGATGCGGTACTCGATGGAGAGGAACTGGGCTTGCGTGCCTTTGCCGCTGCCCGGTGGGCCGAACAGTAGGAGGTTCACCTGATAAACCCTCGATATTGCCGCATGATCAGCTGGGTCTCGAGCTGCTTCATGGTGTCCAGAGCCACGCCGACCACGATTAGGATGGCGGTCCCGCCGAGGTACATCTGCTGGTGCGGAATGCCCGTGATGCGCGACGTCGCGATGGGCAGGATGACCGTGATCCCGCCCAGGAAGATGCCGCCGGCGAACGTGATCCGGTTCATCACCGACCCAAGGTAATCGGCGGTGGGCCGGCCCGGTCTGATCCCGGGGATGAAGCTCGAGTAGCGCTTCAGGTTGTCGGCCACGTCGTTCACGTCAAACGTCACCGCCGTGTAGAAGTACGTGAACGCGAAGACCAGCCAGAAATAGATCAGGTTGTAGACGACGTCCATCGTGATGTTGGGCCCGTCGGGCTGGAAGTTGGTGGTGATCCACTGCGAGATCTTGTAGTAGACGGACGAGGTCGGGGCCGCTGCCATGTAGTTGGCGATGATCGTGGGGAAGAACATGATCGAGATCGCGAAGATGATCGGGATCACGCCCGCGGTGTTCACGCGCAGAGGCAGGAAGCTGGCCCGGGCCTGAACCGTCCGCGACCCCCCGGCAACGCGCTGCGCCGACTGGATGGGCACTTTCCGGACCGCCTGCTGAACCTCGATGATGCCGGCGGTGACGATCAGAGCCACGATCGCGAAGACGATGAAGGGCACGTAGTCGGCGATGGTGCCGCCGCCCGCTTTCGACTGGATCGTGTTGATGAGGGCGGCCGGGGCGCGCCCGATGATGCCCGCGAAAATGATCAGCGAGATGCCGTTCCCGATGCCGTGCTCGGTGATCAGCTCGCCGAACCACATCAGCATGATCGTGCCGCTGGTCAGGGTCAGGATGATGACGCCGCGCTGGAACCAGTCGAGGTCGGGCGAGAGGATGGCCGGGTTGGAATGCTGGAAGAGGACGGTCAGCCCGTACGCCTGCAGCGCGGCCAGCGCGACCGTCAGGTAGCGGCTCCAGCGCGTGATCCGCCGCCGGCCCTGCTCGCCTTCCTTGGAGATCTCCTTGATGCGTTCGGAGACCACCTGCATCAGCTGCATGATGATCGTGGCGTTGATGTACGGGTTGAGACCCATGGCGACCACGCTGAACGTTGAAAGCCCGCCGCCCGAGAACAAGTCCAGCAGGCCCAGCAACGCCGTCTTTCCGAACAACGCCTGCAGCGCAGCCGGCGTAGGGCCAGGAATCGAGATGTTTGCGAAGAAGCGGAAGACGATGAGCAGGAACCCGGTGAAGAGGAGCTTGTTCCGGAGCTCCGGCAGCCGCAGGGCGTTGTAGATCGCCTCCAGGAGGTTCAAGCCCTACTCCTCTTTTTCGCTTTCCTTCTCTTCCGTCGGTTCGGCGGCGGGCGCTTCCACCGGCGCTTCAGGCTCTTCTGCCGCGGCCTTGGGAGCCGCCGACTTCGACCTGCGCACCTTCTTCACCTTCGGCTCCAGCACCAGGACCGAGCCGCCGCGCGCTTCGATGGCGGCCCGGGCGGCGTCGCTGAACGCGTGCGCCTCCACCGCCAGCTTCCGGCGCAGCTTGCCGGCTCCCAGCACTTTGATCTTGCGGCCGGGCTCGGCGAGGCCGGCCTTCTGGAAAGCCTCGGGATCGAGCTTGGAACCATCTTTGAAGACCGCCAGCTTGCTCAGGTTGACCAGGGCGTACTCGACCCGGAAGGGGTTCTTGAAGCCGCCCAGCTTGGGGACCCGCTGAGCGAAGGGCATCTGGCCGCCCTCGAAGCCGACGCGAAAACCATCGCCTCGCGATAGCTGGCCCTTGGTGCCCCGGCCGGACGTCTTTCCCCGGCCGGAGCCGTGGCCGCGGCCAACGCGGCGGCGGTCCTTCCGGGAACCCTCCGCGCCTTTGATCTCGTGGAGCTTCATTTCTAGTTCTTATTTACCCCTTGCATGCTTTTTTGCTGAGCGCTTTCTCCAGATCTTGTAGCGCGCGCGCTTGGGCGGTTTCCAGGGCAGACCTTCGACCGAAACCAGGAAGCTGACCTTGCGCAGCATTCCCCGCACCGCGTCGGTCTCGGGCAGCTCCCGCGTCTGGTTGAGCTTCCGGAAGCCGAGCGAGCGGACCGTCTCCCGCAGGTCGACCGAGTAGCCGATCGTGCTCTTCCGCCAGGTTGCCTTGATCATGAAGCGGCTCCGGGCTCCGCATCTCCCGGGGCTCCCGGCTCGGTGGCGATGTCGTCGGCGGTCTCGATCTTGCCCTCGGCAGCCGCATTTCGATAGACCTGGGAGAGGCGGCGGCCGACGATCTCCTCGACCGTCTTGCCGCGCAGGTCGGCAACCTGTTGGGCTGTCCGCAAGGTCTGCAGCGCGGCCATCGTGGCCCGCACGGTGTTGATCGGGTTGTTGGTGCCCAGCGACTTGGTCAGGATGTCCTTGATCCCGGAGAGCTCGATCACGGCTCGCATCGCCCCGCCCGAGATCACTCCCGTGCCGGGCGCGGCCGGCTTCATCAGAATCCTGGCCGCCCCCCACTTGAAGCGGACCTCGTGAGGGATGGTCGTGCCGACCATGGGCACCGTGATCATGTTCCGCTTGGCGACGTCGACGCCCTTGCGGATCGCCTCGGGCACCTCACGGGCCTTGCCCAGGCCGGCGCCGACCCGCCCGTTGCCGTCGCCGACGACGATCAGGGCGGAGAAGGAGAACTTGCGCCCGCCCTTCACCACCTTGGCGACGCGGTTCAGGCTGACGACGCGCTCGCCAACGTCGGAGCGGTCACTGCTGGTTGTGTACGGTCCGCGTGATCCCAAATTCCCGTCCTTAGAACTCCAGTCCTGATTCGCGGGCGGCGTCGGCCAGCGCCTTGACCCGCCCGTGGTAGAGGTAGCCGCCGCGGTCGAAGACGACCTGCTTCAGGCCCGCCTTGGTGGCCTTGCCGGCGATCGCCTTGCCAACCGCCTGGGCGGCGGCGAGGTCGTTCTTGTCCAGCTTCAGGTCCACGGTGGAAGCCGACGCCAGAGTGCGCCCGCTGGCATCGTCGACGAGCTGGACATAAGTGTGGGCCAGGCTGCGGAACACGGTCAGTCGCGGCCGCTCGGCCGTGCCGCTGACCTTGACCCGGACCCGCCGGTGCCGCTTGTGCCGAGCGCTCTTCCTGTCGACCTGCTTGATCACTTTCGTCCTCTTTTTATCTGGAGCCGGCTCGGCCGGCCTGCCGCGCGCTGCGGCGCGCGGGCCTGCAAGGAAGGGCCTTTAAGCCCTGAACCGGGTCCGTTCGGGACTGGCATCATGCCTTGGCCTTGCCGGCTTTGCCGGCCTTGCGGCGGATGCGTTCGCCGCGGTACATGATGCCCTTCCCCTTGTAGGGCTCGGGCGGCCGGTACTTGCGGAGGTCGGCAGCCACCTGCCCGACCAGCTCGGCGCTGATGCCGCTGACCGAGAAGTGGGACTGGTCGGCGACATCGATGGAAATGCCCTCGGGCGGCGTGACCCGAATCGGATGCGAGTAGCCGAGGCTCAGGACCACGTCCGAGCCTTGCTTCTGCACTCGATAGCCGACGCCGACGAGCTCCAGGTTCTTGGTGAAGCCCTGGCTCACGCCGGTCACCATGTTGGCCACCAGCGTCCTGGTCAGGCCGTGCAGCGAGCGGTGCTCGCGCGACTCGGTCGGCCGTTCGCAGACCACCGTCCCGTCGTCGACGCGGACTTTGATCTGCGCCGGCAGGGTGCGGTCCAGCGTCCCCTTCGGGCCGGTCACCGTGACCAGATTGCCTTTCACCTCCACGTTGACCCCGTTCGGCACCGGGATCGGGAGCTTGCCGATTCTCGACATGTTTCTTAAAGAGTGCTACCAGACGTAGCAGAGCACCTCGCCGCCGAGGCCCTGCCGGAGCGCCTGGCGCCCGCTCATCACGCCCTCGCTGGTGCTGAGAATGACGAGTCCGAGGCCACCGAGGACGCGCGGGATCTCGGTCTTCCGAGCGTACACGCGCAGCCCCGGCTTGGAGATGCGCTTCAACCCGCTGATCACGCGCTGGCGGTCGGGCCGCATCTTGAAGCTGATCTTGAGCAGCTCGCCGGCCCCGCCGGACGGCTTCTCGATCTCGAAGCCGGCGATGTAGCCCTCCTCCTGGAGGACGCGGGCGAGCTCGCCTCTCAGGCGCGAGTTCGGCACGTACACCTCGGCCCGCCGCGCTTTGGTCGCGTTACGGATGCGCGTCAGCATGTCGGCGATCGGATCGCTGGTGACCCCGATGTTGACAGTGGTTGCGGTTGCGGCCATCGCTACCAGCTCGACTTCGTAACGCCGGGGACGCGTCCCTCGGCGGCCAGTGTCCTGAAGCAGATCCGGCACATCCCGAACCTCCGCATGTACGCGCGCGGACGCCCGCAGATCTGGCACCGGTTGCGGTGCCGGACGGAGAACTTCTGCGGCCTCTTCCAACGCTCGATCGCAGACTTCTTAGCCAATCTTTTGCAACACCTCTTTCACTTGCGGAAGGGCATGCCCAGCTGGGTCAGCAGGCTGCGGCCTTCCTCGTCGGTCCTGGCTGTCGTGACCACGGTCACCTCCAGGCCACGCAGCTTGTCGATCTTGTCGTAGTCGATCTCCGGGAAGATGATCTGCTCGCGCAGGCCAAGCGAATAGTTGCCGCGCCCGTCGAACGCCTCCGGGCTGACGCCCCGGAAGTCACGGATGCGCGGGAGCGCGACGTTGATCAGCTTCTCCAGGAAGTAGTACATGCGGCGCCCGCGCAGCGTGGTCCTCAAGCCTACCGGTTGGCCCTCTCGAAGCTTGAAGGCGGCCACCGACTTGCGCGCGCGCACCGTCACCGGCTGCTGCCCGGTGATGGTGCGGACGTCGCCGCGGGCGGCGTCGAGCGCCTTATCGTTGTCCTTGCCCTCGCCGATGCCGATGTTGACGACAACCTTGGCGACGCGCGGCGCCTCCATCACGTTGCCGTAGTCGAACTCGCGCATCAGCTGCGGCAGGATCTTCTCCCTGTACTGCTCGAGCAGCATCGGTACGCGTGCCGGGCTGGCGTTCCTGGTCTTCGCCTTGGCCACTACTGAGCTTCCACCTTCTTGACGCGCTCGTAGGGCTCGCCGCAGTTGCGACAGACGAGCACCTTGCGGCCGCCGTGCTCGCCGTGCTTGACGCGCGTGGGCTTGTTGCAGCTCGGGCAGACCAGCATCACGTTCGAGTACGAGAAGGGAGCCTCATAGTCGACGATGCCGCCCTGGATGGCGCGCGTACCGCCCTTCGACTGGCCGGCCTTGACGTGCCGCTTCAGGATGTTGACGCCGCGCACGACGATCTTCCCGGACTCCGGGAGGGTGCGCAGCACCTCGCCCTGCTTGCCGCGGTCCTTGCCCGCGGTCACGAGCACGGTGTCGCCGGGCGCCAGGTCGAGCCAGCGCTGCTTCGGCTTGGGCCTGTTGGTCAGCATCTGTTGTTAGAGCACCTCCGGGGCCAGGGACACGATTTTCATGAAGTTCCTCTCGCGCAGCTCCCGGGCGACGGGCCCGAAGATGCGCGTTCCGCGCGGGTTGTTGCCGGGACCAAGCAGGACCGCGGCGTTCTCGTCGAAGCGAATGTTGGAGCCGTCGGGCCGCCGGTACTCCTTGGCCACGCGTACCACCACCGCCTTCACGACCTCGCCCTTCTTCACCTGCCCGCCCGGTTGGGCGGACTTGACACTGGCCGTGATGATGTCGCCCACGTAGGCGTACTTGCGGTGGTGGCCGCCCATGACGCGGATGCACAGCAGCTCCTTGGCGCCGCTGTTGTCCGCGACCTTGAGTCTCGTCTCCTGCTGAACCAACTGCTCGTTCTCGTCCTTTCTACTTGGCCTTCTCGAGAATTTCGACCAGGCGCCACCGCTTCTCCTTGGAAAGCGGCCTCGTCTCCATGACGCGGACCAGGTCGCCGATACCGGCCTCGTTGCGCTCGTCGTGCGCTTTCAGGCGCACCCGGTGCTGGATGGTCTTGCCGTAAAGCGGGTGCTGCTTCAGGGTCGAGATCTGCACGACCACGGTCTTGTCCATGCGGTCGGAGATCACGTAGCCCTCGCGCACCTTGCGCTGGCCCCGCTCGAGAGTTTCCTGGGCGCTCATTTGGCTTCCTCTTTCCCGTCCTCGACGGCTTCTTCGGCAACTTCCGCGGCCGGCTCGTCGGCCACGTCGTCACCCGAAGCCGGCTCGGCCACCGCCACGGCAGCCTTGCGGCGGGCTGGCGCCTTGGCCTTGACCGGCTCGACCGCCGCGGGCTCGACCGCGGGCTCGACGTGGGCGGGCTCGGCGGCCAGGCCCAGGTCGCGCTGCCGGATCGAGGTCAGGATGCGTGCGATGTCATGGCGCACCTTGCGAATCTGGCGGTGGTCGTCCAACTGGCCGACGGCGAGCTTGAACCGGAGCTCATAAAGCTCGCGCCGGGAGTCGCGCAGGCGGCTCGCCAGCTCTTCCGCCTCCAGCTCCGTCAACTCTTCAGGCTTCATGCCCTGCCTCCTGGAGCTCGATGAAGCGGGTCTCGATGGGCAGCTTGGCAGCGGCCAGCCGCATCGCCTCTCTCGCCACGTCCGGCGTCACCCCGCCCATCTCGAAGAGGACCCGGCCGGGCTTGATGACGGCCACCCAGCCTTCCGGGTTTCCCTTGCCGCCGCCCATGCGGACCTCGGCCGGCTTCTTCGTGACCGGCTTGTCCGGGAAGATGCGGATCCAGATCTGGCCGCCGCGCTTGACGTGGCGCGTCATCGCCCGGCGGGCTGCCTCGATCTGGCGGTTGGTCATCCAGCAGGGTTCCATCGCCTGCAGGCCGAACTGGCCGAAGGAGATCTCGGCGCCGCGGGTGGCGATGCCGGACATCCGGCCCCGGTGCATCTTGCGGTACTTGACACGCTTAGGCAGGAGCATCGGTCGCCTCCTCTTGAGGCCCAGCCGTCTCAACCGGCTCAGCCGGCTCAGCCGGCGTCTCAGCCTTCGCTGCAACTTTCTTGGCGCGCGGCGCGCGCTTGCGCGGGGCGGCCTTCGCGGCGGCCGGCTCGGCCGGGGCGGCGGCCTCGACCGGAGCGACGGCCTCGGCTGGCGCGGCGCTTTCCACGGCCCCGGCCTCTTGGGCCACGGGCTCTTGGGCCACGGGCTCT
>CATPBK010000069.1 GCA_955652705.1 Candidatus Dormiibacterota bacterium | reverse complement strand
GGAAGGTCTGGCGCGGCACTGGCACCGCCTCCTGGACGACGTAGGACTGCGTCAGCGCGACTTCGATGGCCGCCTCCCACTCGCTCTGCTCGACCGTCCAGCCCAGGATGACGCCCTTGCCGCCGTACTCGTCGTTGGGCTTCAGGACCAGCTCCACGCGGCGTCTGGCGATGGTCTCCGCCAGCTCAGGCCGCACGCGCCTGGTCCAGGGAATGTGGCGCTTGATCGCGGCCCGCTGCGCCGGCGAATAGAGGCCTCGGTAGCGGTCGTCCGAGAGCAGGGCCAGGCTCATCTTCGTGTGCAGGAGCTTGGCGCGGAACGTGTTGACCACGCAGGCGGCGCCGGCCAGGTAGGCGTCTCGCAGCGCCCGCGTCTCCTCGCCCCGAGCCAGCAGCTCGCTGGTCAAGACGCGCCGGTAGACGAGGTTCACCGCGGTGCTGCCGGCGTACAGCTTGCCGCGCCGCAGCTCGAGCTCACGGGGCTCGCAGATCAGCGTTTTCACGCCCTGCGACTCGAAGTAGTCCTTGAACATTACGAACTCGGTGGCGGTCGGCAGGCCCACCCAGTCCACGATCGCCACCACGGGCGTCTGAGCAGGCCGCCACTGCTTGAACGCGCGCAGCATCGCCGCCAGCTGGCGCCGCCGCGTGGACAGGAAGCGGCCCCGGAAGCGGCGCCGGAACGCCTTCATCACCGGCAGCGTCGCGAACACCTCCGCGAGGTTGTCGCCATAAGCCATGCCGGCCGGCGACTCGGCGTTGTACTCGACGTAGCGGATCTCGTCGCCCATGAAGCTGTCGAGCCGGGCGGAGGGCGACGAGGAGCGGCAGCCCGGGTCGGCCAGCGCCAGCTTCTCCTCCTCCGGGTCGAGGTCGAGCTCGGCGCGGAGCCCGGCGTCGCGCAGCAGCGCCCGCTCCAGGGCCTGGAGCGCGCCGTAGGTCGCCTGCGCCGCGGCGACCGCCTGCTGATAGCGCTGCTTCGTCAACAGCTGCGGCCGGAGCGAGATCGAGAGCGGCCGGTCGCCGAACGTCAGCCGCTTTGACCGCTGGCCCGATTGGAGGGCTTCGAGGCTCGCCTCAGCCAGCCTCGGATCCTCGAGCAGGGCGTGGTAGGCGCCGACCAGGTCGGTCACGAAATTCAGGCTTTGGCGGCGGGGGCTTGCAGGAACTTCCACCAGCGGTGGTCGTTGCGCCAGGGTGGCTGGACCGCCCCGGTCGCGTAGCTGATCACGAGGTCGGACAACTTCTCCAGCACCCACTGGAAGTTGGTCTCTTTGATCGAGAAGTTGTCGAAGTCCGGCGCCGGGTTCAAGAAGTCGATGGCGTAGAGGACGTCGCCTTTCACCGCGAATTCGACGGTGTCCATGTCGTAGCCGAGCGCATCGACGAGGAGGCCCGCCTGCTTGATGGAAGCCTTGAGGAGCGCGCCCTCGACCGGCTGCGAGATCATATACCGCTCTTCGAACGGAGCTCGCGGGTTGTAGCGAAGGGGCAGGATGTCCCGCCGGCCGATACAGATGCAGCGGACGTAGTCGTCCCAGTCGATGAACTCCTGGAGGATCATCGTCTTGAGCCCGGACTGGTCGTAGGCGGTCATCAGGTGCTCGATCGAGTCCACGACGGTGACGTCCTTCCAGCCGCCGCCCGTGTTCGGCTTGAGCACCGCGGGCAGGCCGGTGTAGGCCACGATTCGCTCCCAGTCGATCGGGTACTGGAGGTTGCGCAGGGAGTGCTCGTGGTCGATCGCCGGGATGTACTGCTTGTTGGGCAGGACGACGGTCTTCGGCACCGCCACGTCGAGCTTGCGTGCCAGCGTGCACTCGAAGAATTTCTCGTCCGCCTCCCACCAGAACGGGTCGTTGATGACGACCGTCCCCATCAGCACGACGCTCTTCAGGTGGGCGCGGTAGTAGGGCACCTCGTGCGAGATCCGGTCGACGAGGACCGCGTGACGGGGCTGCTCGTACTCGGGAGTGCCGCCCAGCACGGCCAGCTCCGCGCTCACTCCCTCGGCTGCCCCGCGCTCGTTGACCTTGTCGAGGAAGGGACCCGGGAACGTGTTCTCGCGTCCGATCAACAGTCCGACCTTCTTGTCAGCCACAACCAGCCCTCCGCTTGGCGTTCAGACGATCGCCGCCGTGTAGCGTCTCATCATCTCTTTCCAGTAGGGCCAATCGTGCGACCAGCCCGGCCAGAGATCCAGCTGGACGTCGACCGACTTCTGGCGCAGCAGCCGCCCCACCTTGATCGAATCGGCCACGTTGGGGTCGTCCTCGCCGGTGGCGACCGCCTTCGGCTTCTGGGCCCGGAGCGGCTCCAGGTAGGCCTCGTCGCTGAGCCCGGACAGAAAGGCGAGCGGGTTGAGCAGGTAGGCGTCCTCGTCGGAGTAGCCGTCCAGCCAGCGGGCCGTGTCATAGGCGCCGCTCAGGGCGATGAAGCCGCCCAGCCGGGAAGGATGGCGGGTGGCGAACAGGAGCGCGTGCGTGGCCCCGAACGACGTTCCGGCCGTGACGGGCGGACCGGGCAGCGCCGGCAGCACCTCGTCCAGGAGGTAGCGCTCGTACTGGAGGTGGCGCTCCAGGCGCTCGCGCGGTGGCCGCTCGCGGGCGTACCAGGACTCGGAGTCGACGCTGTCCACGCACCAGACCTGGAGCCGGCCCGCCTCGATCCACTCCGCGAGCGCTCCGATGAGGCCGAAGTCCTCCCATTGGTAGAACCGTCCCTGCGAGGTGGGGAACGCCAGGAGCGGAGCTCCCGCCGACCCGAAGTGGAGGTGCTCCATCTCTCGCCCGAGGGCCTGGCTGTACCCGCTGGCGTAGTCGCGCTGCACGCCGGGAAGTTTAGGGACCGGTCAGCGGGAGCTGGAGAGCGCTAGGGGCTCAGCGGCGCTTGGGCGGCTTCTTTTGCTTGGCCGGCAGCCCGCGCGTGTACTCCAGCGACCGGTCGACCAGCTTTTGAGCCGGAGCGGCGTTCTCCAGCCAGCCCGGCGGCACGGTGACGTAACCCTTCATCGCGTGGCCGGGCATCGGCTCGAAGTTGGCGCCACCACCGCGCTTGACCTCGGCCATCTCCGCCTCCGGAAGGCGGACGAAGAGATCGTCGCCGAAGAGCCCCGCGAACATGTTGCCTTTCACCCAGGCGGCCAGGTTGCCGAACATCGGCTTGGTGGTGATGGCGCCGTCACCGGCGTCGCCGGGCAGCAGGGCCAGAAAGCCCGCCTTCGCCCGCTCGCTCGGCTTCGGCATCGTCCCGCGCTGCATCTGCCTCATTATCACTGTCGATTTATCCGCGTTCCCGAACGTCATACGAAGCGAGGAGGGCGAAGAGAATGGCTGAATACGGCACCTCGGTCGAGACCAGCGCCAGCCCTGACCAGGTCTGGCGGGTCTGGTCCGACACCAAGACCTGGGGCGAGTGGAACCCGAACGTCACCACCATGGACCTCGAGGGTCCTTTCGCGACCGGCAGCACCGCGGTCATGAACACCCACGCCGGCCAGCACCACAAGATGCGGCTGCTGGACGTCCAGCCGGGCCGCGGGTTCGTACTGGAGACGAACGTCGTGCCTGGCACGACGTTCTACTTCCATTGCCGGATCGAGCCGGCCCAAGGCGGCAAGACCAAGATTGGCCAGACCGTCGAGGTCAAGGGCCCGCTGGGGCCGATCCTCGCCCCGATCATGGGGCCCCAGGTCTCCAAGGAATTCGGGACGCTGCTCCAGAACCTGGCCAGGAAAGCGGAGCAAAGCTAGACACTTAGCTCGCCATGATGATGATGGGGCCGCCACTCGAGGAGGTCCCCAAGGACCGCAAGACCTGGCGCCGGTTGCCCGGCCTGCTGCTCAACTCGATCCGGATCGTCCGCGAGGCGGCGCCCAGAGAGTTCGCCATCAGCCTGGTCCTCCAGCTCATCCAGGGCGCCGCGGCCGGCGTCACGCTGCTGGTCGTCCGCAACATCCTGGCCGCGATCCTGACCGGATCGCCGCGTCACGAGTACCTGCCGGCGCTCGAGCAGCTGGCCATCCTGGTCGGGCTGCAGGCGATGACCGGGCTGGTCGGGACCTACACGGCCATGCAGCAGCAGCTCGTAAGCGAGCTCGTCCAGCGCCACGCCTCGAAGCCGGTCACGGAGGTGGCGGCCGCCATCGGGCTGCGCGACTTCGACACTCCCGAGTTTCACGACCGCATGCAGCGCGCCCAGCAGACGGCCACCATGCGACCGCTCCAGGTCACCAACGCGGTGCTCACGATCGGCCACAGCCTGCTCGGCCTGATCGGGGTGACGATCGGGCTGCTGATCCTCTCGCCGCTCCTGCTCGTCATCTCGCTGCTGGGTTTCCTGCCACTCTGGTTCGTCACCACTCGCATCTCCCGCCTGGTCTGGGAGTTCATGCGCGAGATGACCCCCAACGATCGCAAGCGCGGCTACGTCCTGAGCCTGCTCACCAGCCGCCAGATGGCGGCCGAGGTCAGAGCCTTCGGTCTCTCGCGCTACCTGCGCGGCCTTTACGAGCGCCTGAGCGACGAGCGCATCTCGCGGCTCCGTCAGCATCTGCGGCAGCGGACCGCGCTGTCGGTGGCCGGCTCCCTCGGGAGCGCCGTCGCCGGCGGTCTCACTTTCGCGGTCCTGGCCTGGCTCATCACGACCGGCCACATCGGCCTGGCCGTGGCCGGCGCCGCCGCCACTGCCACCTTCCAGCTCGGCGGCCAGCTCCAGGGCCTGGCGTTCGCGGGTGGCCAGCTCTACGAGTCTTCGCTCTTCATCGAAGACCTGGAGGCTTTTCTGGCGCTCTTGCCGGCGCTCGAGGCGGCGCGCCCGAAGGGCGCCGCGCCAGAGGGCTTCACAAAGATCGAGGTGCGCGGCGTCCACTTCACCTACCCGAGCTCGCCGGAGCCAAGGACGCCCGGCCCAGAGGCGCGCGGCATGGGCCTCAAGGCCGTCAAGGCAGCCGGAATGCCGTTCATGTTTTTCGATCCGAAGCCCGAGGCGGACGGCGAGGGCCCCCGCCGACCGCACGCCTTGAAGAACATCTCGCTCGACATCAACCGGGGCGAGGTCATCGCTCTCGTGGGCGAGAACGGCTCGGGCAAGACCACGCTGGCCAAGCTCATCTGTGGCCTCTATACGCCCGATCGCGGCAGTGTCGCCTGGGACGGCGTCGACCTGGCCGGCGCCGACCCGGAGCGCCTGCGCGAGCAGGTGACCGTCATCTTTCAGGACTTCGTCCGCTACTGGCTCAGCGTGCGCGAGAACATCGGCATCGGCCGGGTCGAGCGCATGAGTGACGAGGAGGCGATCCGGGCCGCCGCCCGCCACTCCGGAGCCGACCGTTTCATCGAGAGCTGGCCCGAGGCTTACGACGCTCTACTGGGCCCGATCTTCGAGGGTGGGAAGGAGCTTTCGGTCGGCCAGTGGCAGCGGATGGCGCTGGCGCGCGCCTTCTTCCGGGACGCGCCGCTCGTCATCCTGGACGAGCCTACCGCCTCGCTCGACGCTCGCGCCGAGGCCGACCTCTTCGAGCGCATCCGGAGCCTTTTCAAGGACCGCTCGGTGCTTCTCATCTCGCATCGCTTCTCGAGCGTCCGCTCGGCGGACCGGATCTACGTCATGAAGGAAGGCGCGGTCGTCGAGCACGGTTCCCACGAGGAGCTGATGGCGCAGGGCGGCCTTTACTCGGAGCTCTTCAACCTCCAGGCCCGGGCCTACCTGGCGTGATCGAGCCGAGCTGGCCGTTCAGGCGTTGACGCGGCCGACCACCTGGCTGAGGAAAACGAAGCTCACGCTGCGGGAATCGCTGTCGAAGGCACGGTTGTCGTTAAGCAGGAAGTAGGCGCCCTCCGGCACGTTGAAGCTGCTCGTCGCGCTCAGGGTGGCGGTGTCCGGCGCCAGGTAGGGCTCGCTCAGCACTGCGCCGTTGATGAGGACGTGGGCGTCCTGGATCGTCACCGTCTCGCCTGGGAGGCCGACGACTCGCAAGACGCGCGAAGCGCCGGAGACCTTGACGAGGACGATGTCGCCTCGCTTGGGCTTGGTGGACGCGTAGGCGGCGGGGTCGTAGGTCAGGATCTGGCCGTCTCTGAACGTTGGCGCCATGGCCTGGCCGTGCACAGCTACGACGTGAGGAACAGGCGACGCGCAGGCCGCCATCGAGGCGATCACGAGCCCGGCTCCGATCAGCTGGGCGGCCCTCATCACGTGCAGCGCGATAATGCGCGTTCTCTTGGAACGTGTGATGCGTTCCGTCCCTCGAATGAGAGCAGTGCTCGCTGGCACCCTTGCCGTCATCGTCCTGGCCGCCTGCGGCTCGGTGGCAGGGCCTGCACCGCCGCCTCCGCTGAAGCTCACCGAAGCCGACTTCGGCCGCAGCGTCAGCGCAGCGGCCGGCCAGGAGATCGACCTGGCGTTGACCGACGTCCGCCCGGTGCCGGGCTCGGCGCTGGTCTGGACGGCCTCCAGCGACAACCGCGCCATCCTGGCGCTGGTCAGCGAAAAACGCGGCCCCGCCGCTCCCGGCCGGAATCAGACCTATACGGCGGTCTTCTCGGCCCGCTCGGCAGGTTCAGCCAACATCTTGCTCGCAGGTGCTACGACTTGCGAAGCGATGCCGAAGCCGTTCTGTCCCGACCGGACGGCTCAGATCGGGGTGACTGTCAGCTAGGCATTCAGGCGGAGCGGTCCTGGCGTCCCAGGTGCTCGGCCACAGCGCGGGAGAGGTCGTCGGGCGGCGTCCGGACTTTGACCAACCAGGCCAGCGCGCCAAGCTCGCGCACCTCGTCACCGGGAGC
>CATPBK010000068.1 GCA_955652705.1 Candidatus Dormiibacterota bacterium | reverse complement strand
TCGAAGCCGGGCGCCGGCGTGCACTGCCAGTCCTGGTTCGAGTAGCTGTAGAGGCTGCGCACCTCCAGCGTGGCGCGCTGGAAGTCGAACCGGATGTACGTCTCCTGGTGCGGCGACAGGACCGAATTCAGAATGGCGCCGACGGCGCCGCTCTGGAAGCGGACGAGCGCCGCGGAGACGTCCTCGACCTCGATCTGCCTGTCGAGGGTGGCCACCTGCGCGCTGACCTCTGTCCAGTCGCCGAGGATCCAGAGGAAGAGGTCGATGGCGTGGATGCCATGGCCCATCGTCGTGCCGCCGAGCTCGGTCGCCCAGCGACCCCGCCAGGGGACGGCGTAGTAGGCCGGGTCGCGGTACCAGGTGGTCTGGCAGAGCCCGACCAGGGACCTGCCAAGCGTCCCTGCGCCGGCCAGCCGCTTCAGGTGCTGGCCGGCGGAGCCGAATCGCCACTGGACGACGCTGGCGCAATGCCCACCCGTCTCGCGCTCCGCGGCGACTATGCGGTCCACGTCGGCCAGAGACCCGCAGAGCGGTTTCTCGCAAAGGACCCAGGCGCCCGCGTTCAGCGCCTGGATGATGAAATCGGCGTGCGTCGCCGGCGGCGTGCAGATGTTGACCAGGTCGAGCTCTTCGTTTTCCAACAGCTCGCGCATGTCTCCATAGGAGTGGGCGATGCCTTGCTCGACGCAGAAGGCCCCCAGGCGGCCGGGGTCGAGGTCCGCTGCCGCGACCAGCTCGACGCCGAGGTTCTTCAACGCCTCGGCGTGGGCTCTGGCGATGCCGCCCGTTCCCAGGATTGCGGCTCGGGTCACTCGGCCCTGCCGCCGGGCTAGCGGAGTGTGGGCGGGAGGCTCGGGACCGGGATGGTGACCGGAGGGAGGGGCGTTACGGCCGGTACCGTCACCGTCGCCGGCAGGTTGACCGGGACCGGCAGCGCGGTCGGGTTGACGACCGGCAGCGGCTGCGTCGTGACGGGGGGCAGGGAGACCGGAGGCAGCGAGACCGCGGGCAGCGAGACCGCGGGCAGGGAGACTGGCGGCGCCGTGGCCGGCCCGGAGGGGGCCGCGGCTGCCGCCGACGGCACCGCTACCGGCAGGGCCGCCGTTCCGGGAGCCGTGGTGCTAGCGCTCGAGGAAGCCGACGCTCCCCCGGCGTTCGCCTGGCTCGCGGCCGGCGCGGCCGGCGCCACGGTCCTGGCGGCGAGCGCCGGAGCGGGGCCCTGACCGCGTGGAGAGGAATCGCCCTGGGCCGGTTGGGCGCCGACCAGCACCGCGGCAGCGCTGATCACCACCAGCGCCGCGGGCATGACCGCCGCGTGGGCCAGCTCGGAGGCCTGGCCGGGCTGCAGCCGGGGCCGTCGCTGCCAGGCGTTGGCGATCCGGAGCAGCTGCGGTCCGAAGAGGATGGCGACCGTCTCGCGCATCAGGGCGGCGGCGCGGCGCCGGGCCCGGTGCAGGAGCTGGGCGGCGGCGGGGTAGCTGATCTCCATCCTGCTCGCCATCTCCCCGAGCGGCAGGTCCTGAACTACGGCATACCAGAGCGCGGTCCGCTCGCGCGGCTGCAGGCCGCTGAAGATCTCGTTGACGAGGCTGCGGCCGATCGCGGTCAGCTCAGGATCGCTGCTGGGCCCAGTGGTGAGCTTGTAGTCGGCCGGCATCTCGCCCTTGCGACGGCGGCGCCGGAGCAGGTCCAGGCAGTGGTTGCGGGCCACGACCTTGAGCCAGGCGCGCGGGTCCTCGGGCAGGGAGTCCAGCGTGCGCAGAGCCCGCATGAAGGTCTCCTGGGTGGCCTCAGCGGCCTCCTCGCGATCTCGCAGGATGCCGTAGCAGGTGGCGAAAACGAGATCGAAATACGTCGTGTAAAGTGTGGCGCCGGCCTGCTCGTCACAGAGGCGCGCGGAAACGCCGTTCCCCCCGAAGTCCTGGCTGATGATCATTTCGGCCATCCCAGACTCTTTTGGGGATAGTACCAGTCCCACATTGAATGTGTGTTAAAAGGCCCGCCTCTCAAACGTCTTGTCTATTTGAAAAGGTCGCTTCCTCTTCGAGTCCCATCCCCCTCCGGGGTCGCCGAGAGCCCTACCTCGGCGGCCCCTCTTTCTTTTCTTCAGAGATCGGGCCGCGCGGAGACCTCACCGAAGGTGAGCGCCGCCTCCAGCCCCAGGATCTCGCCGATCCGGGACGCCTCCGCCTCCAGCTCCCGCCGCTGATCGCGTCAGGTCAGAGAGGCCGTGCGGTTGCCTGGCTGACGGACGCCCGCACGCGCTCGAACACCTCGTCCACCGAGCCCTGGGCGTCGACTTCGAAAACGGGCACGCCGGTCGACCGGTAGTGATCGAGGACGGCGGCGGTCCGGGTCCGGTACTCGTGCATGCGCTCCTCGATCGCCTGCCTGGTGTCGTCGGCCCGGCCCTCGATCTGGGCCCGGTGCAGGAGCCGCTCGACGAGGACGCTCTCCGGCGCCTCCAGCGCGATCACGAAATCGACGCGGCGATCGGCTTCCGCCAGCATCTCGTCGAGGGCCTTCGCCTGCTCGACGGTGCGAGGGAAGCCGTCCAGCAGGACGTCCCCCTCGACCTGGCGCAGGTGCTCCTGGACCACGCGGTCCACCAGGTCGTCGGGCACGAGCTGACCCGCCTCCATGATCCGCGCCACTTCCCGGCCCAGCTCGGTCCCCCGCGCCACCTCGGCCCGCAGGATCTCGCCAGTGGAGAGGTGGACCAGGTTGAAGCGGTCGTGGATGAACGCAGCCTGGGTCCCCTTGCCGCTGCCCGGTGGGCCGAAGATGACCCCGATCACTCCGTCATTCCTCTCAGAGATGGAGCGGCGAGCGACGCTGCCGCCACCACCGCCGGGTCTTCTGGTGGAGGAGCTCGTTTATGGCTTCGTTGGGCCCGGCCTCCTGTCCGGCCTTGCCCCGCTCGAGCCAGCGCCGCGTCACCTCCACGTTTAGGTCGGCCTCCGTCCAGCCCGGCAGCTGCTTCAAAACGTCGTGGCTCCGGATGAGCTTCGCGATCGGGAGGTAGACGGTGTCGTACCAGCTCGCCACAGCCTCATCCATCGAGACCTCCCGGCCCCGCTCCAATCCCAGGAAATACCTGTGGCCGAGGATGTGCTTCAGGATCTCGTCGTAGCGGCCGAGGCGGCTCACCTCCAGCCTGGCGTCGGGCCGCAGGCGGTCGAGCCGCGTCGTCTCCAGGAACTGTGCGTACTCCGCCGCTCGCAGGAGCTCGGCGGGGTCGGCGTCCGGAGCCAGCGGCGCCCGGGTCCGGACCTCCGTCACGCGGGCTGGGATCATGTCCCAGCCCAGGTTGCGCGCCACCGAGACGCGGTGGTGGCCGTCGACGACGTAGTAATAGCCATCCAGCCCATAGACCTCGATGGGCGGGATGGGGGCCCCGTTGAGCATGGCTTCGTAGAGTGCGGCCCAGCGGTGGCGGAGGCGGTCGGAGATGGGCAAGAAGGAGGGATCGAAGTCGCGGCCGCGGCCCGGGAAGGCGGAGCCGACCACCCGGTCGAGCGGGATTTCCCGCACCCCGCCATAGGCCTGTCCGTCGAGCCGGGCGGCCTCGAGCACCTGTTCGAGCGGCACCAGCCGCCGCCGCCGTCCGGTCAGGCGGGAGCCGATAGCCCGCCGAAAGGCCTTGAAGCGCGCCTTGTCGAAGTCCTCCTGGGCCAGCACTCTGTCCACGACCGTAGAAGGATGAAGGTTTCAGCCTCCGGCCTGCTTAGAGGAGGGCTTTCTCCGTTTCCGCGTCGAAGAGGTGGATCCCGCGGAGGTCGAGCCCGAGCCGCGCCTGGTCGCCCGGCGCCACCTTCATGCGGGGATCGACCCGGGCGGTGACCATCTCCCCGCCGACCGTCCCGTACAGGAACTGATCTGAACCAAGGCGCTCGACGACCTCGACCTTCATCTCCAGCGTGGCGCCGTCATCCGCGACCCGGTCGGTCAGCGCCTCGGGGCGAAAGCCGAGGATGCCCTTTTCGGCGCTCACCGGCTTCGGGAGCTTGATGTCGAAGCCGGGCGCCTTCGCGTTTCCGTTCTGCGTCGTTACCGGCACCAAGTTCATCGACGGGCTGCCGATGAACCCGGCCACGAAGAGGTTCGCCGGGTGGTCGTAGATCTCCCCCGGCGCGCCCACCTGCTGCAGGATGCCGGCGTTCATGATCGCGATCCGGTCGCCCATCGTCATGGCCTCGACCTGGTCGTGCGTGACGTAGATGAACGTCGTCTCCAGGTCGCGGTGCAGCTTCTGGAGCTCGACGCGGGTCTGGCCGCGCAGCTTGGCGTCGAGGTTGGAGAGCGGCTCGTCGAGCAGGAAGACCTTGGGGTTGCGCACGATGGCGCGGCCAAGGGCGACGCGCTGCCGCTGGCCGCCGGAGAGCGCCTTCGGCTTGCGCTTCAGGAAGTTGTCGAGGCCCAGGATGCCGGACGCCTGCTTGACGCGTTTGTCGATCTCGGACTTCTTCATCTTCTTCATCTGGAGCGGAAACGCCATGTTGTCGTAGACGCTCATGTGCGGGTAGAGCGCATAGGACTGGAAGACCATCGCGATGTCGCGGTCCTTGGCGGCGAGGTGGTTCACCACCTTGTCACCAATGCGAATCTCGCCCTCGGTGATGGTCTCCAAACCGGCCAGCATGCGCAGCGCGGTGGACTTGCCGCAGCCGGAAGGTCCGACCAGCACCATGAACTCCTTGTCGGCAATCTCGACGTTGAAGTCCTTCACGACGGTGAGGTCGGAGGTGTAGCGCTTGACGACGTGGTCGTAACTGACTGATGACATTCGATCTACCCCTTCACAGACCCGGCCAGAATGCCGCGCACAAAGTAGCGCTGCAGTGTCAAGAACACGACGAGCGGCACGATCATCGAGATGAATGCCGCAGCAGTCAGCAGGTTGTAGCCCTGCCCCAGTGAGTTGGTCAGGTTGGCGAGCGTGACCGTCAACGGCGCCACTGACGCCGTGCCGCCCACGTAGATCAGAGCGACCAGGAGGTCATTCCAGATCCAGAGGAACTGGAAGATCACGAGCGAGGCGACGGCCGGTACGGAGAGCGGGAGGACGATCCTGAAAAAGACGGTCAGCGTACCGGCGCCGTCGATCTCAGCCGACTCGAAGAGGTCAGAGGGTAGGGCCCGGAAGAAGTTGGCCAGCAGGTAGATCGAGAAGGGCAGGCCATAGCCGGTGTGCGCCAGCCAGACTCCCACGAACCCCCAGTTCTGGACGACGAGGCCGATGGACACGAAAACCTTCAGCACGGGGATGAAGCTCAGCTGCAGAGGCACGGCGAGCAGCCCCACCAGGGCCAGGAAGATCCAGTCGCGGCCCGGGAACTTCATCCACGCGAACGCGTAAGCGGCGAAAGCGGCGATGGTGATCGGGATGACCACGGCCGGGATCGTGATCATGAAGCTGTTGAAGAGGCTGTGGCCCATGTTGCTGCTCTGCAGCACCTTGACGTAGTTGTCGAGCGTGAAGTTGTAGGGCGGGGCCAGGGCCGTCCACCAGCCGCTCGAGTTGATCGCCGTGAAAGGACGGAACGAGCTGATGAGGAGCCCTGCGGCCGGCACCATCCAGGCCACCGTGAGCCCGATCACAGCCACGTGGAGAACGACGCCCTGCAGCCTCTCAGCCAGCCAGGCGGGGGAGAAACGGGTGGTCGTGGAAATGCCAGTACGGGCGGCGACTTCGGCTGTCATCGGCGAGCCTCCACTGCACGGAATTGGCGCAGGTTGAAGATCAGGACCGGGATCACGGCGATCAGAAGGATGATGGCGACGGCGCTGGCGCCGCCCGGGTTGTCCGCCTGGTAGAGCAGCTTGTACATGCGGTTGGCGAGGACGTCGGTGCCAAAGTTGCCGGCGGTCATGACGTAGACGATGTCGAAGGCCTTCAAGGCGAAGATTACGAGGGTGGTGCCGACCACGACGACCGTCGGCATCATGAGCGGGAAGATCACGCGCCGGAAGATCGTGATCTCGCCCGCGCCGTCCACCCGGGCCGCCTCCAGCAGGTCGGCCGGGATGCCCTTCAACGCAGCCGACAGGATCACCATCGAAAAGCCCGTGATGCCCCAGATGGCTGCCGCGATGAGCGCGAAATTGTTCACGCTCACGTCGGTGAGCCAGGTCTTGGGAGCCTGGTGGAAAACGTTGACGACGATGGCGTTGAGCGTGCCGGTTTGCGGTGCGTCCGCCGGCTGGTACCAGAACATGAACTTCCAGATCACGCCCAGCGCGACGGCGGAGATCGCCATCGGCATGAAGATCAGCGACTTGACGACGCTCTCGTATGGCACGCGATCGAAGAGCACGGCCAGCAGCAGGCCGAAGAAGAGCACGAACAGCGTGTAGAGCACGAGCCAGTAGAGGTTGTTCCGGATCGCGATCCAGGCGCCTCCGGTCGGGAAGTCGGTCAGCTGCCTTTGATAGTTGGTGAGCCCGATCCAGCCACCTTCGTGGCTCTGGAAGCTGGTGAAAACGGTGCCGACCGCCGGCGCCACCAGGAAAGCGGTGACGAAGACGAGGGCCGGAACGACCCAGATCCAGGGCCGGACCGACCCTCGCGCACGGTCAGGAAGACGTCGGACCAAGAACTCGCCGCCCACGATGTACGCGCCCAGCACCGCGGGCACGGCAACGATCACGAAGAGCAGCGTCGGTACGTCGGTGAGCAGCAGGCTCAGGTCCACGTCCTACCTCCTATGACGTATAGGCGCTGGCTTGAACTTTGTCGAGAGCGGCCAGTATGGAGTCGATCTTCGTCGGGTCTTTGATGAAGTCGAGGATCCCGCTCCAGTAGGCGTGCTTCATGTCCGACGGCATCAGGTCGCCGGCGTCGTACCTGCCGACCTTGGTCCCCTCCAAGAGCTTCACGATCGACCGCGCCTGATCATCCGGATAGTCGCTGAGGGCGACCCTGTTGTTAGGCGAGAGCTTGCCGCCCCGCTTGACCCAGATCGCCTGCGCCTCGGGGGTGACCAGGTACTGCAGCAGCGCCCGGGCCTGAGGCGTGTCTTTGAACATCGACCAGGCGTCCGCCGAGACCACATGGGCGCCGGCGTACTTGGTGTTGACGTCCGGCAGCGGGAAGAAGTTGAAATCCGCGGTCGGTCCGGGCTTGAGGTTCGGGTTCGCCTTGACGAAGAAGTCGGTGATGAACGACGCCTGGTTCAGCATGTAGCAGCCGGGCGGGGTCGTGAACATGTGGTTGCCCACCTCGCCGAAGGCGGTGTTGTTGACGTAGGCGGCGCCGCCGTAAACGTTGCTGGTGCCGGGGCCGAGGATCTGGCCGAAGCTGGTCCAGGTCGCCTTGATCTCGGGCGAGGACCACTTCAGCTTGCCCTGCCACCACTTGTCGTAAGCGCTTGGGCCCGCCGCGGTCAAAGCGATCTCCTTGTGGAAGTCGCTGCCTGCCCATCCCGTGTCACCGCCGTTCTCCACAGCCATGCACCAGGGGGTGGTGCCATCCGCCTTCATCTTGTTCTGCAAAGCGATCATGTCGGCCCAGGTCTTCGGCACCTGGTAGCCCTTCGCAGTCCAGACCTTGGGGTCGTACCAGACGAGGCCTTTCAAGGCGGCCCAGGAGAAGACCTCGACCAGCTTGCCGTTGACTGTGCCCAGGTCGATCCAGGTCTTCGCGTAGTCCTTTTGGAGCTGGCCTGTGTCGATGACCTTGCCCAGGTCGACCACCTTGCCCTGCGCAGCGAACCTGTTGAGCAGGGTTGGGCCCGGCGCGGCGGCCAGGTCGGGCGGGTTGCCGGCGGCGACGCGAGTGGACAGGATCGCGTCCTGATCGCGGGCCCCTTCGAAGTTGACAGCCGTGCCGGTCTTGTCGGTGAACGGCTTGACGACAGCGTTGAACGACTCGAGCTCGCTGCCGGACCAGGTTCCGATGACGGTCACGCTGCCGCCCTTGGCGCTGCTACTGGTGTTGTTGTTGTTCGAGGCGCCCGGCGCGCAGGCGACCGCCGCGAGCGTCGCCAAGGCCGTCAGAACCAAGCCGCGTCTAAGTTTCCAACCGCGCATCACCAACACCACCCCCAGCGATGCAAACCCGAACTGCTGTTTTGGCTGTTGACCATACTAATTCCTCCTCGGAGTCAGGGAATTTCAATTTCGTCTTTCGTTTCCGTGGCCTAACGCTTTCTTCCGATCACCTCCCTGACCGGCGCGGTCGTTCCTCGAACGACCAGCTCGGTGGCGAGGAGCGCGGGCGAGGCGACCTCCCTGCCCTCCAGGAGGGCGATCAACAGGTGCGCCGCCAGGCGCGCTTTTACAACCGTTGGCTGGCGCACGGTCGTCAGCGCCGGGGTCGTCCAGGCGGCCATCGGCACGTCGTCATAGCCGACCACGGAAAGGTCGCCGGGCACGTCCAGGCGGGCTTCCCGGGCAGCGGCCATGAGCCCGATCGCGACCATGTCGCTCATGGCCAGGACCGCGGTCGAGTGCGCCGGGCCCCAGGTCAGGGCGCGGAACGCCTGCGCGCCGGCCGCCACGGTGGCTTCGGCCCTGATCATTTCGGGGGCGGGAGCAGCCGCCTCCGCGAGCGCCGCCTCGTAGCCGGCCAGGCGTCGCTGCGCCACCGCCGTCAAGCCTTTCTGGAACCGCGCCGGCGGCAGCACGACCAGCGTCAAATGCCGGTGACCCAGCTGGAGAATGTGACGCGCCGCCGCCTCGGCGCCGGCCGCGTCATCGACGTTGACCGCCGGATGGCCGGGCGACGCGTCGGAGTCGACCAGGACCGCCGGCACGCCCGCCCGGTCCAGCGTCTCCAGGGCCCGGTCGCTGGCGCTCAGGCCAAGGCTTATGAAGCCGTCTACCGGCGCCCGCCGGATGGCCTCTTCGAGAGAGCCGTTCAAAGGCGGGACCAGCAGCAGAGTCAGGTCGTGCTGTTCGCAGACCTCGCCGAGCCCCTGGATGAGCTGGTTGATGAAGGGGTTGGCGAAGACGGTCTCCAAGCCCTGCGGGATGAGCAGCCCGATGGAGCCGCTGCGGCGGGTGGAGAGGGCACGCGCGGTGGGGTGGGGGGTGTAACCGAGCTCGGTGGCGACGACCTGGATCCGCTCCAGCGTGGCCTGGCCCAGCTTCTCGGGGGCGTTGAAGGCGAAGGAGACTGCGGTTTTGGAAACACCTGCCGCGCTGGCCACCTCCGCGATCGTCACCCGCGGCACGAAAGCCGCCACCCGGTGACCGGAGTCCTGGCTACCCCCAACGAACCTACCCCTCAGTTAAACCGCTTT
>CATPBK010000067.1 GCA_955652705.1 Candidatus Dormiibacterota bacterium | reverse complement strand
CGGGCGCCGAACCTCCTGGCCAGGTCGGCGGGCAGCACGAAGGTCGGATCCAGGTCCGCCAGCAGGCCCGCCTGCTGGAGCGCGCGAGCCACCAGGCTGGAGCAGATCTGGTGGTCGCCCCTCGAGAATTCCAGCCGCCAACCGAAGAGGAGCCAGAGCCCGACGCTGGACATGGCCAGGTAGCCGAACTTCTCTCCGACCTCGGCCAGCGCGTAGGCCGCGGCGCGCCGGCGCGGCTCGGCACCGACGCCGGGGCCTAGCCTGACCACGTGGTACTCAGTCGGCCTGTACTTGGAGAGCGGGCTCCGCTCGACGGCCGGCAGGACCGCCTCGACCAGCTCACCCCTTCCGCCGACGACGAGCGCGCAGTGGCTCCAGTGCGCGAAAACTCGGTCGGCACCGCGGAACTGGCGTTTCTGGGCGACGCTGATCAGCTTCCCGATCAAGTGCTCGCGGTGAGTGAGGACGAAATCGCCCGCCTCCAGCCCGACGGCCTCTTCGCCGGGTCCATAACGCTCGGCGCCGCCCACCGGCTGGAGCTCTATTCGCCCACCAGCTCCTGCGCATACGCGAACAGTGCCGGCGCGCCGCCGCTGTGCACGAACACGATCGGCTCCGGCAGCTCACCGGCTGAGGCCAGCAGGGCGGCCATCGCCTTCCCCGTGTAGACCGGGTCGAGGAAGATCCCCTCGAGCCGGGCCATGAGCGCGATCGCCTCCCGGCCCGCAGGCGAAGGCACGCCATAGCCACCCCCCTGCCAGCCGTCCAGGACCTTCGTGTCGGCCGCCCCGGCTGGGGGCGCTTCGATCAGGCGCGCTGTCTCCACTGCGAGGGCCAGCACCCTGGCCTCGCAATCGGTCGCAGGGTCCGCGATGCTGACCCCGAAGACCGGCGCCGGCCGGCCCTGCGCCACCGCGCCTGCCACCAAGCCCGCGTGCATGCCGCCGCTCGAGGTCACACAGACGACGCACCCCGGTGGCCGCCCGCGGAGCTGGTCCAGCAGCTCCAGGTAACCCCAAGCGTAGGCGGCCGCCCCGAGCGGCCCCGATCCGCCGTAAGGGACGATATAGGGCCTCCGGCCGAGCTCGCGCAGCTCGGCCGCCGCCTCCTCCAGTCGAGACTGCGCCGGGGGCCACTCCGCGCGCGGCTGGAGGCGGACCTCCGCACCCAGCAGGCGATCGAGCAAGAGGTTGCCCTGGACCTCGGTGTGCCGGTCTTCGAAAAGAAGCAGCACGACGTCCATCCCCAGCCGTCGCGCCGCCGCGGCCGTGCAGCGGCAGTGGTTGGACTGGGCTGCGCCGCTGGTCAGGACGACGTCGGCGCCCTCCTGCTGCGCCACCGCCATCAGCATCTCCAGCTTCCGGATCTTGTTCCCGCCGAGCGCCAGGCCGGTCAGGTCGTCACGCTTGGCCAGGACCTCGCGGCCCAAATGACGCGAGAGGTTCGGCAGCGGATCGAGCGGCGTGGGGAAGACGCCCAGGGCGACCCTCGGCGGGAGCCTCACTCCTCGGTGCCGAGCGTGACTATGTGCGGCTCCTCAAAGCTGTGGTGCTCGCGGATGTAAGCCCGCGCCTCGCCCACCTTGCCGGGCAGCGTTGTCACGATCAGCAGCGACCCGCGGTCGCGCTGGAGCCGGTCGTCCTGTCGATAGAAGGAATGGATCGTCGGTATGACTGAGCCCCGCGCGGCAAGGCCCGCGTCGACCAGCCCCTCCCCCATCCGCTCCGCCTCATCTCGCGTCCCCAGGGTGACGAGCAGGATCACGTAGGTCTCAGGCGGCATGGCGGGCGCTCCAGTCGAGCCAGGTGATCGCGGCCGCCAGGAGGGTACCGCCGAGGAGCAGGCCGCCGATTACGTCCGACTCCCAATGGACTTCGAGGTAGATGCGGTCGAACGCCATCAAAGCAATGATGGCGGCTGCCGCGACGATCGCAAAGCGGCGCAGGGCTCGCCGGGCCGCGAGGCGGTAGACGATGAAGGCGAGCAGGCCCCAGGCGACGACCGTGCGCGTCATGTGGCCGCTGGGGAAGCTGGAGGTGAACGTCGAGCCCCGGTCGAGCAGCAGGGTCAGGCTGGGGCCGTCGGGGTGCGTCAGGCTCCGGGGCGGCCCTGGCTCGTCGAGGAGCCGCTTGTAGAGCACCTCGAGGACCGTCGCCACCGGGAGGGCGGCAGCCGCGAACGCGCCCAGCCGGTACCCGTCGCGCCAGAGGTACATGAACATCCCAAGCGCGAGCAGGCCGGTCAGCTCGAGTCCGCCCAGCAGGGCGATGGCCTGGAAGAGGAGCAGCAGCGACGGCACCCAGAGCGCGGCCAGGGCACCGGCAACGTCGCGGTCGAGGGTGTGGAAGAGGCCGCCGGCCACCGCGCCGGTGACCGCGATGAACGCCAGCGCCAGCGCCCCGATCGCCAGCAGGTGATTGCGTAACGCTATCGCTGGCATGTGCGGCAGAAGACTGTGGTGCGGCCGCCGAGGCGGATCGCCGCCAGCGGGCGGCCGCACTTGAGGCAGGGCTCGCCGCCCCGCCCGTAGACCAGGAGCACCTCCTGCTGGCGGCCTTTCTCCCCGCGCGCGTCGACGTAGTCGGCCACCGAGGAGCCCCGGTTCAGGATGCCTTCCAGGAGCGAGTCGCGGAGCGCGGCATGCAGCTGCGCCGCCCGCTGCCGGGAGAGCTGGCCCGCGGGCCGGTCGGGCCGGACGCGAGCCCTGAAGCAGGATTCGTCCGCGTAGATGTTGCCGACGCCCGCGACGACCGCTTGGTCCAGCAGCAGCACCTTGAGCGGCGCCTTTCTCCCCTGCAGGCGGCGGTAGAGATCCACCGCCTTGAAGTCCGGGTCGATCGGCTCGGGTCCGAGCTTCGGCAGCTTGCGGGCGCCAACCAGCTCGGCTTCGCTGCCCAGCAAGAGCCGGCCGAACCGGCGCACGTCGCGGTAGCGGAGCTCGGTGCCGTCGTCGAGCGAGAGGACCGCGTGCGTATGCGGGCGCAGCGGCTCCTCCGGCACCACATGGAGCAGCTGGCCCGTCATACCGAGGTGGACGACCAGCACCAGCGGCGCATCCAGCTGCATGAGCATGTACTTGCCGCGCCGCCTCAAGGGTCCGAGCCGGCGGCCGCGCAGCTCCCGCACGAAGGCCTCCGGCTCCGGATGGCGGACGATGGCCGGGAAGCGCAGGTCGACGCGGTCAACGCGGCGGCCTTCGAGCAGGGGCCGCAGGTCCTGCACGATCGTCTCGACTTCCGGGAGCTCGGGCAACTGCTCAGGCGCGCACTTGCGCGAGCTTCCTCAGGTCTGCCCAGTTCGGGCCTGCCTTGGCCTCCACCTCGAGTCCGCCCTGCAGCTCGTAGGCGGTCGCCATGACGCGCGGCACGATCTCGGCGAAGGCGCCCTCTTCGCTCTCGGGGATCTCGAAGACGAGCTCATCGTGGACCTGCAGGATCATCTTCCCGCGCAGGCGGGCCTCCTCCAGCTCGCGGTGCAGCCGGACCATCGCGATCTTGATGATGTCCGCCGCCAACGACTGGAACGGGAAGTTGATAGCCATCCGCTCGGCAGCCTGGCGGAGCTGCCAGTTGGGCGAGCGGAGGTCGGGGATCGCCCGCCGGCGGCCCGTCGCGCTGACGACGACGCCGTCCTCGCGGGCCCGCGTTCGGATGGCGTCAAGCCATTCCCGCAGATGGGCATAGGTCTCCCAGTAGGTCTTCAGGAAGTCGCGCGCGTCTTCGCCCGGGATGCCCATCTGCATGGAGAGGCCGAACTCGCCCTGCCCGTAGATGGAGCCGAAGTTGGCGATCTTGGCCAGCCGGCGCTGAGCCGGATCGACCGCCTCGATCGGGACTTTGAAGACCTTGGCGGCGGTGGCCGTGTGGATGTCCTGACCCGCTTCGAAAGCGGCCAAGAGCTGGGGATCCTCGCTCAGGTGGGCCGCGATGCGGAGCTCGATCTGCGAATAGTCGGCGGTGAAGAGGACCGTGCCCGGGCGGCCCGCCACGAAGGCGCGGCGAATGCGCTGGCCCAGCTCGGTCCGGATCGGGATGTTCATCAGGTTCGGGTTGGAGGAGCTCAAGCGGCCGGTCGCGGTAGCCGCCTGGTTGAGCGAGGTGTGGACGCGCCCGTCGCGCGGGTCGACCAGGCCCGGAAGTGCGTCGACATACGTCGACTTGAGCTTGGAGAGCTGGCGGTGCTCCAGGATCATCGGCACGACCGGGTGCTTGTCGCGCAGGCCCTCCAGCGTCTCGGCGTCCGTGGAGTAGCCGGTCTTGATCTTCTTTCCGACCGGGAGCTTGAGGTCCTCGAAGAGGAACTTGGCGAGCTGCTGGGGCGCGTTCAGGTTGATGCTCTGCTCGCCCGCCGCGTGGGCGACCTCGGTCTCGATCGCGGCCAGCTGCATGTCCAGCCCGGTCTGCATCTCGCGCAGGTAGGCCACGTCGACGGCCACGCCTTCGGCCTCCATCGCCGCCAGGACGCCTGCCAGAGGCAGCTCGATCTCGTGGAAGAGGTAATCCACGCCCAGGTTGCGCATCTCCGCCGAAAGCCGGGGCCGGAGCTCGAAGACGGCGCGCGCGCGGCCGGCCGCGAAACGTGCCTGGTCTTCAACGGAGTTGGCCGAGGCAGGTCGCGCGTTGCGACCGGTCCCGAGCAGCTGGTCCACGGGCATCAGGTCCAGGCTCAAGAAGTCGCGGGCCAGGTCTTCGAGCCGGGGATCGCGCGCGCCCGCTCCCAGCAGGTAGGCGGCGAGCGAGGTGCTGAAGGCCCACTGGAAACGATGTGGGTGGACCGTGGCCAGCGCGAGATCCATCTCCTTCACGTCGTGTCCGAGCAGTGCGGGACCGCGGAGCGCTTCGACAACCCGATCCAGGGCCGGCCCGGCGAGGACGTAGTAGGAGCCCTCCCCGGCGGCCACGCCCACGCCGAGCAGGTCCCCCCCGCGCACGCTGCCGTCCCAGAGGCCGAAAACGGCAGCTTCCTCGGTCCTCTCGAGCTGGTCGAGCAGTGGCTTCGCGCTGACCTCGTCCGGCACGATGACCGGCCCGCCGTCTTCCCGGACGGGCTCGAACGCGAGCGTCGCCTGCGTCGGGATCGCGACCGCATCGGGTAGGGGAAAGCGGCTCAGGAGCTGGCGGAACTCGAGCTCGTCGAATAGCTTCCGCACACCCTGTCCGTCGTAACGCGTCCAGCGGCTTCCCTCGAGGTCGAGCTCGACAGGCAGATCCTGCTTGATGGTCACGAGCCGCTTGCCGAGGATGATGTCGTCCCGGTGCTCGTTGAGCGCAGTTTTAACGCGCCCCTCGGGCAGCTCTTCCAGACGCTCGAGGAGGGCCTCCACCGACCCGAAATCGGCCACCAGCTTTGCGGCGGTCTTCTCCCCCACCCCAGGGACGCCGGGAATGTTGTCGGAGGTGTCCCCGCGGAGTGCCTTGAAGTCGATCAGCTGCCGAGGCTCCAGGTTGTAGCGCTGCCGGACCTGGTCGGGGCCATACACCGTGGTGTCCGTGATGCCGCGCCTGGGCACGAGCGCCTCGACCGACTCGCCCACCAGCTGCAAGCAGTCCAGGTCGCCGCTGACGATGGTGACCTGGAGGCCCTGCTCCGCGGCCTGCCGGGCCAGCGTGCCGACGACGTCGTCGGCCTCCCAGCCTTCGACTCCGTAGATGGGGATGTTGAACGTGGCCAGAATCTGACGCACGCGCTCGATCTGGGGTCGGAGGTCGTCGGGCATCGCGCGCCGGCCCGCCTTGTACTCCGCGTACTCCTGCGAGCGCACGGTGGGACCGCCGAGGTCGAAGGCGGCCGCCGCGTACTCGGGTCGGGTGGCGAGCACGATGGCCAGCATCGAGGTGAAGCCATAAGCGGCGTTGGTCACCTCCCCGCCCGACGTGCTCATGGGCGGGAGCGCGAAGAAGGCCCTATAGATGAGGCTGTGGGCGTCGATCAGGATCAGCCGTCCGCGTCTCGAACCCTTCGCCACCATCCGATTTTAGGGAGGGCTCATCGGGAGCCACGGGAGCCTCCAGGATGCGCCCGTATGATTGAGCCCATCGAAGGCCTGATCGAAGTGGCGGTGGACAGCATCCGGGTCCACATGCCGACCGGACAGCACGTGGTAATCCTCAAAGAGAAGGGCGCGGACCGGTACCTTCCGATCTGGATCGGCGTCTACGAGGCGAACGCCATCGCGCTCAAGATCACGGGCATCACGCCGGACCGCCCGATCACGCACGACCTGTTGGCCTCCACGCTCGGCCATCTCGACGTCCGCCTCTCCCGCATCGTGGTGACCTCGCTCGCCAACGACGTCTTTTTCGCCCGGCTCTACCTGCGCCAGAACGGCCGCGAGGTGGATATCGACGCCCGCCCCAGCGACGCCATCGCGCTCGCGGTCCGGCTCGAATGCCCGATCTTCGTGGCGCCGGAGGTCCTGGAGAAGGCGGGCGTGCTCCCGGAGAAGGGCGAGGAGGAGGACGACTCCAAGGCTGAGGAGGACCGCCTGGCGGTGTTCCGCGACCTCGTCAACTCGCTCGATCTGCCGGAGCTGCCTGACGAGCCCAAGGGAGAAGGCGAGGGGGGCGGCTCCAACTAAAGCGCCGTGCCGCTCGATCTCCAGTTCCAGCTCGCGGCCCGGCTCCTCCTGGCCCTCGCGATTGGCCTTGTCATCGGAATCGAGCGCGAGATCCGCGGCCGCGACGCCGGCATCCGGACGATGGCGATGGTCGGCGCCGGCTCCTGCCTCTTCACCTCAGCAGGCCTCTTCTTTCCGAGCAATCACCTCGTCGATCCCACCCGCATCGCGGCCCAGGTCGTGACCGGGATCGGTTTCCTCGGTGCCGGCGCCATCTTCCGCACCGAGGACCGCGTCAAGGGCCTGACCACGGCGGCCACGGTCTGGGTCGTGGCCGCGCTGGGCATGGCTGTCGGGTTCGGCGCCTACGTGCTGGCCCTCCTGGGCACCGTGATCGTGCTGCTGGGCCTGATCGTGGTGCGCCCCCTCGAAGATCGGCTGTTCAAGTCGGATGTGGCGCTTTTGCGGCGCCGTTCCGACCGGGACGAGACGGGCTGAAGGCTGCTCGCCGGTCCGCGCGGGACGCGGCGACTTATCATGGGCAGCCCCGGCTTTTTGGCTTTTTGGGAGACGCCATGTTCTTCGCGCTAACGCCCCGCCGGCTGGAGACGCTCCGGACCTTGAAGGGACTCACGACCGAGGCTGGATCGGCCGTCCACTACTCGGCCGTCGCCGCCCAGATGCGGATCTCGGCCTGGACCGCCTACGACCTGCTGCGTGAGCTGGAGAACCTCGGCCTCGTCGTCCGTCGCTATGTGCAGGCGGGTCGCGAGCGGGCCGGCGGCCGGTCCCGAATCCTCTTCGCGCCGGCCGCCGAGGCGCTGCTTTCGAGCGAGGAATCGACCTCGGCGCTGCGACTGGCCTTCGAGCGTTTCTCGGCGATGAGCGATGTGGCCGCCGCCCGCGATTACGTCGCCGACCAGACTTCCGACCTGGCTTTCCACATGGGGTTCTGGCTGAGCCGCCTGATCGTGGCCGGCCGTCAAGGAGCGGAGGCGGCGGGAACCGTGCTGGAGGGCGGCGCGGCGCCCCTCCAGAAGGCGCAGACCCTGGCCGCGATGGGGCTTGGCGCGGCGCTGGCCCGGCTCGGCACGAGCCGACTGACGAGCCGCGTGACCGCGGCCGGGAATCGCTTTTCGGCGCTGCTCGAAGAGTCCGGTGAACGGGTCGCCGACCTGATCGAGGCGAGCCGCCGGCTGGAGGTGACCTGATGTCGAGCCCGCGCGTCGCCATCGTGACCGACTCGACCGCCGACCTGCCCGTCGAGCTGGCTCGAGAGCGCGGCATCACGGTGGTCCCCCTGACCGTCACCCTCGACGGCCGCAGCTACCTGGACGGCGAAGAGATCGGGGCCGACGAGTTCTATTCGCGACTGGCCGGGGCGAGCGGCTTTCCGAGCACCTCGCAGCCCTCGCCCGGGCGCTTCGCCGAGGCCTACAAGGCGTTGCTACGCGACCACGACGAGGTGGTCTCTCTGCACATCTCGGCCAAGCTCAGCGGGACTTACGCAGCGGCGGTACAGGGCGCCCAGCTGGTCGACCGCGAGCGCATCCGCGTGGTCGACTCGCAGGCGGTCTCGATGTGGCTCGCGCTGCTGGCGCTGGCGGCCGGTGACGTGGCGAAGCGCGGGGGCGCCGCGGTCGAGGTCATCGAGACGGTGGAGCGCGTCAGCCGGCAGACGGTCTGCTACTTCACAGTCTCCACGCTCGAGTTTCTCCACCGCGGCGGCCGCATCGGACGGGCCAGCGCCCTGCTCGGATCCGTCCTCCAGATCAAACCGGTCTTGAGCATCAAGGACGGCGAGGTGACGCCGCTCGAACGCGTGCGCACGCTGGAGCGGGCGACGGCTCGGATCATCGAGCTGGCCCGCGACAACGACCGCGGCGAGGGCCTGTGCGTGTCCGTCGGTCACGCCGCCGCCGAGGCCGCGGCTTTCGGGATCGCCCGCCGGCTCGAGGACGTCGCCGAGTCGCTCGTCGTGCAGCCGCTGGGGCCCGTCGTGGGGGCCCACGCCGGGCCCGGCACCGTCGGGATCGCCTGCTACCCGGCCGAGCTCTTCCCGCTCGGGCTCAAGCTGGCCGGGGGCGTGGGCGCCGCCAGGTGACGAGGTCCCGCTCCGCCAGCTTCTGAAGCCGGCTCTCGACCGCGAGCGACTGGAGATGAGCCAGCGCCTCTTGCAGCGCCAGCCGCTTCTCGAAGAAGTGCGGCCGATCTCCCCAGAGCTTGATGGCCAGCTCCCAGGCCGTGACCTCGCCCTCCCCGATCAGATCGACGATCTGCTCCTTGCGGCGGACGTGGTGCCGGCGCAACTCCGCGACCCTGCCCTGCGCGTCCTCGAAGGGCCGGCCGTGGGCCGGCAGGACGAGGCGCGGCCCGAGTGAGAGGAGCCGGTCGAGCGATTCCACGAACTCGTCCAGCGGGTTGGGCGTGCTTTGGGGATGGAGGCCGATGTTGGGGCTGATCTTGGGCAGCAGGGTGTCCCCGGCGAAGAGGACGCGCTGCTCGGCGTCGTAGAGGCACACGTGGCCGGGCGAATGGCCCGGCGTCCACTCGACGCGCAGCTCCCGCCCCCCGAGCTCGAGGGTCTCGGCCCCGTCGAGCTGCAGCGCCGGCTCGGCCGGCGTCACGAAGTCGCGCAGGCCGCGGGACGAGTTGCTCAGCTCCTCGGCGACCGGGTCCGGCACTCCGTTCCGGGTCAGGTAGTCCCCCACCTCCTGGATCAGCTGCTCGAGATCCAGGTAGCGCGGATGCACGAGCGGCACCTCCAGGCGGTGCAGGCAGAGCTCGGCGCCGTCCTCCGCCGTCAGGATGCCGGCGGCTCCGTAATGATCCGGGTGGATGTGCGTGATCAGGAGGCGGCGGACACGGGCGCCGTCGCCGCCGACCGAGCGCACGGCGCGACGAATGGTGTCGATCGATTCGGCCGAGTTCATCCCACAGTCGATCAGGTCGACGTGGCCGCCGCCCGCCAGCAGGAAGACGTTGACGAACTCGTCCTCCCAGGGGATCGGCAGGCGCAACTCGAAGACGCCCGGCGCGACCTCGGTCAGGTTCTCGACCGTCGTGGCCATCTGGTTGAGTCTAAGACCGGTCTCAAGCGCTCCCGGCTAAGATTGAATTCGGAGCCATGACGCATGGCGCCATGAACTTTCGCGGATCACGGAGGTTTTGAATTGAGCCAGGAGATGTCGGCCGAGCAGGTCACGCCGGAACAGATCGTCGAGCAGATGCCGCAGTTCCTAGACCCCGCCAAGGCGGGTAGCACGAGCGCGACCATCCAGTTCGACATCAGCGGCGACAACGCCGGCAAGTACTGGGTGCGCATCCACGACGGCACCGCCGAGGCCGGAAAAGGCGAGGCCGAGAACCCGAACCTGACCCTGATGGCCGAGTCCAGCGACTTCGTCAAGATCATGCTCGGCCAGATCGACGGCACCGCCGCCTTCATGCAGGGCAAGCTGAAGATTAAGGGCGACATGGGGCTGGCCATCAAGATGCAGTCCCTCTTCCGGCGACCCTCCTAGAGCGACCGACAAGCGGTCGCCGTTTAGCTGGTGAACTTCCAGCTGTCGAGACGCTTCCACATGTCGGCGGCGATGGCGTCCCCGCGCACGTCGACCTCGACCACGTGGTGAGGCGTCAGCGCGAACCGGTGACCGTTCGCGTCGGTACCCGCTTGCGCCGAGTTGGCCCAGCCGATCGGGTTCAGCGCGCCGCTGTCCGCCGGTAGGTTCGTTTTCAGCCAGTCCTGGAGGCTCGCGGACCCGCCGCGGTCGTAAGTTCCGATGATCATGAACCCGAAGGCCCCGCTGCCCGGCTGGCCGGCGGGGATGTCGTTGATGACGTCGAAGGTCACGTCCACCCCCGGCGGGGCTGTGGAGGGCTGGAGCCGCTCGCGGAGCCGCCAGGTGGCGGGGTAGCAGAACGACCAGCCGAAGGTGGCCTCGTCGATGCCGTGGTCGCCCGTGGAGCACTTGACCCCCTGGCCTTCGGTGCGGACCGAAGGCGTGGGCTGAGGCTGGGACGAGCTGCCGAGCTGGCAGGCGGCGCCGACCGCGAGGGCTCCCAGGACGACGAGCAGACGCCTTCTGCTAACCGAGACCGCCAATCACCACGGATTTCATCTCCGTGTACTCGTGAAACGCTTCCACTCCGTGCTCCTTGCCGAAGCCGGACTGTTTGGTCCCTCCAAACGGCAGCTCGTCGTAGGCGATCTGCACGGAGTTGACCCAGGTGTAGCCGGCTTCGATCTCGTTTATGGCGCGGAAAGCGTAGGCCATGTTGCGGGTCCAGATCGAAGATCCGAGACCGTAAGGTGAATCGTTGGCAAGTCGGATGCCCTCATCGAGATCGGAGATCTTGACGATCGGTAGAGCCGGACCGAACACCTCCTCGCTCAGCATCCGGCTCCCGGCCGGCACGTCGGTCAGGATCACCGGGTTCAAGAAGTTGCCTTTGTCGAACCCGTCGCCCTCCGGTCGCCCGCCCCCATAGACGATCCGAGCGCCCGCGTCGAGGGCGTCCTTCACCTGGGCCTCGACCTCCCCGCGCTGAGTCTCGGTGTGCATCGGGCCCATGCGGGTCTCCTTTTCCATCCCGTTGCCGACCTTCAGGCGCTGGGCCTGGGCGGTCATCTTCTCGAGGAACTCGTCGAAGACGGCCTCATGGACGAAGACGCGCTTGGTCGAGAGGCACTGCTGGCCGGCGTTGAAGAAGCGCCCCACCCGCACGCCCGCCGCGGCGGCGTCCAGGTCGGCGTCCTCCATGATCAGACAGGGGTCGCTGCCGCCCAGCTCCAGGGTGAGCTTCTTCAGGTGCTTGGCCGCTTTCGCCATGACCTCTTTGCCGGTCGGCGTGGAGCCGGTGAGCCCGATCTTGCGAATGAGCGGGTGCATGACGATCGCTTCGCCCGTCTGCCGGCCAAGCACCACGTTCACGACGCCCTCCGGCAGGCCGCCGTCGATCAGCGCCTGGACGGCGGCCAGCGTCGCCAGCGGCGTGGTCGTCGAGGGTTTGAGGACCACGCAGTTCCCGGCTGCGATGCTCGGCGCGACCTTGTTGGCGGCCAGGGTGAGCGGGAAGTTCCAGGGCACGATGGCGCCCGTCACCCCGATCGGCCGCCGCACGACGAGCCCGGTCAGCTTGGTGCTGGCCAGGTTCACGTGCTGGCCGTGGACCTTGTCGGCGAGGTCGGCGAACCAGGCGATGTTGTCCGCGAACCGTTCCGCCTCCAGCTTCGACTCGAGGAGGGTCTTGCCCTGCTCGAGTGTCAGCAGAGGGCCGATCACGTCCACCTTTTCGTGGGCTGTGGCGGCTGCCTTATGCAGGATCTTGGCCCGCTCGGCCGGCGCCAGCTTGCCCCAGGTCAGTTGGGCCTTGGCCGCCGCCTTCGCGGCCCGGTCGACGTCCTCGGCGCCGCCAGAAGGCACCTTGTCGACGACCTCGCCGGTGGCCGGGTTGCGCACCTCGTAGGTCTCGCCCGAGGCAGCCTGGACCCCCTTCCCCTCGATGATCATCGTGGCCATTCCGGCACCCCCAAAACTTGAGTTCGAAGCTTCCCGATAATTAAACGCTATGCCTGTTGTCCGGCTGGAGAAGGACCGCGGTGTGGGCATCATCACCCTCGACCGGCCGCCGGCCAACGCCTACGAGGTGGGGTTCGCGCGGGAGCTGGCAGCCGCCATCGATGACGCGCGGGTCGACGACGAGATCGGCGCCGTCGTCCTGACCAGCGCCAGCGAGAAGTTCTTCTCCGCCGGGGCTGACGTCGGCGCGTTCCAGAAGGGCACGCTGCGCCAGCGCTGGATGACCGTGCTGATCATGCACGAGACCCTCCGGAAGATGGAAACGACGCCCCTGATCTTCATCGCTTGCATCAATGGGCACGCCACCGGAGGCGGGCTCGAGATCGCCCTCGCCTGCGATCTCCGCTTCGCGTCCAACGGCGAGTACAAGCTGGGCCTGCCCGAAGTCAACCTGGGCCTCTTTCCCGCCAATGGCGGCACCCAGCGGCTGCCGCGCCTGGTCGGGAAGTCGAAGGGCCTGGAGCTGATCATCAAGGCCCGCACCTTCAGTCCCGAAGGCGCCGAGAAGCTGGGCGTGGTCGACCGCCTCTTCGAGAACGGCGATGAGTGCCGCGAGAAGACGCTCGACTACGCGGCCGAGCTGGCGGCGGGGCCGCGCGAGGCGATCGGCCGGGCCAAGATCACGACCACGCTCGGCTTCGACGCTCCGCTCGACCTCGGCAACGCGCTGGAGCGGGAGGCGATCAACCGGATCTTCTCGTCGGACGACGCCGCGGAAGGCATCGCCGCCTTCATCGAGAAGCGCAAACCGGAGTTCAAGGGCCGCTAGCAGGGTGCTGAAAAGGGGCGTCGAGCGCTGAGCCCGATCCTGGCGAGCCGATCCGGCGAAGGCGACGGAGCACCGGAAGGATCGCAGCCAAAGCTGCCTGACTGAGGAGCGGACGAGCCGACTGACGGATCGGCCGCTAGGGCGACTCAGCGCCGACGCCGGACCTGCGGTCCGGGAACCCCTTTTCAGCAGCCTGCTGAACTAGCGGGAGGCGAGGATCCGGTCCAGCTCCCCGGCCAGCAGCCGGGTGTCGATCGGCTTGGTGATGAAGCCGTCGCAACCTGCGTCCCGCGCGGCCGCCTCATCCTCGCGCCTGGCATGCGCCGTGAGCGCTACGATCGCAAGGTCGGAGGTCGCCGGGTCAGCCCGCAGCCGCCGCGTCAATTCCAGCCCGTCGATGTCGGGTAGGCCGATGTCCATCAGCACCAGGTCGGGCCGCTCACGCGTCAGGAAGTCGACGGCCTGGGCGGCGGTCGCGACGCCGGCGACGCGGTGTCCGGCCCGCTCCAGCACGCGAGAGGCGAGCGCCAGGTTGGCCGGGTTGTCCTCGACGATCAGCGTGAAGGGCATTCTTATTTCACGGGCTGGGCGAGCCTGCCCTCCAGCTCCCTCAACCAGGTCAGGATGTCGACCCCGGCCAGCGAGCCCTTTTGGAGCACCGCTTCCACGCGGCCGTTGAGCTCCTCCTTCTCGGCGGCCGAGAGGTCCTTGGAGGTCACGATCAGGATGGGAATCCGGGCCGTCGCCGGCTCGTCCTGCAGCGCTGAAACGACTTCGAACCCAGACATCCCCGGCATTACCAGGTCGAGCAGCAGCACATCAGGCGGGTTCGTCCGCGCGATCTTAACCGCTGCCTCGCCGGACTCCGCCCGGAGCATGGTGAAGCCGGCCGGACCGAGGATCCGGTCGAGCAAATCGAGCGCGCTCGGGTCGTCGTCCACGGCCAGCACCCGCACCGGCTTTTCGTGCGCGCCGTTCTGAAGGTTGAGAACGCCCAGCCGCGAGAGCAGCGCCTGGGAGTCGATCGGCTTCACGAAGTAGTCGATAGCACCCAGGGCGCGCCCGGTCACCTGGTTGTCGATGATCGACACCACGACCACCGGGATGTCCCGCGTCGCGGCGTCGACCTTGAGCGTGCGCAGAACCTCCCAGCCGTCCAGCTCGGGCAGCACGATGTCGAGAGTGATCGCGACAGGCCGCAGCGAGCGGGCCATCTCGAGCGCCTCGCGCCCGTTCCAGGCCACCGCCGTCCGGAAGCCGCCCGAGGCAAGGTAGTGCGTGAGCAGCCTGGCGGCCGCGGGGTCGTCCTCGATGACCAGCACCAGTGGCTCCTTCCCATCTTTGGCGGTCGCCAGCACGTCGATGACGGACGGCTCCGGGAGCACGCGTCTGGGCAGGTGGACCCGGAAAGTGGCGCCCTCCCCCTTCACGCTCTCAACCCAGATGCGCCCGTGATGGAGCTCGACCATGCGCCGGCAGAGAGCCAGGCCCAGCCCGGTCCCCGGCTGGCTGCGGTTGTGGCCCGAGCTGACCTGCTCGAACTCGTCGAAGATCCGATCCTGGTCCTCCCGCGCGATGCCGATGCCGCTGTCGGTCACGGCCAGCTCCAGGTCGGTGGCGCTTCCCCCTGCCACAACACCGACGTGCCCGCCGTCGGGCGTGAACTTGATCGCGTTGGAGAGCAGGTTCAGGAGGACCTGCCGGAAAAGCCTGGCGTCGGCGCTGATCTCTCCCGCGGAGGTGGTGTGCTCCGTCAACTTCAGATGCTTGGCCATGGCCATCGCCTCGACCGAGTGCACCACCTGCCGAACCGCCTCGGCGACGTCGAAGGTCTCTACTTGCAGCTCCATCCGGCCCGCCTCGATCTTGGCCAGGTCGAGCAGGTCGTTGATGAGGGCGAGCAGGTGATGGCCGCTGCTGTTGATTGTGTCGATGAAGCTCCGTCGGGTGGCGCTGTCGTACTCGCCGTTGGATTCGTCGAGGAGCAGCTCCGAGAAACCGAGGATGGCGTTCAGAGGGGTGCGCAGCTCGTGGCTCATGTTGGCCAGGAACTCGCTCTTGACGCGGCTGGCTCGGTCGGCCTGGCGGTTGGCCTCCCGCAAGGCATCGAAGAGCTGGCTGACATGGACGCCGGCCGCCAGCGCGGTCACCACCACCTCGGCTTTTTGAACGTCACCGGCGTTGAACGGCGGCTGGAACACGGACCGCACGGCCGAACCCACGCCGATTACCTCGCCGGCGCTCAGCATGGGAACCGCGATCGCGGGCCCGAAGCTGTGCTCGCCGGCCCAGTCGCGCACCGCGGGGTCCCAGTCCTTTTGGCGGAGGTCGGTCCGCACCGTGGCCCGGCCCGCCATCGCCTTCGCCGCGGGCGAGGAATCGAAGATCTTGCCGGGCGGGAAGGGATGCGGCGAGGCCATCAGCTGGTCGCCGGCCGGTGTTCTCAGCGTGACGATCACCTCGGCGGCGTCAAGCACCTCGCGCAGCCTGGCCAGTCCCAGCTCGATCACCCGGTCGAGCTCGACCTCGCTGCTGACTTCGAGCATGGCGCGGGAGAGCTTCAGCCGGTCGCCGCTGGACCGCTCCCAGGCGGCCAGGGCTTCGGCCAGCCGGCCGACCTCGTCCTTGCGCTCGCGATAAGGGATGTTGACGCTGGCGCCTTTGGAGAGCGCGGTGGCCATGGCCATCAGGCGTTCCATCGGGCCCAGCGTGCCGGGAAAGATCACCACCGCCAGCAGCGCGAGCACGGCCAGGCCGAGCAGGCCCACGCCGAGCGCGACCCAGATCAGGATCGCCAGCTGCGATGCCGCCTTGGCCTGGGTCTGCGCGGCGGCCGTCTGCTCGATCGCAAGCAGCCTGTCGAAATCCTTCTGGAAGGCGTCGAACAGTGATTTGCCCTGGAGGCTGGCCTGGACGTCCGAACGGAGGCCGCCCGCCTGCACCAGTGCCACCTGGCCGGCCGCCCACGACTGCCAGTCTCGGACACGCCCTTCGACGGTGCCCAGCAGCGGCCGCGCCTGGGCGCCGCCCACCTCCTTGTCGAGGCCCCGCTCGGCGTCGGCAACCTCCGTGCGCCCGAGCGCGTAGGGCTGTAGGAACTCCGAGAGGCCGGTGCTGACGTATCCGCGCAGGCCGCTCTGCTGGTCGACCATGCCCGTCTCCAGCCGGCGCGCGTCGATCTCCGCCTGCCGCGCGCTCGCCTCCTGCATCTGGTTCTGGCCCGAACGGAACGCCGCGCCGACGATGGTGAGCACGCCGATGACGAAGACCAGCGCCATAACGACGACGATGACCACGGCCCGCGAGCGCAGCGACAGCCTCATACGGCGCGCAGCCTCCGGCGGTCGAGCACCGACCCGATGAACTCGTCGACGAGGTCGGCGTCCCAATGCGTGCCGGCGCCGTCGCGCAGCACCTCGACCGCCTCCTCCCGCGAGCGGCCGCGCCGGTAGGGCCGGTCGCTGACCATCGCGTCATAGCCGTCGCAGATGGCGACGATGCGGGCCGAGAGCGGGATTTCCTTGCCGCGCAGCCCGTCCGGGTAGCCGGTCCCGTCCACGCGCTCGTGGTGATGCCGGATGATCGCTGAGAGCGCGCCTGCGTTGCGCAGCGGGCGCACGATCTCGGCGCCGATCAGCGGGTGCTGCCGCATCACGAGCCACTCGTCCACGGTCAGGGGGCCGGGCTTCAGCAGGACCGCGTCAGGGATGCCGAGCTTGCCGATATCGTGCACAGCGGCGCCGAAGGCGATCGATTCCAGGTGGGTCCCCCTGAGCCCGACCCGGCGGGCCAGCGCCTCCGAGCTCGCCGCCACCCGGGCGGTGTGGGCTTCGGTGTATCTGTCCTTGGCCTCTACCGTGCGGGCCAAGGTCAGGATCACTTGCTGGCTGTCCTCCAGCCGGTCGTAGGTCGCCTTGAGCCGGAGCAGCGTTTGCGCGCGCGCCACCAGCTCGACGCGGTCGACGGGCTTGCTGAGGAAGTCGTCCGCCCCGGCCTCGAGTGCGCGCACGCGGTCCTCCACCGCCGTCAGCGACGTGACCATCACGACTGGCGTCAGCCGGCAGACGGCGCTGGCCTTGAGGCGGCGGCAGACTTCGAACCCGTCCATTCCGGGCATTTGGGCGTCGAGGAGGACGAGGTCCGGCGGCGACTGAAAGGCGGCCTCGAGGGCCTCCGCACCGCCGCCGGCAAACGAGACTTCGCAGTCCAGCGACTGCAGGTAGGCGCGCAGAAGCTGATTGTTGGCGGGCACGTCGTCAACGAGCAGAACGCGCTGTGTGCTCACCGCCCTGACCCCCCCGGACTGGGCTGAATCGTCTTCTGAGTTCATTTCGGGGTCTTGGCAGTCAACCAATTTACTTGACAAACGCCCGAAATGCGCATTTATGACGTGTTTGATTCCGCTTCGATCCGCACCTCCCGATTCCGGCCTCCGTCAGGTTCAGGCCGGCCGGGTCCAGAATCCCTCGGGATCGAACTTCCGGATCTGTTCCAGCTCCTCCCTGGTCGGCGCGGGCGTCTCGCCGGCGCCAGGCGTCACCTGGAGATCCCACCCGGTCTCGGCGCGGACCTCTTCGACGCTGTGTCCCGGGTGCACCGAATCGAGGTGGGCCTCGCCGCCCCCCGGGGGGAACCGAAGGATCGCAAGGGTGGTCACGATCGCCGCCGGACCACCGCCCGGCAGGCCCTGGCGGCGCCGCCAGCCCTGGCTGCCATCGCCATATCCGGGCGACGTCACGTAAGAAACGCGGTCGACCAACCGCCGCCGCTCGTGGCTCAAGAGGGTGACCCAGCGGCGGCTCAAGATCGCGATGTCGGCGCCGCCGCCGCTGCCTGGCAGCTTCACCTGCGGCTGCCTGAAGTCACCGATGTAGCTGGTGTTGAGGTTTCCGAAGCGGTCGACCTCGGCGCCGCCGAGGAACCCGAGGTCGGCCAGTCCCTGCGCGAGCAGTCCCATCACGTTGCTGAGGCGCGTCGACCAGAGGGCGCCGGCCACGTTGGGTGGATCGCCCATGGTGCCGAGGAAGGCTTCGGCCGGCCAGTCCCGCAACAGACCCAACTCATAGAGGGCGCGAGCACGCGGCGCGTGGGTGCTGCGGGCTACCGCGTAGGCCAGGATCGGGAGCCGCATGCCGACGAAAACGAGGTCGCCGTCGGCGATCTCCCGTGCCGCCGCGGCGACCATCAGCTCCTGGGGCGTGTAGCGGTCACTCATCGCCGTAGTCGACGGGCGCGGAGAGGCGGTGCTGGCGGATGCGGAGCCGCTCCGTGTCGTCCAGCCGGCCCAGGTAAGCCGCCCGGTCGGGCGTCGCCAGCACCCATTCCTGCAGCCACTCGAGGAAGCCCTCGCGGGTCCGTGAGCGCGTCGCGTAATCGCGCATGAAGGCGTGATCCCGCCGCCAGTAGCCCTGCACCGGCGCCGGATGACCGCCCCCGGGCTCGGGCACGACCGCCACTACCTTTGTCTCGGCCACGAGCACTCGGTTCGGGTCCGAGAGGATGACCTCTTGATCGACGAGCTCCTCACAGGAGAGGATCACCCGCCCGGCCGCCAGTGCCGCCTCTTCGGCCACGCCGAGCGGACCCCAGGCGTGCGCACGGCCCGCCGCGTCGGCTCGCTGGACGTGGAGGATCGTGACGTCCGGCTTGAGGGCGCCGACGCGGACCAGCCCGTCGCCGGCCACCAGGTCTGGATTCGAGAGCAGGATGTCGCTGCCGAGCAGCGTCCGGGTGGGCAGGTAGGGCGCGCCCCAGGCGGCCGCCCAGAGCGCGAGCGCGATGGAGAAGTTCGAGTGGTCCCGGATCTCCAGCGGGTTGGGTTGCCCGGACTCGGCTGCCCGCCGGTAATTGTGGCCGAGACCCTCGCTGACGTTGCCGACCCAGGCGGCCGTGACGCGGGCGACGCAGCCGGCGCCGATCAGCTGGTCGAAGAGCGAGTCCGAGATCGGCCCGATGAGGTTCAGGGCGGTCCGCCGCTGCCTGATCAGCTCGTGGCCCGCCGCGAACGGGACCAGAGGTTCGAGGCAGCAGCCCATCGCCACGGATGACCCGTCGGGGACGAAGCTCGCGACGGCCTCGCGCATCGTCATCACTTTGCCGGTCTCCATCCCCGAATATTGGTATCCGATGGACGCACCCCGCGTCTGGCGCTGGGTTTCGACCGCGGGCGGCCTGGTCCTGCTCCTGGCCGGGCTGCTCGGCTTGACGCAGGTCCTGACGGCGCCCGGCGGCTCGGTCGAGGTGGCCTGGCTCGGCGCCTGGCGCTCGGTGGCCGGGGCCGCCGTCCTGATCGGCGTCTGGTGGATGGGCAACCGGCGGCGAGCGGGTGGCGTGGTCGTGCTGGCCTTCGGCCTGGGCGAGATCGGGGTCGACCTCTTCTTCGGCGACCTCCGCGGCTGGGCCGTGCTGCTGCTGGCCGGCGGCTTGCTGGCCACGATCGGCGGTCTCTGGACGGTCACCGGGAGCCGGTTCGGTGCTCTCGGCGGCATCCTGGCCGGGCTGCTTCTGGCCGCCTGCCTGGTCGCTGCGGTGGCCGGCGGGCCCGGGCTCGGAGAGGTGGCGCTGCTCGCCGCCAGCGCGTTCCTGATCGCGGTCGCGGTGCGGCTGCTCTGGCAGCCCTGCCTGGCGCCCGGGTTCGGGCTGACGCTGACCGCTCTCGGCGTGGCGGCGCTGGCCTGGCTCGGAATCCTGGCGGTGCTCGGCCTGGCTCAGGGCTGGACCCTGGACCAGCTCCGCTCGCTCGCCGCCTGGCCGCTGACGCTGACCGGCACCTGGCTCCTCCTCACGAGCTTCCTCCGGCTGCGATCCCAGACGACGCCGGCCGGCTGGAACCCGCTCGGGCTGGCGGCCGGGGCGGTGGTGATGGGAACCGGGATCGGCATGCTCCTGCTCGGGGCCAGCGGCATGGGCCTGGCGCTGGCACCGGCAGCGGCGGTCGTGCTGACCGCGGCCTGGGCCATCTGGTTCGGCGGCTGGCAGTGGAGGCACTCGGGAGAGCCCGCGGCCGGGACGTAGAGTTGAGCCCGATGAGGAGCGAGCTGGACCGACCGGTCCAACGTGAGCTCACCCGCCTGCGTGTGAACGGCGAGGAGTTCGAGCTCTACCTGCCGGTCCACAAGACGCTGCTCGAGGTGCTCCGCGAGGACTTGAAGCTGACAGGCACCAAGCACGGCTGCGAGCTGGGCGAGTGCGGGACCTGCACAGTGCTCGTGGACGGCGAGCCGCAGCTGAGCTGCCTCCTCCTGCCGCTCCAAGCGGAGGGCCGGGAGCTGACGACCGTCGAGGGCCTCGCGGAGGGCGCCGCTCTGCACCCGCTGCAGGTCGCTTTCGCGGAGCTGGGGGCGGCGCAGTGCGGGTACTGCACGCCAGGAATCCTGCTGGCGGCAAAAGCTCTGCTGGTGCGCGATCCGCGGCCGTCGCGGGATGGGATCAAGGAGGCGCTGGCGGGCAACCTCTGCCGGTGCACGGGTTACGTGAAGATCATTGAGGCCGTGGAGCTCGCTTCCCAGCGGATGGCGGAAGCGTGAGCGGCTCGATTTTTCTTATTTCTGGAGCGGGCCACTCGCTTGCTTTGGGGCCCCCGTGCCGGGCCTCCGGCATGGGGAATGGCCCCCTGCCGCGCGCTGCGGCGCGCGAGCCTGAGCGGAAGGGCCTTTACGCTTGAACCGGGACCAACGGCCGGCGCATCGGGGGGGCGGAGCCCCCCAGACAAGCGCGCCCCGCAATGGGCGCGAGCTGCGGGTAGTTGGGAAGCCGGTGCCGAAGGTGGATGGCGCGCCCAAGGTCACCGGCCAGGCCGTCTACGCGGACGACATCGACCTTCCCCGAATGCTCCACTGCAAGATTCTCCGCGCCCAGCTCCCCCACGCCCGCATCCTCAGCGTCGACGCCTCAGCCGCCCGCCGGATCCCTGGCGTAAAGGCGGTCATCACCGGCCAGGACCTGCCGATCCGCTTCGGCATCCTCCCCGTCACCCAGGACGAGGCCGCGCTGGAGGGCGAGAAGGTCCGCTACGTCGGCGACCCGGTCGCGGCGGTCGCCGCCGTTGATGAGGAGACCGCCGCGGCGGCCTGCGACGCGATCAAGGTCGAGTACCAGGAGCTGAAGCCGGTCATGTCGATCGAAGAGGCCCTGAAGGAGGCGGCCGACGAGCCCATCCAGGCTTACACAAAGCGCTCCGACAACGTCCACCGGATGGTTTCCTACGAGTTCGGGGACCTGGCCGCTGGCTTCGCTCGCGCCGACCACGTCCGCGAAGACGTCTTCTTCTTCCAAGGCTCGACCCACCTCCCGATGGAGCAGCACTCGGCCGTCGCCACGTACGCCGGCGGCCGCGTCACGCTCTGGTCGTCGACGCAGGTCGTCCACTACGTGCACCGCGCGCTGAGCAAGGTCCTGGAGCTGCCGATGAGCAGGATTCGCGTCATCGGCGCCGCCCACGGCGGCGGCTTCGGCGGCAAGACCGACCCGTTCGCGCACGAGATCGTCGTGGCCAAGCTGGCGATGCTCACCGGCCGGCCTGTGAAATGCACCTTGACGCGCGAGGAGGTCTTCTACGCGCACCGCGGCCGCCACCCGGTGCTGATGTGGGTGAAGACCGGTGTGACGCGCGACGGGCGCATTACCGCGATGCACTTCCGAAGCGCGCTCGACGGCGGGGCCTACGGGTCTTACGGCGCTGCGTCGATCTTCTATACGGGGACGCTCCAGACGGTCACTTACGACATCCCCGCCTACAAGTTCGAAGGCGCCCGCGTCTTCACGAACAAGGCGCCCTGCGGGCCGAAACGCGGCCACGGCACGCCGCAGCCAAGGTTCGCCGTCGAGCTACACCTCGAGAAGATCGCGCGCGAGATCGGCCTCGAGCCGGTCGAGCTGAAGAGGCGCAACTTCGTGAAGCCGTTCAGTCGCGCGGTCAACTGGCTGCGCATCACCTCGTGTGGGCTGGAGGAATGCACCGAGAAGGTGCTCGCCGCCTCGGGATACGCGGACCGACAACGCCAGCCCGGGCGGGGCCTGGGATTCGCCATCTCGGCCTACATGAGCGGGGCGGGCACCGCCATCTACTGGAACGACATGCCGCACTCGGAGGTGCAGCTGAAGGTCGACCGAACCGGCGTCACCCTCTTCTGCGGCGCCATGGACATCGGCCAGGGCTCCGACTCGGTGCTGGCCCAGATCGCAGCCGAGGAGCTTGGGCTCGAGCCGAAAGACATCCACCTGGTCACTGCCGACACCGACACGACGCCGATCGACCTCGGCTCCTACTCCTCGCGCGTCACTTTTATGGCGGGCAACGCGGCGGTCGAGGCCGCTCGCAGGATGCGCGCGCTGCTGGTCGCGGCGGTTGCCCAGAAGATGGGCGTTGCCGATCTCGAAGAGATCGACGTCGCGGACGGCCGAATTGGCGAGTTCAGCTTCGAGGAGGCCAGCGTGCTGGCCGAGGAGAAGTTCGGCGCGCTCGCCAGCGCCGGCAGCTACAAGCCGCCCCGCATCGGCGGTCCGTTCAAGGGTTCCGGCGTGGGGCCAAGCCCAGCCTACAGCTACAGCGCCTGCGTGGTCGAGGTCACGGCCGACGCTCGGAGCGGGATCGTGACCGTGGAGCGGGTCTGGATCGCGCACGACATCGGCCGCGCCATCAACCCGCTCCTCGTCGAAGGCCAGGTCGAGGGCTCCGTCTACATGGCGCTCGGCGAGGCGCTCATGGAGGAGCAGGTCTACCGCCAGGGCCTCCACAAGTGGCCCTCCATGCTGGAGTACAAGTCGCCCACCTTCCTGGAGACGCCGGAGATGCACACCTTCCTCGTCGAGACCGACGACCCCGAGGGACCCTACGGCGCCAAGGAAGCCGGGCAGGGCCCGCTGCTGCCGGTGATCCCGGCCGTGAACCTGGCCGTACAGGACGCCCTCGGAATCTGGATCGACGAGATCCCGGTCACGCCCGAGAAGGTGCTGCGGGCGCTGGAAGCGAAGGCAAAAGGCGAGCCGCCCCGGTTCGGGCCAAAGGTCTTCCCCAGCGTGCCCTACCCGGAGCCGATCCGCGTCGAGCCTCCCGATCCCGGGGACCTGCGGGTCGGCGACGAGCTCGAGGCTGCGTTCCCGAGCTCTCCCCGGGTGCGCTGAGCTCGGATGCTGAGACTGCCCCGCCTGCGCTACCTGCGGCCGGCCACGGCCGCCGAGGCCGCGGCGAGGCTGGCCGAGCTGGGCACCCGTGCGATGTTCGTTGCGGGAGGCACCGACCTCTTCCCGAACTTGAAGCGCCGCCAGTTCGAGCCGGATACGCTGGTCCAGGTGCCGCCGCTCAAAGGCCTGAGGCGCGCCGACGGCCATTTCGAGATCGGCGCCACCGTCACGCTCGCGGAGGCTGCCGCCCACGCCGGCCTCCGGGCCGCGCTGCCCGGGTTTGCCGAGGCGGCCGGCCTGGTCTCCTCGCCTCCGCTGCGCAACGCGGGCACCCTGGGCGGCAACCTCTGCGTCGACACCCGCTGCAACTACTACAACATGACCTACGAGTGGCGGAAGTCGATCGGCTTCTGTCTGAAAAAGGACGGCGACATCTGTCTCGTCGCGCCCTCCAGCCCGCGCTGCTGGGCTGTCTCCTCCTCCGACACGGCGCCCGCCGCGATGGTGCTCGGCGCCAGCGTCGTCCTGGCTGGCCCCGACGGCGAGCGGGAGCTCCCGGTCGCGGCGCTCTACCGCGATGACGGCATCGAGTACCTGGCCAAGCAGCCCCACGAGGTCGTCACCGCCATCCGGTTGCCGGCGCCGAAAGGGCTCCTGACCGGCTACGTCAAGCTCCGGCGGCGCGGCTCGATCGACTTCCCACTGGCGGGCGCCGCGGTCGCGCTCACGCTCGACGGCCCGATCGTCACGGGGTGCCGAGTCGCCCTCGCGGCGGTGGCTTCCCACCCGCTCGAAGTTCCCGAGGCCGGCGCTTTTCTGGTCGGGAAGCGCCTCACTGACGAGACCATCTCCGCGGCTGCCGAATTGGCTGCCAAGCCCGCCCGGCCGCTCGATAACGCCGACCTCACGCACTTCTGGCGCAAGAAGATGGTGCGGGTAATCGTCGAGCGCGCGATTCGCCGGGCGGCGACCCCAAGCGTGACCTGAGCGGTTAAGGTTTCACGGACATGGGCGCGCGGGCCTCGTTTCAGTCTGGCCAGGGGCTGGTCGAATACCTGCTCATCATGGTCATCGTGGCCGTGTTGATGATCGTCGTCCTGACTACAATGGGCGGCCAGATTCGGACCATGTTCCTCAATGTCATCGGCGCGTTCGGATGAGGCGGCTGCTTCGGGACCAGCGCGGACAGGGCATGGTCGAATACGCGTTCATCCTGGTCCTGATCTCGCTCGTCGTGATCGTGATGCTGATGAGCACCGGCGGGCAGATCAAGAACCTGTTCTCGGACATCACCTTCACGCTCCACAACCAGGCCGGCCTCTAGACCGGTCGGGCGTGGCCCGCTAGGCGACGCCGACCAGGGCGGAGGCGGCTTCCCGAGCCAACCGCTTGATCACGTCGAACTCGCCGCGAGCTACCGCATCCGGCGGGAAGAGCGCGGTGGTGAGCCCGATCGCGGTGACTCCCAGCTTCAGGTAGTCGGTGACTTGGTCGATCTCGACCCCGCCGGAGACCCAGATCGGGATGTCCGGCATCGGCCCGGCCAGGTACTTCAGATAAGCCGGGCCGCCGACGGCGGCGATCGGGAAGAGCTTGACCACGTCGGCCTTGGCGACCTGCAGCGCCTGGTAGATCTCGGTGGGCGTCAGCGCGCCCATCACGCAGAGGATGTCCTGCTCGCGAGCAGCTCTTGCCACTTCCGGGATCACGACCGGCGTCACGACGAAAGCGGCACCGGCTCGAGCTGCCTGGAGGACGTGGTCGACGGTCAGCACGGTCCCGGCCCCAACCGGGCGGCCCGTGGAGGCACGCAGGCCGCGGACCAGATCCGGCCACTCAGGCACGCCCGTGGTGACCTCCACCGAGCCCACGCCGCCTTCGATGGCGGCCAGGCAGGCCCGAAAAGCGGCGCTGCTGTCGCCGCTTCGGATCACCCCCACGATCCGGTTGGGAAAAACGTCCTCGGCGCTCCGCATCCCTATTGGATTATCCCTCAGCGCGTGATCGGCTCGGAGGGGTCACCGTGAAATCTCGAGATTTCACGTGGTAGAGCGGCGGACGAGGACTGTCCGCGCGGGCGCTCCGTCGCTTCCGACCAGCTTCAAAGGCAGGCAGAAGAGCTCGTACTCGCCTGGCTCGACACGGCCCAGGTCGAGCCCTTCTACGACCACGATCCGGGCCTCCAGGAGCGTGACGTGCACCGGGTGTGGCTGCGGCGCCTGGAAGGGCTCGACCGACAGGTAGTCGACGCCCACCAGCAGCACCTGGCGCTGGACCAGGCGGAGCGCGAGGTCGAGGCCGACGCCTACGAACTCGCGGTCGAACTCGGAAGGCGCGCTCGCCCAGCGGGCTGAGTTGCGCGTCTTGAAGAGGATCCGCCGGTGCTCCGTCTCCGGCAGGTCCTGAGGGCGCAGCTCGGTGCCCGGCGGGTTCGCCTCGACCACCAGGCAGGGGCCGATCAGAGCCTCCAGCGGCAGCTGGTCGATGCCGGACATGGAGTCGACGAAGTGGAACGGCGCGTCCACGTGCGTGCCGGTGTGGGCTCCCATGTCCAGATGGGAGACGTTGGCGATGTCGCCGCGAGCGATCGAGCTGGCCAGCGTCCGGCTCAGCTTGGGGTCGCCCGGCCAGATCGCCAGCTGCTCGGACAGGGGCAGTGAGACGTCGAAGATCTCCACAGTCAAAACACTATCGGAGGCCGCGCTTGACATCCCTCTTCGCGATTGGACTAACCTAATACATACGTATGACTCAGGGGATCAGGCAAGGGGTCGGCAAGGCGAAGAGCGCACCCCGGGAGCTGATCGTCCAGGCCGCCGCCGATTCGCTCCTCGAGAACGGCTACGCAGGCACCAGTGTGCGCTCGATCGCCTCTCGGGCCGGAGTCGCGATCGGCAACCTGCAGTACTACTTCCCCACCAAGTCCGCGCTTTTGATCGAGGCCTGGCGCGAGCTGACCGACCGCTCGGTGGAGGAGCTTCGGGGCAGCTTGAACCAGCTCAGCGACCCCCTCTGGGTCATCGAGCACGGCATCGTCAGCATCTGGGACAGCCTGCGCCGGCTCGGCGACATCCAGCTGGCAGCTTTCGACCTGCTGGTCCAGGCGCCCAAGCAGGAGAGCCTGCAGGCCTTCCTGCCCGAGCTCTTCGCCCGCTACCGAGACGTCGTCGAGGAGCAGCTCGATCGGCTCGAGCGTGACGGCCGCGTGCGGCTCAAGATCGAACGCGAGGTCCTCGTGCCGCTGGTCCTCAACACCGTCCTCGGCTTCGGCCTCTACTACGTCGTCACCCGGGATGAGGAGTCCTGTCTCCGGGCTCTGAGCGCCTGGCGCGAGCTGGCCGGGAGTGTCGTGGAGCCGGTTCCCGTATGACCCTCATGGTGGAGACCGAGCTGGAGGCTCTGGACGGGCTCTGGGAGTCCGGCCTGCGCGAGGCCTACGACGCGTACCTCGCGGGCGGCGGGCGCCCGGAGACGGCCCTGGCCGCCGCCCTGGTCGAGGTCGCGGTGCGGCTGCAGGGCCTCGGCGGAGAGGCCGCGGCGCCGGCCGATCTCCTGCGCGGCGACCTCTGCCTGGCGCGCGCCTCGCGGCTGCTCGCGCAGAACGCCGGGCTGCATCTCCAGGTCGCCTTCGCCCGGACCATCGAGGACGCCGCGGCAGCAGCGGCGGCGGGCCGGCCTCTGCCAACGGTGCGGGAGCGGCTGCTGGAGGCGCTGGCGGCGTGAACAGCGGGCAGCGGCTCCAGCTCGCCAGCAAGCGCCCCACCGAGTTCATAGACGTCACGCCGAAGCTGCGCGAGGCGGTGGCGGAAGCAGGGCTCCGGGCCGGGCGGATCTACCTGCAGTCGCTGCACACGACGCTCGGGCTGGCTGTGAACGAGAACGAGCCGCTCCTGCTGGCCGACCTGGAGGCGATGCTGAAGCGCCTCGTGCCCAGCGCTGGGCCCTACCTCCACGACGACTTCACAATACGAACTGGGATCCGCGAGGACGAGCCGGTCAACGGCCACGCGCACTGCCGCACGGTGCTGCTCCAGCCGGCGCTTACGATCCTGGTCGAGGAGGGCCGGCCGGTTCTCGGACGCTGGCAATCGGTCTTCGCCGTCGAGCTTGACGGCCCCCGCGCCCGGGAGGTCGCGCTCCAGCTGGAAGGCGAGTTCTCGACCACTGCGCCGAGCGGCATCCGGCGGCTCCTCGAGCTCGAGCTCGAGCGGCAGCTCCTTGCCGACCCCGACCCGGTCAGCCTGCCGATGCGCAGGCTCGTCGCGGCGGGCGGCAAGCGTGTTCGCCCGCTACTCGTCCTGCTGACCGCCCAGCTGGGGCCCAAGAGCGACCCCCTGCGCTCCGCCACCCTGGCGGCCGCCGTCGAGCTCATCCATACCGCCACGCTCGTCCACGACGACTACGTGGACGAGAGCCCCCGCCGCCGCGGCGCCGCGACCGTGGCCGCGCAGGAGGGGCCGGCGCGGGCGATCGCCGTCGGCGACTTCTACTTCGCCAAGGCGACCCGTCTCATCGCCGAGCTGGACGAGCCCGCGGTCACACGCACGATCGCGGCCGCGCTGGAAGCGATCTGTCGATCCCAGATCGATGACGTCGAGCTCCGGGGCGGCTACCCGGGCGATGAGGAGTCCTACCTGCGGGTCGTGCGTGGCAAGACGGCCGCCCTGATGGCCGCCGCCTGCACGGCCGGGGCGCAGCTCGCCGGCGCTCCCGCCGAGAAGGTGGAGCGTCTCCGCCGCTATGGCGAGCTGATGGGCGTCGCCTTCCAGATGGCCGATGACGTCGTTGATTTCAGCAAGAGCTCGGGCAAGCCGCTCGGGCAGGACGTGCGCGAGCGCGTCCTTTCGCTGCCGCTGATCTACGCGACCGAGGGCCGCTCCTCCGGGCCGGAGATCCGCCGGCTCCTGGCCGGCCCGCTGCCCGAGGAGGACTTGAAGAGGGTGGTCGAGCTGGTGGCGGTGAGCGGGGCCCTGGAGCGCGTCAACGGTGAGGCGCGCGGCCTGATCGAGGCCGCGGTGCGGGAGCTGGACGGTACCGAGCTCGACGGCGTCCGCGACGAGCTGGTCGAGATCGCGCAGGCCGTGGTGGGCCGCGATGCCTGAGCTCGCGATTCCAGTCGGTCTCGGTCTCGCCTCCCGCGGCGACCTCCGGGAGACAGTCGAATGGGCGAAGCAGGCCGAAGCGGCGGGCCTGGAGTCGGTCTGGGTCCACGACAGCTACTTCGAACGGGAGCCGGTCAGCCTGCTGGCCACGATCGCCCACGAGACCCGCGAGATCCGGATCGGCGCGGGCTCGCTCAACCCCTACACCCGCCATCCCCTGGTGCTGGCCCAGACGCTGGCGTCGCTCGACGACCTCGCCCCCGAGAGGATCTCGCTCGCGCTCGGGAGCGGCCTGCCGCTCCGGTTGAGTCAGATGGGGATCGCGCACGAGGACGCGGTGGGGCGCGTGAGCGAGGCGATCGACCAGGTCCGGGAGCTCTGGAAGGGCCACCGCCTCGTCCTCAATGACAAGGTTCCCCCTCTTGTCCCCATGTTCCAGCCCCCGCACCACATCCCCGTCTACGTCGCGGCTTACACGCGTCCCTACCTGGACCTGGCCGGCGAGAAGGCGGACGGCTACCTGTCCCGTCCGCTGGAGTCCCTCCCGGCCTTCGAGCTGATGCGGCAGCGCGTCCTGGAGTCGGCCGCGCGCCACGGCCGACCCGAGAGCGACCTCGACTTCCGGGGATACCTCTTCTGCCTCGTCGACAGCTCCCGGGCGGAAGCTCGCAACCGGGCCAAGCGGGACCCCTTCGTGATCTACATGATCTCGATCCTCTCGGACATCTCACTCAAGCGGGCCGGCTTCCCCGCCGAGCTGCGCGACCGCGTCAACCAGCTCTGGCGCGCCGAGGATTACCACGGCGCGGCCCAGGCCATCCCGGACGAGCTGCTGGACGCCTACGTCGCCGTCGGGACCATGGACGACGTCGCCGAGCGGGCGCACGCCTACCACCAGGCGGGTATGGACGTCCCGCTCCTCCAGCCGGTCGTCCAGGAGGAGGATCAGGTCCGGGCCGTCCTTGGCGCGGCTGTGACCTACGCGTCAGCGGGCCGGGTCGGAGCGGGCGCCCGCGCGCCAGCGTCCACGGCGGTCGAGCGCGAGCCGGCCTTGCGGCGGTTCCGGCGTGGGCTCGGCGCCGTCTATGAGCTGGCCCGCCCGTTCAGCTTCACGGCTTCGGTGCTGCCGGTCACCGCCGGCGGCGTCCTGGCCTGGACGCAGGGCCGGATCGAGCTCCTGCCCTGGCTGCTGGCCGTCCTGGGCGCGCTCTTCCTGCACGCCGCCACGAACGTCGTGAACGAGGTCTACGACGTCCGGCATGGGATCGACTCGATCACCTCGCCACGGGCCAGCCTGGCCATCGTGAAAGGACGCATCAGCGAGCGGGCGGCTCTCAACCTGGCCTACCTCTTCTTCGCGGTGACCATCCTGATCGGGCTCTACCTGACCGCTGTGCGCGGCCCCTGGATGGTCTTGCTCGGCGCTCTCGGGCTGCTCGGCGGCTACTTCTACACGGCGCCGCCGCTGCACTACAAATACCGGGCCCTCGGGATCCCTCTGGTGTTCCTGATGATGGGGCCCCTGATGGTGGTCGGCGGGTACTTTGCTGCCTCCGGCGGCTTCGACTGGCGCACGGTGGCGCTCTCGGTGCCGGTCGGTCTGCTGGTGACGGCCATCCTCCACGGCAACGAGTGGCGCGACATGAGCGAGGACAAGCGGCTCGGCTTCACGACCCTCTCGGCCGAGCTGGGCCGCCGGTTCGCGCAGTGGCTCTACGTGGGTCTCCTGGTCGGCGCCTACATCGCGGTCGCCCTGGCCGTGATGACGGGTCTCCTCCCCACGCTGACCCTGCTCACGATGCTGAGCCTGCCCGCGGTGGTCTGGCTGCTGCACGAAGCGGAGAAGGGCGGCGCCGGCAGCCTGCGCTCGATTGCCTACATCGACCTCCACACGGCCCGCCTGCACACCTTCTTCGGCGTGCTCCTGCTGGCGGGCCTGGTCTTGAGCCACCTGGTTCGTTGATCCGCGGCCGGCACTTCGCGGCCGGCCTGGCCCTGGCCGGCCTGACCTGGACGGTCGCGTTCAGAGGACGATCCCATTTCTGGCCGAAGATGGCGGCCGGGGTCGGGGCGCTGGGGGCGCTGGCCCTCGCCGCCAACCCGGACCTGCGCCGGCAGCGGCCGCGCCCCCGTGACCTCGGGGTGGGGCTTGGGACGGCCGCCGCCCTCTACGGAATCTTT
>CATPBK010000066.1 GCA_955652705.1 Candidatus Dormiibacterota bacterium | reverse complement strand
CTTCTACGCGACGATCTCGCCTGGCCGGGCCGAGGTCGCGCTGGAGGTCGCCGACGAGTTTCAGGGTCGGGGCCTGGGGACGACCCTGGTGGGCTACCTTGCGCAGGCTGCCGCCGAGAACGGGATCACCCTTTTCGAAGCGGAGGTCATGCCGGAGAACCATCGCATGATCCAGGTCTTTCGGGACACGGGGTACCCGGTGCGCACGATCGCACTCAGTGGGGTCGTCGGGATCGAGTTCCCCACTGGCCTGACTGAACAGGCGCGCGAGCGGTTTGCGCAGCGCGACCACCTGGCCGCGGTGGCGGCCATGGGGCGGTTCTTCGAGCCGCAATCGATAGCCGTGGTCGGCGCCTCCCGGCGGCGGGGCACGATCGGCGGCGAGCTCTTCCGCAATCTCCTTGACTGCGAGTTCCCTGGCCCGGTCTATCCCGTCAGCCCGCACGACGTCGTGCAGTCAGTGCCCGCCTACCCCTCGGTCGGGAGCATCCAGGGTCCGGTTGACCTGGCCGTGATCGCGGTCCCCGCGGCGAAGGTGGTCCAGGTGGTAGACGAGTGCGCCGCGAAGGGCGTCGGCGCCGCGGTGGTCATCTCGGCCGGCTTCGGCGAGTCTGGCGAAGAGGGCCGCTCTCGACAGGCGGAGCTCCTGGACGCCTGCCGGCGCGGCGGCATCCGCCTCGTCGGGCCAAACTGCATGGGTTTGCTCAACACCGATCCGGCCCACCGCATGAACGCCACCTTCGCGCCCCAGTTCCCGCCTCAGGGGCGCGTCGGCTTCATGTCCCAGAGCGGCGCGCTCGGGCTCGCGCTCATTGACCGCGCCCGCAGTCTTGGCCTGGGCTTGTCCACCTTCGTGTCCGTGGGCAACAAGGCCGACATCTCCGGCAACGACCTGCTCGAGTACTGGCAGGAGGACGAGGCGACCAAACTGGTCCTGCTCTACCTGGAGTCGTTCGGCAACCCCCGTCGCTTCTCCCGAATCGCCCGCCGTTTGACCACGACCAAACCGGTCCTGGCGGTCAAAAGTGGGCGCTCGCGGGCCGGCTTCCGAGCCACTTCGTCGCATACCGGCGCACTTCTGGCCGCGTCCGATGCGACCGTGGCGGCGCTCTTCCGGCAGTCGGGCGTGATCCGCTGCGAGACCCTGGGCGAGATGCTCAACGTGGCCCGTTTCCTGGCCCTTCAGGACGCGCCGGCGGGGCGGCGGGTCGCGATCCTGACCAACGCCGGCGGGCTTGGGATCCTTTGCGCCGACGCCTGCGACGGGTTTGGCCTGGAGGTTCCTGAGCTGGCCGAGGATACCCGACGGGCAATGTCCGCGTTCCTTCCCGCCGCGGCATCCGTGGCCAACCCGGTGGACATGCTGGCCAGCGCGACCGGCAGTGACTACGAACGGGCGCTCGGAGCCCTCGCCGACGCCGATGAAGTGGACGCGATCATCGCTATCTTCGTCCCTCCTCTGGTTACGCCCCGCGCCGACATCGAGGACGCTATCCAACGCGCGTCGCAGGCGCTGGCAGGGCGGAAGTCTCTCGCGGCCGTCTTCACCGCGGCGAGTGCGCCGTCAACGCTCAAGGCCGCCGACGTTCCCGTCTATTCGCTTCCCGAGGAGGCCGCCCAGGCATTGGGCCGCGTCCTCGAATGGACGCAGGTGCGGGACCGCAAATCGGAGCCACCGTTTGCCGCCGACGCGCGGCAGGACGAGGCGCAGGCGATCGTTGCTGAGGCCCTCGGCCAGAACCCGCACGGGGGCTGGCTGAGCCTGGGTCAGTCCGCCCGCCTGCTCAACTGCTATGGGATCCAGGTCGCGCCCTGGCGGAGCGCCGCCGATCCGGATGCGGCCGGCGCCGCCGCCAAGCACATCGACGGACCGGTGGCCTTGAAGGCTGTCGTCCCCGGGCTCCTGCACAAGAGCGATGCAGGCGCCGTCGCCGTCGGGCTTTCTGGCGCCGACCAGGTTCGGCAGCAGGCCGAGGCCATGGCCGGCCGGCTGGCCTCGAATGGTCAGCACGCCGAGTCCTTCATCGTCCAGGCGATGGCCCCGGCGGGCATCGAGATGCTGGTCGGCGTGGTGCAGGACCCAACCTTCGGCCCTGTTGTGGCTTGTGGCGCCGGCGGGACCGCGGTCGAGCTCACCGGCGATGTCGGCTTCCGGCTCGCGCCGCTCACGGAGCGGGAGGGAACCGAGCTCATCGACGGGCTCAGGGTCAGGCCACTGCTGAGCGGTTATCGCGGCAGCCGGCCGGTGGACGTCAATGCCCTGCGCGACGTCGTCCTGCGGACGGGGCTGCTCGCGGACCAACTCTCGGCGATCACGGAGCTGGACCTGAACCCGGTTCTGGTTGGAGCCGAAGGCGCCGTCGTTGTGGACGTCCGAATCCGCGTCGAACCCGTGCGCTTCAGGTCGCCAGAAGGTGCCCGGCCACGGCCGGCTGCGAACCTGAAATCGAAACGGCTCAGATGACTGCGCGCCAGGCCGCCGACATCGCGCCGCGGACGTCGTCGAAGGCGAAGTCCAGCTCGCAGCGCACCGCGACGACGCCCTCGACTCCTCGGATGAATCCCGCCAGGATGTCGATGTCGCTGCGCCGGTCGACCCGGCCTCGCAGCGTAACAACGCCGCTCTTCACGCCCACTTCGATCCCAGCAGGGTCCATCCAGAGGGTCCGGATCATGACCTCCTGGATGATCTCTTTGCGGATCTCCTCGTCGCGTCGCATGAAGACTGCCAGCAGGTCACCGCGAGTCACGATTCCGAGGAGCCGGCCCTCCTCGTCCACGACCGGCAGGCGCTTGACGCCGCGATCGTGGAGCTGGCGGGCAGCCTGGGCGAGTGTTGCCGCCGGTTCGATCGTGATCGCCGGCGAGCTCATGAGGTCGCTGGCCAGCACGCCCTCCGCCTTGCGGCGCTCGCGCTTTTGAACAGCTGATTCGAAATGACCGTGGTGGGGGTCGACGATCTCTTTCAGCATGAGGTCGGCCTCGGAGACAACCCCCACCACCAGGCCCTGGACGTCGACCACCGGGACCGCGCTTATGTGCCGGGACGTCAGCATTTCAGCCAGCTCCCGAAACGGCGTGTCAGGCCGCGCTGCGATCACGTCGGTGGTCATGACGTCGGCAACAGTGGTCCTCATTTCTCGACCCACGTTAAAGGCGGCCGAGCGAAGCAGGAAGGACCATTGGACCTCTCACTCTCGGGACGTGTAGCGGTCTCTCGAGAGGCCCCAGTCCGCGCGGTCGAGGGCGCCCACCCGGCCCTCGAGCCGCGCCGCGCGTCCGGCTAGGACCGCGTCGAAAGGTCCAGTAGCGTGCGGGTCTTTGTACCCGGCCTCGAAGGGGCGAACGGCCGGTGCCCGATCACCTTGGAAGCGGTTGACTGGGACGCAAAGCCAACTTTCAGAGGAGTGATTCAGATGTCCAAGGAACTTCGGTGGAGGATCATCACGCTGCAGGGCGTGCTCGTCGTGGTGCTCGCGTTCGGTGCGGGCTTCCTGTTCTGGGCCAACAGCTTCACGACCAGCATGGTGCGCGACCAGTTGGGGGCTCAGCAGATCTACTTCCCGGGGCATGACCAGATCAAGGCCGGTGGAGCGCTCGACCCGGCGGAGTTCCCGCATGAGATCCGGGACCAGGCAGGCAACCAGGTCACGACCGGTGACCAGGCGCGGATCTACGCGAACGACTTCATCGGCGTCCACCTGCAGAAGGTCGCCAATGGCAAGACCTACGCGCAGGTCAGTGCCGCCGCGATAGCGGCGACCGACCCGACGCAGAAGGCGACTCTGAATGCGCAGAAGACGACTCTCTTCCAGGGCGAGACGCTGCGCGGGCTGCTGCTCCAGGCCTATGCCTGGTGGACGGTCGGCCTCTATGCTCTGTACGCTGCGATCGGACTGGCCGTTGCGACGCTGGCGGTCTTCGGAGCCTTCGTGTTCGAGCTTCTGATCGCGCCGCGCATCGAGAAGCCGACGATCCGGACGCTCAAGGATGTCAAGGCCGCATAGATCCGTCCGACGCTGACAGCAATCTCCCCGGCGGCCTCGCCGCCGGGGCGATTTGTTTCTTAGTTGCCGTTGCGCCGATGGGCCCACCGAGAGGGGTTCGTTGGTCCGTTGGCAGACGTCCCGCTGGCCGAAGCTTTACTCGGAGGTGCAGGCGACCGCCAGATGCGGTCTCTCGCTAGAGCGGAAGCCTAAACGTTAGGGCCGTACCGCGTTCCGGTGCTGTCTGGACCTCCAGCCGGCCCCCGATGGCCGCCACTCGCGCCCGCATGTTATCGAGGCCCTGACCCGCCGCCACCGGCTCCGGGTCAAAGCCGTGTCCGTCATCTTCGACCACCAGTACTGCCTCATTCGCCTCTTGCCGAAGGGTGATCCGGCAAGTCTCCGCGCCCGCATGCCGGGCGACGTTCGAGAGGGCCTCGCGCAACAGTTGAACGACGTCCCCGGCGCGCGGTGTCAACAGCGCGGCAGCGTTCGGATCGACGTCCACCGCCACGACCAACCCCGACTCAGCTTCCAGCCGCTCGGCGAGGTTATCCATGACCCTCGCTAGCTGGCGATCGGCCAGCAGGCCGGGCCGAAGCCCGAAGATGTAGTTGCGGAGGTCGCGGATCGCCCCATCGATGTCTGTCACTGCCCGCTCGAGGCGATCCCGCAGCTCCGGCGCCACCGTGATCGCCGCCGCCTGCAGGTTCATGCCGACGGCGAAGAGCGACTGGATGACGCCGTCGTGGAGCTCGCGGCCGATCCGTTCCCGATCCCCCAGGATGGCGAGGCGCTGGAGCTCGTCGCGAGCCCGCCCGAACTCGAGCGCCACGACCGCCTGGCTGGCAAACGCCGACGCAACGGCGAGGTCCTGGGGCCCGAACGGCAGTCCGCCGGTCAGCCGGCCGATTGAGAGGACGCCGTGGGTGTGCTCGCCAGCCCCCAGCGGCACGATCATGAGCGGGCCGAACCCAGCCCGGATGATGAGTGGGAGATGGGCGCGCCTCTCGCGTGCGGCGTCAGCTGTCATCCACGGCTCGCCGCTGGTCATTACCGCTCCCTTCAGCGAGTTCCGAACTGGGATCCGTTCCCCGAGCAGAGGCTCGCGGGACTCGCCGTCGACGGCCGTGACCACCAGCTCCTCCTTGCCATCCTGTGCCTCTGCAACGAGCGCCAGCTGGGCGCTCACCAGCCGCCGAGCCTGCCCTGCGATGAGTTCCAGCACACCCCCGTCTTCGGCGCCCCTAAGGGTGGCGTCGGCCACCTGGGCGATTGCCGCCAGGCGTTCCTGTGCTCGCACCCGCTCGCCCGCTTCGCGAACCGCTGCGACCACAAGTTCACCGTCGCCGGACATGGGGCTCAGCGCGATGTCCACCGGGATCTCCCGGCCCTCCTTGGTGGCAAGCCTGATCTGGAGGTGCGTCCCCATGGGCCTGACCGGACGTCCGGCCCGGGAGTAGGCGGCTCGGTTCCGCTGATGCCGAGGAGCGAGAGCGGCCGGGACCAGACCCTCGACGGTGATCCCGAGCAGCTCCTCGGTCGAATAGCCGCAGAGCTGCGCCAACTGTCGATTCGCATATACGATCGCTCCCCGGCGGTCGGCGATCAGCACACCGTCGGGCAGTGCGTCGATGAGGGCTTGATAAAAGGCGAGGCCTGATGGGACGGCCATCGCCCTCAAATCATAAGTTTCAGCCGATCGCAGGGATCGACGTGGCCGGGATCGAGGAAGCGGGTGCCATTCGGCGCCACCACACCCAAGACCAACTCGAGCTGCAAGCCCGGGATGGTCAGCGGGAGCGTGACGAGGACGTCGAGTGGCGCCCGATGGTCTTTGGTCCCCCCCTGGTGGGGACCTTCAGCACGTTGGACGCCGTGGCCTGGCGTGGCAGACTCGACCGGATGGCCGACCAAAGCTCAGGCGGCGGGCGGAAGCTGAGGGTGATGCTCGTCGACGACCATGAGGTCGTACGCGACGGCATCAAGGCCCTCCTCCACGCCACCGAGGACCTGACCGTCGTCTCCGAGGCCGGCTCGGTGGCTGAGGCGGTGCGCTACGCGGCCTCCATCAAGCCCGACATAGTGGTCATGGACGTGCGGCTGGCGGACGGCAGCGGGATCGAAGCGACGCGCGAGATCCGGGCTCAGCGCCAAGAGACGCAGGTGCTGATGCTGACCTCCTTCGCCGACGACGAGGCGCTTTTCGCATCGATCATGGCGGGGGCTGCGGGCTACGTCTTGAAGCAGATCCGGGGCGGTGAGCTGGTCCACGCCATCCGCATGGTCGCGCGGGGCCAGAGCCTGCTCGACCCGGCCATCACGGCCACTGTCCTGGACCGCCTCCGCAAGGGCAAGCACCTGCTCCGCGACGAGCGCCTGGCGCGGCTCTCGGGCCAAGAAGAGCGCATCCTCGCCCTTGTGGCCGAGGGCTGGACGAACCGCCAGATCGGTGCCGAGCTGCACCTGGCTGAGAAGACTGTCAAGAACTACGTCTCGAGCATCCTCTCCAAGCTGGAGGTGGCCCGGCGCGCCGAGGCAGCGGCCTACCTGGCCCGGCACTCCAGGCTCGAAGGCTAGGGGGCCGAAAGACCCGGTCCAGGCGGGCCTTACGGACGTACCCCGGCCTAGCCCCAGCTCTTAGCGTTCATAGAAAAGGAGGGCTGCCAGAGTGGACTCACCTGCCGGCTACTTCAACTGGGCGTTCATCAGCATCTCGGTGCCCAATCTGATCGTTATCGGAGGGATGGTCCTCGTCTTCGCGCTCGCCCTCATCCTTCCCTTTCCACACTCAACACGGGGGAGGAACACCAAGGGATGAGCGAGAGCATTGGCACCGAGCCGGAAGTCCCGAGCTGGACACGTGCAACCCGCGACTTCATCGGCAAGCGGCTTCCGTTAGCGCACTTCCTTCCCGACCGGCAGCCAGCGTACGTGGGCTCCTGGGTCTATGTCTTCGGGGTCGCCACCATCGCGTCGTTGGCATGGGTGATCCTGAGCGGCGTCATCCTGGCTTTCTTCGGCCCCCAATGGTGGCACGTGACCGGTGTGGGGCGTTTCGTGAATAGCGTCCACTTCTGGAGTGTGCAGGCGCTCTTCATCTTCATGGTCCTGCACCTCTGGGGACAATACTTCATGGCCAGCTGGCGAGATGGCCGGGCGCCCACCTGGATGGTTGGTGTCGTGATCTGGCTCGTGATGATCGTCACCGCCTTTACCGGCTACCTGTCGCAGCAGAACTTCGACTCTCAATGGATCAGCGTGAACGCCAAGGACGCCATCAACTCATCTGGCGGTGGCGCCTTTTTCAACGTGCTGAATTTCGGTCAGATGTACGGGCTCCACGTGATGCTGCTGCCGATCGGCGTCACGCTTCTGGTCATCCTGCACATCGTTCAGGTGCGGTCGAAGGGAGTCGTACGTCCGATCGAAGGCAAGGGGAGCGAACTGTGAAGAGGAAGCAG
>CATPBK010000065.1 GCA_955652705.1 Candidatus Dormiibacterota bacterium | reverse complement strand
GGTACTCGAAGGCCCGGCCGTTCCCGTAGAGGCCGAGGTTGGTGAAGGTCGCCGCCGGGAGCAGGCCGCGCAGGAGGTCGAGCGCCTTGGCCCGAGTCGCCGACTTCCAGGCGCGCTCAGTTTCGCCAGGGTCGATCGGGAATTCGGCACGCACCCGGTCGAGGACCTGCACGAGCAGGTCGGAGAAGGTCTGGAAGAGGTGGTCGCAGGCGAGCTCGTAGTAGCGGCTTTGCAGCTCCGGCCCGCGGTGGTAGAGGAACCGTCCGTCCTGGCCTGGGCGGTCGAACCGCACGTAGCGCGTCGACTTCTCGAGAGGCGAGAGCCCGATCCGGGAGTCCTCCAGGGCCTTGGCGGCGAGGGTCGAGACCCGCTCCACCGCCAGGTGAGCTCCGGCCAGCTCGGCGACCGAGTCGTCGCCATATCCGACCAGGACCCGTTCGTAGAATTCCTCGGCCTTGCGCGTGGCCACGAGATCCCCTCGTGTCTCCGGCTGGAGCAGCTCTTCGAGTCCGAACTCGGGCTGGTTCAAGAACTCCTCCAGGAGAACTCGGCGCAGGCTCTTCTCGGTCCGCGAGTAGCGGGAGAAAAGCGCTCCCTTCACGACCTCCGGCAGGTTCTGGAGCGCGAATACGGGGCGATCCAGATTGGTGAAGTAGCGCTCCAGGAGGCGGGCCTCGTCGGCTGTGAACTCGGTTCGCTCCGGGGTCAGCTCACGCTCGGCAACCGCCATCCGAAACCTCCCACCGATGGCGTGGGCGGACGCCTGACCGTGGCGGGCCGGAGACATGATGCCACAACATGGACGCGGTGCAGGACCCACTCCTTGACTTCGACTGGGCGGCCCACTGGCGACGCCTGGTGGAGGCTCGCGCGGCGGCCCCGGACATCTCCTTCTGGGACCGGCGGGCGGCCTCCTTCGCCTTCTCGATGGAGAAGCAGGCAAACCCGCTCCTCGATGTGCTCGAGCCCTTCCTGGAGCCTCATAAGACTCTGATCGACGTCGGCGCCGGCACCGGCCGGCAGGCGGTGGCGATGGCCGACCGGCTGGACTGGGTGACCGCGGTCGAGCCTTCAGAAGGCATGAGGGCTCAGATCCCGAGCCGTTCCAATCTGACGGTCGTGGCCTCGACCTGGGAGGAGGCGGACGTGGCTCCGGCCGACTTCGTGGTCATGAGCCACGTCCTTTATTTCGTGGCCGACATCGTCCCCTTCCTGGACAAGGGCGAGGCTCACGCCCGGGAGCGCGTCTTCGTCTTCATGCGCGACGCGCCACACGTCCTGGCGTCCAGCCGCCTGCGCGAGGAGCTGGCGGGCGAGCCAAGGCCGCGCGAGCCCTGGGTCTACGACCTCGTAAGCCTGCTCCGCAGTCGGAGCCGCCACCCCGACGTGACGATGACTCGCTACCCCGCCGTCTTCCGGTGGCGAGACTTCGAGACGGCTGTCGCCGACGTGCACGATCAGCTCGGCGACGTGTGGCAAGAAGCTGCGGGCCGGGCCTGGCTGGAGGGGCATCTTCAGCGCGAGGCGGACGGGACGTGTCTATACGACGGCGGGGAGGTCACCTCGGGAGTGGTCCAGTGGCAACCGGAACCACATTAGAGCTGCGACCCGCGCGGCCGGCCGACCGGGAGCGCGTGGTCGAGATCTGCGCCGGGATCTGGGAGGGCCACGACTACGTCCCGGAGGTATTCGAGGCCTGGGTGCGCGACCCCAGCGGCACCTTCCAGGTTGGCGAGGTCGACGGCGAAGTGGTGGCGCTGCAGCGCATCCGGCCGCTCAGCCGGGAGGCCGTCTGGTACGAGGGCCTGCGGGTCGCGCAGACGCACCGCCGGCTCGGCATCGCTCGCCAGATGCTGACCGCGGCGGTGGGCCAGACCAGCTCGATGGGGTTCCAGGAAATGCGGCTGGCAACCGCCGATTCGGCGCCGCGGGCGCTTTTCGAGTCGGCCGGGTTCCGACTCCTGCTCCAGCCCGACCTGATGCGCGCCCGCCGCCTGGAGGGCCTGGAAGCGGCTCGGATGCCGGACCCCGACCAGGCCGACAGGCTCTTTCCGGGGATTCAGGCCGACCCGGCCTACGACCTCTACGCCCATCTCCACGTGGAGTGGGACGGGGCCTACGACCTCACCGCCGAGGAGCTCGCTCGCCGCGCCGAGCAGGGCCAGGTGCGGATCACGGCCGGAGGCCGGGCGCTGGCGATCGTCGACTCCAACCCGCGCTGGGGATTCCTCTCCGTCCGCTTCCTGGCCGGCTCCGGCGCCGCCCTCCGCGATCTCGCCGCGGCCCTTCGGTTCGAGGCCGACCTGGAGGGCCTGGACCACGTCCGCATCTGGGTGCCAGAGGGCCATCCGGCGGTCGGTGACCTGCAAGAGGTCGGCTACGATTTCCGGACTGAGCTCTTTCGGTTGTACTTCTACGCACTGAGGCTTCCCAGCTGACCCGCCGCTACGTGATCCTGGGCAACGGCATTGCCGGGCAGACTTGCGCCGAGGAACTCCGCGCCCTGGACGCCGACTGCTCGATCGTGATGGTCGCGGCCGAGCCGCACCCTCTCTACAACCGGGTCGCCCTGCCCCGCTACCTGCGCGGCCAGGTTCGGCGCGAGAAAGTGTTCATGCGCACCAAAGAGAACTACGAGGCGAAGGCCATCGAGATCCACTTCGAAACCTGGGCGACCGAGGTCGACCCGAGCGCCAAGATCGTGCGGACGAGTCGCGGCCAGGAGCTTCCCTACGACGCCCTCCTGGTGGCGACGGGCGGCAAGCCGAAGCCGCCGCCCTGGGCGGGGATCGAGGAGCTGCACCAGGTCTATGGATTCCAGACCATCGACGACACCGACATCATCATCGAACGCTCGGACCAGTCCGAGCGGGTGCTGGTGATGGGTGGCAGCTTCATCGGCTACGAGCTGGCCGAGGGCGTCAGCTACCGGAAGAAGGCGGAGGTGACCTGGATCATGCGCGGCCCCTGGTTCCTCCGCTACGTGCTCGACGCCGAAGGCGGCCAGCTCTGCCGGCAGCTGGGCGAGGAGCAGGGCGTGGAGTTCATCTGCTCGGACGAGGTGGCGCGGTTCTCACGCTGCAACGGCCGCTTCCAGGCCGAGACGCAGAACGGCCGCCGGGTCGAGTTCGACGTGCTCACGTACGGAGTCGGCCTCGATTACTACGTCGAGCCGGTGGCGGCTGCGGGCGCCGAGCTGGACAAGGGGATCAAGACCGACGCCAAGCTCAAGACCTCGTTACCGGACGTCTACGCCGCGGGCGACATCGCCGTCTTCTTCGACCTCATGGTCCAGCGCCACAACCAGATGGGCACCTGGGACAACGCCGAGGCCCACGGCAAAGTCGCCGCCCACAACATGGCCGGCGCGGATGAGGACTTCTTCGACGTGCCCACCTACACGACCACCATGTTCGGCTCGACCCTGGCCGTGATGGGCGTGACGCCGGACGTCCAGCCGGGCCTCGAGTCGGTGCGCTCCTACTCGTTCGAAGAGAAGTTCTTCCGGAAGCTCTTCTTCAAGGACGACCGCCTCGTCGGGGGGATCATGATCGGGCCTCCGAAGGGGCGTAAGAAGCTGATCGAGATCATGCGGGCGCGGCAGCCGATCACGCGGCCCCGGGAGGAGCTGCTCGACCCGGCCAATCTGAAGGACTGATTCGGTAAGAGGACGGCCGGCGTCTGGCCGCCGGCAGCGCCTCACGCGGCCCTAGGCTGTGCCTACGGTGTATCGTCCCAACACTCCGGAATGAACGAGCGCGAATACGCGGACTGGTATGTGTGGGCCAAGCGCAACGTAAGCGCCACTTCCGAGATCTGTCACGCGGCGGCGCAGGCCGCTATGGAGGCGGCCGCCAAGGGCGAAGATCCGCAGGCAGCGGCCCGGCGGGCCGGCCAGGCCAGGCAGGGTGCCGGCTGGACCTCGACCGCCAGCTCGGATCTGAAGTCCTACGCGGAGTGGTTCGACTGGGCGCGGACGCAGCTCGGAGGCAGCTCGGACGACAACCACAAAGCGGCCGCTGCCGCCCTGGACTCGCTCCGGCACGGCGGTGACGCGGCGGCCGCTGCCAACGCGGCCCGGCTGGCCGGCGGCCAGGCGCCCGTGGCGGCTCCCGCGCCGGCGGCTCCGATTCCGCCCCCTCCACCCACGCCCTCGTACGCACCCCCGACTCCGGCTCCAGCGCCAGCCCCCGACTCCCAGCCCACGTACCAACCTCCGTCGCCCTACCAGCCGCCGACTCCTTACCAGCCGCCAGCCACGCCGGCGTACCCGCCGCCGTCCCCGTATCAATCCCCGCCGCCCCTCCAAACGCCGACGCCGTACCAGCCACCAGGGGCGCCGTCCGCGCCGCCTCCTTTAGGCGGCGGCTACGCCTACCCGACCCCCTACCAGGCGGCCGTCCAGCCCACCTCCGTCCCGATCTGGGCGACTGTCGTCCTGATCGTCGGGGCGGTCCTATACGGCCTTTTCGGCGTGCTCTATCTCATCGTGTACGCGACCAATAGCGACCCGGATATCAGGCTCGGCTCGATAGTTTTCATGATCGCGGCGGCGCTCGTTACCGCCCCCTCCGTGGTCGGGATCGTCGGCATCCTCCGCAACGCCGTCTGGGGCCGGATCTTCGCGACGATCGCCGCGGTCGTGATGTGCCTGACGCTGGTGGGATGCATCTTCGGCATCCCCGTGCTGGTCGGCCTCTACGCCCGCCGGAACTAAGCGGGGTGCTGAAAAAGGGTTCCCCGGCCCTGCGGGCCGTGCGTCGGCGCTGAGTCGCCCTGACGGCCGATCCGTCAGTCGGCTCGTCCGCTCCTCAGTCAGGCAGCTTCGGCTGCGATCCTTCCGGTGCTCCGTCGCCTTCGCCGGCTCGGCTCGC
>CATPBK010000064.1 GCA_955652705.1 Candidatus Dormiibacterota bacterium | reverse complement strand
GATACGAGGACCCGTTGCGGGTCGCTGACTCATCGGCACCGAGGCCCCCTTTTTATCATTGGCGCAGACCCGCCCTGCCGGGTCCGAACTGGGCTCAGAGAGTTAGTCGCGTGCGAGTTGCAAAAGGTTCGAGCGCCGGAATGCTTTGGTTTTCAAGGGATTGAAATTGCCGCTGCTTGTAGGGGCGAGGCACTTGAGACTGGGCAAGAAACTCAGGTTCACGCGGCGGCCTGAGCACCGCCGCTAAATTCTGAGCTTATGCCCCATATCGCAGTCCAGATGCGCTCCGGAAGCGTCCTGGGGCGGGCGGAGAGCTGCCGCGAGGACTCGCATAAGGCGAACAAATAGCTCGCGCCCCAACCTCTTGGCGAAATAGGCGATCAGACGGTGGAGACCGAGGATGTTCAGCACCCGGGAGAGGTTGTAGCACAGCGCCATCAGGCTCCATTCGCCGCGCACCTTGTTGAAGCCGCGGACGAGGAAATGGCGGTAACCCGCCCGACATTTGAGCGTGCCAAAAGGATGCTCGGCAAGTTCAGCACGATGTCGCATCTGCGCCTTGGCGTCTTGCATCCGCGCCCGATGGCGTTCGAGAACCGCCTCATGCTCCCAGCGCTGGATCGTTCGTATCGAGGGCTTCGCGGACAGGCAGCGCGAGCGCAACGCACACTTATCGCAGTCGGATTTTAGGCTCCTGTATCTGATGTCCACCCGACCGGCGGTGGTGACCTTACGGCCTCCCGTCGGCCTCAGCAGCTGTCCTGCCGGACAACGATACACGTCCTTCTCGGCGTCGTAGACAAACTCTTCGTGGCTGATGCGCCCTTGCACTTCCAGCTGCGCGGTCCGCTTGGCTAGCGGCACGTAGGCGACAATCCCGTCGTCTTCGCAGGCCTTGAGCTCATGGCAGTTGTAATAGCCGGTATCGGCAAGCGCGGTGAGCTTCTCTACCCCGAGCTCCTCCTTCGCGGCTTTGGCCATGTTGTACAGCTGGCCGCTGTCGTTTCCGTCATTGACCACCTCGCTCGTCACGATCAGCTTGTGCTTCTCATCGACCGCGATCTGTACATTGTAGCCCGCTAAGAGTTGGCCGTTCTTCGTCAACAGCCGCGCATCTTCATCCGTCAGCGACAATTGCGTTTCCCCGCTCGCCTCCAGCCGCGCGAGATCAGCCTGCACCTGGGCGCGCTTGGCCATGAGCGAGGCCATTTTCTGCGGAATATCGCTGCCGCCGGAAGCGCCGACGGCAGGTTGTGCATCCTCCGCGGCATCGTTCTCGCTCAATGTGGTCTGATACGCTTCAATATCCCGATCGAGCGCTGCAAGCCGTTCCGCAAGCTTCTTGCGCGTCGTAATGCTCGCCTTGCTGGCGTTGCCATCGAAAAACGCGCCATCAATCGCCACTACCTCCCCACCGACCAACCCGAGTTCGCGCGCCATCAACACGAATTCCCGGTTCGCCGCCTTGAGTGCCGCACAGTTCTCCTTGCGGAAATTGGCGATTGTCCGGTAGCCCGGCTCAAGCCTCTTGAGCAGCCAAATCAGCTCGAGATTGCGGCAAGCCTCTCGCTCCAGGCTACGCGAGGAGCGGATGCGATTGAGGTAGCCGTAAAGATAAAGCTTCAACAGGTCAGCAGGGTCATAGGCCGGCTGACCGGCGCCGCCAACAGCCTTCGGGTAGCGGAATCCCAGCTTCTCCAGATTGAGCACGTCGACAAAGGCATCGATCGCACGAGCTTCGTTATCGCGATCGACATAGTCTTCCACGCGAGGTGGCAGAAAACTCGGTTGTTCGCGGTTCACGCCGGTCTTGAAGGGGTGATTCGTCATAAACGAATCGTACACCGATCGGCAAATTCGGCTATGAATTCTTGCCCAGTCTCAGTGCCTCGCCCCTACAAGCGACCGCGCGACGACTGTCTTTCTTGTAGGGGCGACGCATGCGTCGCCCTGCCCACGACAGGATCGTATGCCGAAACAGGGCGACGCAGTGAGACTGGGCAAAAAATATCAATTTCACGCGCCGGCTTTGAGCACCGCCTGAATTCTGAGCTTAGGCCCAAATCGCAGTCCAGATGCGCGCCGGAAGCGTCCTGGGCGGGCGGAGAGCTGTTGTGAGGACTCGCAATAAGGCGAAAAATACCTCGCGCCCCAACTTCTTGGCGAGATAGGCGATCAGACGGTGGAGGCCGAGGATGTTCAGCACCCGAGAAAAGTTGTAGCACAGCGCCATTAGGCTCCACTCGCCGCGCACCTTGTTGAAGCCGCGGACGAGGAAATGACGGTAGCCGGCCCGGCATTTGAGCGTACCAAAAGGATGCTCGGCAAGTTCCGCACGATGTCGCATCTGCGCCTTGGCGTCTTGCATCCGCTCCCGGTGGCGTTCGAGAACCGCCTCATGCTCCCAGCGCTGGATGGTTCGCATCGAGCTCTTCGCGGAGAGGCAGCGCGAGCGCAACGCACACCCGTCGCAATCGGATTTTCGGCTCCTGTATCTGATGTCCACCCGCCCGGCGGTAGTGACCTTATGGCCTCCCGTTGGCCTCAGCAGCTGTCCTGCCGGACAACAATAAACGTCATTCTCGGCGTCATAGACGAACTCTTCGTGGCTGATGCGGCCTTGCGCTTCCATCTGCGCGGTTCGCTTCGCTGGCGGCACATAGGCGACGATCCCGTCATCCTCGCAGGCTTTGAGTTCATGGCAGTTGTAGTAGCCGGTATCGGCAAGCGCCGTCAGCTTCTCTGCCCCCAGTTCCTCCTTCGCGGCTTTGGCCACGTTGTAGAGCTGACCGCTGTCGTTTCCATCATTGACGACCTCGCTCGCCACGATCAGCTTGTGCTTTTCATCTACTGCGATCTGGACATTGTAGCCAGCTATCAGTTGGCCGCTCTTCGTCAACAGCCGCGCATCTTCATCCGTCCGCGACAATTGCGTTTCCGCGCTTGCCTCCAGCCCCGCGAGATCAGCCTGTACCTGGGCGCGCTTGGCCATGAGCGAGGCCACTTTCTGGGAAATATCGGTGCCCCCGGAAGCGTCGACGGGAGGTTGCGCATCCTCCGCGGCATCGTTCTCGCTCAATGTGGTCTGATACGCTTCAATATCCCGATCGAGGGCTGCAAGCCGTTCCACAAGCTTCTTGCGCGTCGTAATGCTCGCCTTGCTGGCGTTACCATCGAAAAACGCACCATCAATCGCCACTACCTCCCCGCCTACCAATCCGAGCTCGCGCGCCATCAACACGAATTCCCGGTTCGCCGCCTTGAGCGCCGCAGAGTTCTCCTTGCGGAAATTGGCGATTGTCCGGTAGCCCGGCTCAAGCCTCTTGAGCAGCCAAATCAGCTCGAGATTGCGGGAAGCCTCCCGCTCCAGGCTGCGCGAGGAGCGGATGCGATTGAGGTAGCCGTAAAGATAAAGCTTCAACAGGTCAGAAGGGTCATAGGCCGGCTGACCGGGGCCGCCAACAGCCTTCGGGTAGCGGAACCCCAGCTTCCCCAGATTGAGCGCGTCGACAAAGGCATCGATCGCACGAACTGCATTATCGCGATCGACGTAGTCTTCCACGCGGGGTGGCAGAAAACTCAGCTGTTCGCGGCTCACGCCGGTCTTGAAGGGGTGATTCGTCATAAAAACGAATCGTACACCGATGCGCAAATTCAGCTATGAATTCTTGCCCAGTCTCACTGCCTCGCCCTCTTCCGGCATGCGACGCTGTTGCCAGAGGGCGACGCAATGAGACTGGGCAAGAATTCATAGCCGAATTTGCCGATCGGTGTACGATTCGTTTATGACGAATCACCCCTTCAAGACCGGCGTGAACCGCGAACAACCGAGTTTTCTGCCACCTCGCGT
>CATPBK010000063.1 GCA_955652705.1 Candidatus Dormiibacterota bacterium | reverse complement strand
GTTCTCGTCTTCTAGGGCGGAGGCGGGGCGAGAGGAGGTCGTGGGGCTGTTGGGCGCCTGGCTCGCCTACCTGGGCTGGGTGCTGCTGAACTTCGACTGGGCGCCCGCGACGGGGGTCTTGTGGCTGCTCTGTGGGGTGGCCTGGTCGGCGGTCGGCGCGGCGGACCCGGCTGGGTTTGGATTTCGTGGGTTGGGTGGGTTCGGTGGGTTTCGAGGGTTTGGTGGGTTTCGAGGCCAGCTGGAGCGGGGGGCGACGCGAGCCGCTCGGCTGGGTTTGCAGCTGGGCGGGGGGCTGGCGATGCTGGTGGCGGCCGTTTACCTGGGTGTGCTGCCGCTAGCGGCGGACTGGCGGTATTCGGTGGGCGATCCGGCCGGGGCGGTGGCGCTGGATCCGCTGCAAGCCGAGTACCACCGGGCTTTGGGGGGGCGGCTGGTGGGGTTGGGACGGCTGCGGGAGGGAGCCGGTGAGCTGCAGCTCGCAGTGCGACTCGGAGTATCGGATTCGACAGCTCTGGTGCAGTTAGGAGATGCCCAGGCGGCACTCGGCGATGTCGGGGCGGCGCGGGTCGCCTACCGAAGGGCGGTCGAGCTGGACCCCTACGACGGGACGGCCCTTCAGAGGCTCCATGCCTCCCTCCCCCACTAACCACCCGCCCAGGGGGGTTTTTCTGGTGCAGGCCGCAGCCTATTCAGCCGATGGCTGGGGGGTCAACCCGCGGTGTTAAGACCCGGCCCCCGAGGCTACTCCTCCTCTTCGTCCTCGTACGGCACGTCGCGCGGCCGGCTGGCGTAGCCCGCCGGCGGGTTCGTGAGCTGCTTCAGGCTCAGCGAGATCCGGCGCCGCGCCGTGTCCACGCCGATCACCTTGACCTGCACGACGTCGCCGACCTTGAGTACGTCCTCGGTCTTTTCGACGTGATCCCAGGACAGCTCCGAGATGTGGAGGAGGCCCTCGATGCCCGGCACGATCTGCAGGAACGCCCCGTACTTCTTGGTCTTGGTCACGGTGCCTTCCACCATCGAGCCGGCGGGCAGGTTCGAGACCACCTGCTCCCAAGGATCCTGCTGCAGCTGCCGCAAAGAAAGCGAGATGCGGCTCTGATCGGCGTCGAGTTTGATCACCTTGACGTTGACCTCGTCGCCTACCTGCAGCACGTCGCTGACCTTCGAGACCCGGTCCCAGGAGAGCTCCGAGATGTGGATCAGGCCATCGGCTCCGCCGATGTCCACAAACGCGCCATACGTAGTCAGGCCGGACACAGTGCCTTTGACCATGTCTCCGACCGCCAGGCGGTTGAAGAGGTCGTCCCGGCGACGCGCCCGGTCTTCGTCCTCGGCCGCCTTCTGGCTGACGATCAGCCGGTTCCGCTTCCGATTGACTTCCAGGATCTTGACCGGAATGCGCTGGCCGACCAGCTGCTCCAGGTTTCCGGAGTAGGCGCGCGCGACCTGGCTCGAGGGCAGGAAGCCTCGCAACCCGAGGACGTTGACGATCAGGCCGCCCTTGTTCTGTTCCCGGACCTCGGCGTCCATGACCTCACCCGCGGTCTGCTTCTCGGCCGCGGTGAGCCAGGTGGTTTCTGCCTGCGCGCGCCGGCGACTGAGGACGACATTGCCCTCTTCGTTTTCCGGCTGGAGGACGTAGACCTTGATGACGTCGCCCGGCTTCAAGTCGACCGTGTCGGTCTCGCCCCGGAAACCGAGCTCCTTGTTCGAAATCACGCCTTCCGCCTTGGCCCCGACATCGACGAGAACCTCGTCGGGATCGACCCTGACCACGACGCCATCGACGATGTCGCCATGGTTGAGAGTCCGGAAGGCCTCCTCCTCGAACTGGAGGTAGTCCTCCATTGTCATGCCAACCGAGGACTCCTTCTCCTCGGTCAACACCGCGCCTGTCTCTTTGGTCAAGAGATAACCCCCTAAGAAGTATTGGTGTGGTCTTGGTCGTCAGATGGCCGCCGCCAAAACGAACTCCCATTCTACCCCGACAGGGCGGCCGCGAACGGTTCCCCCAGAAGGTGGTTGTCGATGAGCCGAGTCCGGCCGATCCGGACCGCTAGAACCGCCAGCTGCCCCGGTCCGACAAAGTCGTTGGGGTCGACAAGTTCGGCGTAGTCGACGTTGGCGAAGAGTTCCTGCCGGAGCGTGTCATGCAGCAGGCGGCGCAATTCGCCGTGGTCTCTTTCACCCGCTAAGAAGGCGGTGTTTGCGGACCGCAGCGCGCGCGACAGGGAAAGCGCGGCCTGCCGCTCCTCGGTGTTCAAGTACGCGTTGCGCGAGCTCAGCGCGAGGCCGTCTGCGTCCCGAACTATCGGACAGACCCGGATTTCGATCCCCGTATCGAGGTCGCTCGCGAGCCGGCGGACCACAGCTGCCTGCTGGGCATCTTTCTGTCCGAAGTAGGCTCGGTCGGGCCGGCAGGCGTTGAATAGCTTGGCCACGACTGTGGCCACACCTTCGAAATGTCCCGGCCGATGAACGCCTTCGAGGACGTCGCTGAGGCCGCTTACGCGGACGCGGGTCGCCGCCCCAGCTGGGTACATCTCGCCCGGGGTCGGCGCGTAAACAGCAGAGGCGCCGAGCACTCCAGCCAGCTGCCGGTCTGCCTCCAAAGGGCGCGGATAACTGTCGAAGTCTTCACCGGCTCCGAATTGCAGCGGGTTGACGAAGATGCTCACCACCGTGCGGTCGTTCTCCGCTGCGGCGGCTCGGATCAGATTTGCGTGGCCGGCGTGGAGTGCGCCCATGGTCGGGACCAGGCCTACCACGAGGCCCGTGCGCCGCCAGGCGGCGACGACGCTCTGGAGCTCGCTCGCCTTCCTGACAACAACCGGAGTGGCGGCCTTAACCCCCGTACTTGACCTCATCAGAGACCACTGAGATCGTTGGGCCGTACGAATGTTCGGGCCCCGGGAAGACTCCCTCTTCAACCTCTTTGGCGTAGCTGCGCGCCGCCTGCGTGATCTCCTCAGCCAGGTTCGCGTACTGCTTGACGAACTTCGGCCGGTGGCCGATGGTCAAGCCGAGCAGGTCGTGCACGACCAGCACCTGGCCATCGCACGCCGGTCCCGCTCCGATGCCGATGGTCGGGATCGAGAGCGCCGCGGTGACCTCCGCCGCCAGCGAGGCGGGGATGCCTTCGAGAACCACGGCAAAGGCGCCCGCATCTTCCAATTCGCGAGCGTCGGAGAGGATCCTCTCGGCGCTCGCCGAGTCCTTGCCCTGCACCTTGAACCCGCCCAGGCCGTGAACGCTCTGGGGAGTCAGGCCCAGGTGCCCCATGACCGGAATACCGGCGTCAACAAGTCGCCGTACCAGCGGCTTGAGCGCCCGACCGCCTTCGAGCTTGACGGCATGCATTCCGCCCTCTTTGAGAAAACGGCCCGCGTTCAGGACGCCATCTTCGAGGGACCCCTGGTACGAAAGGAACGGCAGATCGCCGACCAGGAGCGCATTCGTTGCGCCGCGCGCGACCGCCCGCGCATGCACCAGCATTTCATCGAGCGTGATCGGCAGCGTGGTGGAGTGGCCATGGACAACCATTGCTGCCGAGTCGCCCACGAGCAGCACGGGGATTCCGGCATCGTCGAGCAGGCGAGCGATCGGGTAGTCGTAGGCGGTCAGCATGGCGAATCGCCGCCCCTCGGCCTTGAATCTGCGCAGGTCGAGCACCGTGGTCATCGACGGGTCACCTCCGGGTCGCTGCCGGTGAAGCGGTCAGCGCCTTTCTTATTTGGTCCCCCGAGCCTGCTTCGAGTCCAGCCTCGAGCGCCAGGTCGAGGGCCGCCAAGCCGAGAATACGGTAAACGGCGGCGGCGTCGCGGTTCCCGCTGGCCTCCAACGCCTCCAGATGGCGGCGCACGGTGGCGGGGTCGCCGCGGCGAATGGGGCCGATCAGCGCCTCCGGGAGACCTAACGTCTCCAGGTTGGAGACGACTCCCTTCATCAGCGGAAGGATCGCGGCCAGGGCTTCGTCGCGGTCGAAGCCCACCGTCGCCAGGACGCCGGCTGCGCGACTGCTGAGCGCGATCAGCAGGTTCGAGCTGAGCACCGCGGCCGCGTGGTAAAGGGTCCGACTTTCATCGGGAATCCGGCGTGGAAGGCCGCCCAGCTCGCGGGCGAGCGCCTCGAGCTGTCGATAGAGGCGCTGCGTGGACGCGTCGATTCCGATGAGCGCGCCACGGAACGCTTCTGGAGGCCGCTCGACCGGGAAGGACTGGAACGGGTGGAAGGAGCCCACCGGGTGGCCGACCGCGCGGGCCGGGTCGAGGACGTCAAGTCCCGTCGGACCGCTGAGGTGGACGATCGCCACCCTTCGATCCACATCGGGGCTGCCGGCGATGGCAGCTGCCATCTCGCCGATCGCGGGGTCGAGAACTGCGAGGAAAAGATGCGTCGGCCTCGAGGCTGACATTGCTAGGTCAGCGGCCCAGGAACGGCCGCCGACCAGGTTTACCCGATGGCCCGCCGCTTGGAGAGCCGCCGCCAACGAGCGACCAAGGCGGCCGCGGCCGAGGACCGCAAGGACCAGGAACGCGCTCCTAGGAGGCGGAGGATTCCGACGCCGCCTTCGGCGGCCGCTGCGATAGAAGCTGATCGAACTCAGCCGCGTCGATCGTTTCGACCACCTTCAGGTGCTCCGCCACAATCTCGAGCTGCGCCCGCTTCTCCGTCAGGATGCGCTTGGCGGTCTCGTACCCGTCGTTGACAAGTCCGCGGATCTCCTCGTCGATCAGCGCCGCGATCTCCTCCGAATAGTTGCGCTGCTCCCCGAGGTCGCGGCCGAGGAAAACGAGTTCTTCCTTGTGGCCCATCGTCACCGTCCCCAGCTTCTCGCTCATCCCCCATTGGGTCACCATCCGCCGGGCCATGTTAGTAACCCGCTGGATATCGTCTTGCGCCCCGGACGTGATGTCGCCGAAGACGATCTCCTCGGCAGCTCGGCCGCCCATGACTCCGGCGATCTGGTCGATTAGCTGGGCCTTGCTGACCAGGTAGCGATCCTCCTCAGGGAGACTCATGGTCCAGCCAAGCGCCATACCGCGGGACACGATCGAGATCTTGTGGACCGGGTCACAGTTCGGCAGGCTCTTCATCACCAGGGCGTGACCGACCTCGTGGTAGGCGATGACGCCTTTCTCATGCTCCGAGATCCGGCGGCTCTTCTTTTCCGGACCGGCAATGACTCTGGCGATGGCTTCCTCCAGCTCATCCATCCCGATGACCTTCTTGTTGGCTCGGGCCGCCAGGATGGCGGCTTCGTTGATCAGGTTGGAGAGGTCAGCGCCAGAAAAGCCAGGTGTCTGGCGGGCGAGGACGTCAAGGTCGACGGTCGAGTCGAGGGGCTTGTTGCGAGCGTGCACCTCGAGGATGGCGCGCCGGCCTTTGATGTCAGGGCGGTCCAGGGTTACGTGCCGATCGAAGCGCCCAGGCCGTAGAAGGGCTGGGTCGAGCACGTCCGGCCGGTTGGTAGCGGCAATCACGATGACGTGCGTATTGGTGTCGAAGCCGTCCATCTCGACCAGGAGTTGGTTCAGTGTCTGCTCGCGTTCGTCGTGGCCACCGCCGAGACCGGCGCCGCGCTGGCGCCCGACCGCATCGATCTCATCCACGAAGACGATGCAGGGCGAGTTCTTCTTGGCCTGGTCGAAGAGGTCGCGAACGCGGCTGGCGCCGACGCCCACGAACATCTCGACGAACTCCGAGCCGGAGATCGAGAAGAAGGGCACTCCCGCTTCGCCAGCCACGGCCTTGCTCAGCAGTGTCTTGCCGGTGCCAGGGGGTCCGACGAGCAGCACGCCCTTGGGGATGCGGGCCCCCAACGCGACGAATTTTTCCGGATATTTGAGGAACTCGACGATCTCGGTCAGTTCCTGCTTCGCCTCCTCGACGCCGGCAACATCGGAGAACGTGACCGCGGGCTTGTCGCCAGAGACCATTCGAGCCCGCGAGCGCCCGAAGGACATGGCCTGGTTGTTGCCGCTCTGGGTCTGTCGAAGGATGTAGTACATGAAGCCGCCGATCAGCAGAAGAAGGATCAGATTGGGAACCAGCACCTGGAGCCAGTAGGCATTCTGGTTGGTGCTGTCGTAGTGGACGTTGACGCCTTCCTTCGCGAGCTCGTCGGCCAGCGTGTTCGTGTTGTCGGGCAGGTTGACCCGGTACTTCTTGCCCTGGGTGTCCTCTGCGATGCCGTCCGTCCCTTTGATGTTCAGGGACTTGATCTCGCTCTTGCTGGCCCGTTCGACGAGGTTAGAGTAGCTGAGCTCACCTGACTGCTGGCTCGACTCGATGCCCTGCCAAGTGATCCAAAAGACCACCCCAAGGACGAGCACAAGGGCGAAATAGAACAGGCTGGAGCGCGGGACGCGGATCACTTAGGAAAGACTCCTTGAGTTGGTCAGCCGATTCTATCAGAGGGGATTCCGGCCTCGACGAGCAGGAGATGGATCCCCGGTTGGTGGGGCGGCACTGTAAAGCGCGCGTCCACGGCGACGCCCGGCACCCAGGCCAGCTCGCCGTCGGCGAAAAGGAGCGGCAGCGAATCCCTCAGGCGCCGAGGAACGTGCGCGTCCACCAGGATGTCCTGCAGCTTGCGCCGGTGGCCCCCCGGCCCAGTTCGCATTCGGAGGCCGGGCCGTCGTGACCCTACCGCCAGGTGCAGCCCCTTCCGCAGGTGAACCGCCGCAAGGTTCGAGCAGCCCTCGCACGGTTGAAAGCGAAGTTCTGTAGAAGGGCCTGCGGGCGCCGCGTCCATGGACGTCTCCAACTTGTCGTAGGAGTGCCAGAGGGCAACGCGGCCCGGCAGGCTAAGCCGCTGGCCCGGTCTCCCGGCCAGCGCCAGGCGTTCCATGGCTGCGAGGTGTTGCCGCGAGAGCCCGGGTAGAGGACCTCCGGCGAGCACATAAAGCTGCTTGAGTGCCTCCACGCGAATCGGTGAAGGGGCCGCGGCGAGCTGCGCTCGCTCGATGGCGCGGTCCCTGATCAACGCTGCGGCGGCCCCTTCGACCTCGGCATAGCGCCGAGCGCCGGTTTCGCTGACTCGTAGCAGGCGCTCCTTGAGACCTGGGTGCGCTGCCTCCAGAGCTGGTATGAGATTTAGTCGAGCGCGGACGCGCGCGTGGCGCTGATCGCTATTAGTGGGATCAGAGAGATAGGTCACACCTCTGACTTCGAGGTAATCGACCACCTGGCTTCTCCACACAGCGAGCATCGGCCGGACGTAGGGTCCGCGGCGCTCCGGCATTCCCCTAAGGCCAGCCAATCCGGTGCCGCGCCTCAGGTTGAGTACGAGGCTCTCTACACGATCGTCCGCCGTGTGCGCGAGCGCCATAACGTCGGAGTCCTCCTGCGCCAGCGCTTCCGTGAAGAAGCCGTATCTGGCTTCACGAGCCGCTGACTCCAAAGACCCCGGTCGAAGAGGTTCCGTTCGGCGAGCCGTGATGAAGTTGACGCCGAGTTTCTCGCATTGCGATCGGACCCAGCTGGCGTCGTGAGCTGACTCGGGGCGCAGGTCGTGATCGAAATGAGCCGCAGTGACTTCGACTCCGATCTCGAGCAGAGCGATGAGCAGCGCCATGGAGTCAGGTCCACCCGAGAGTCCGAGCAGCATCCGTGGGCGGAGGAGGCTTGACCCAGCAATGCGACTCAGTACGCTGGTGGCGGTGGCTGGGATCGAACCAGCGACGCCGCGGTTATGAGCCGCGTGCTCTACCACTGAGCTACACCGCCTCGGGCGGTAAGCCTACCGGCTGGCTCTCGCGCGCGCCTTGAGCTTCCGTTTCTTGGCTCGATGCTTGGACAGAGCCACACGTTTTCTCTTGTTCATCGGGTCTCAAGCCTCAGAAAACGAACCAGAGGAGCCGCAGACACGGCTCCTCTGGGCCCCTCGTTAAGTGGTTGCGCGGGTCGGATTCGAACCGACGACCTTCGGGTTATGAGCCCGACGAGCTGCCGCTGCTCCACCGCGCCCGTTCATTATACCGAGGCCTACCAAGCGACCTCAGCGAGCTCAGCGGTAGCGGCCCCCTCTCTTCGCCTCTAAGTTCCGCTTGACATCGAGGAGCCGTTCCTCGCTCGACTTCATGAACTTTGACAGCTTCTCTTCGAAAGCTGGATCCGCCCCCTCCGCGAGCACCCGCTCACGCCTATTGCGACGCCATTTCGGCAGGCTGGCCGGTGGTGCAGCAGCGATCTGCTTAAGCGAAAGGTCGTACTTTCCGTTGGCCGGGTTGACCTGAAGAACCTTCACCCGTACTCGATCGTTGACCTTCAGGTGGTCTCGCACGTCCCGCACGTACTCGTAGGCGATTTCGGAGATGTGGATCAGGCCGCTCTGGCCGCCGTCGAGGCTGACGAAAGCACCGAAATGCGTGATTCCGGTAATGACACCCTCGATTGTGTGTCCGGCTTGGACACCCGCGGATCCACCGTTAGTGTCGGCAACCGGAGCCAAGTTCGCTCCGTTCGGAGCGTCGCCCGAGAGCGCCGGGTCGACTTGGCTGCCGCCATTTGACAAGACAGCCTCGGCCGGACCCGATGTCAGGGTCTCACCTGTGCCAGAGATCAGCTACCCACCTTCCTATGACTTGCCAAAAGTCGCTCCCCGTTCGTTCAACTTTAACAACTCGCTTCTGCTTCGTTTCCGGCGAGGCGGAACTGACCGTGGGTGGGCCCACCACATAGACCTTCTCATCCGGCCGCGCGTACCCATTGACGCGCGCGTCCTCTTCGGCCGCCGTACCGGCCATGCTCGCGAGAATATCGCGGTGATAGCCAGCCTCCTGCACTTTCAGGTTGGCGTTCTGTTGCCGGAGCACCGAGGCCTGGGCGCTGAGGCGATAGTTCAGGTACGCCTCCTGAGCAAACGAGTAAACAACCCAAACCCCTATCGTCGCCGCTAGACCCAGCATCGCCAACTCCTTCGAGAGCGCGCGGGATGTATCGACTTTTCTAAGGCTTGCTGTGGATCTGATGCGACGCATGCTGCTTCGTTGACGCCCTTCCTAGCGACCCGATCGAAGGACGAATGGGCACGATACCACAGGCTTGGAACCATATGGACCGGACGCCGATGGCTAGGACGATTCCGCCCAGAGCGCCTCGAGTGCCGCCGGGTCGAGGTCGCGGAGCGCCAGCCGCCGCTCTCGCGCCGCCGCCTCGAGCGCCTTGAAGCGGCGCTTGAAGCGCTGGCCGGCCGCTCGGAGTGCATCTTCAGGGTTGATCTTTCGTTTCCGAGCAACGCTTACCAATGCGAACAAGAGATCGCCCAGTTCCCTAAACAGCTCATCGCCTTCGGCTGCTAGCGCCAGCTCGCGTGCCTCTTCAGCAACGCTGGCCGCAGCCGCTTCAGCGTCGGCGTAGTCGAAGCCGACCCGCGCGGCTCGCTTCTGTAGATTCATGGCCCACGCCAGCGCCGGAAGCGTGGCGGGCACACGGTCGAGCACCGACTCGTGGCCAAGACCCTTAGTCGCCGCCTCGAGGGACTTGTTGTGCTCCCAGTTGCGGAGGACCTCCTCCGCATCGGCCACCTCTACGTCTCCAAAGACATGCGGGTGCCGCGCGACCATCTTGGCCGCCGCGGATTCGGAAACCATCGCGGCGTCGAACCGCTCCTCCTCCTCGGCAATAGCCGCATGCATCGCGACCTGCAGCAGCACGTCACCGAGCTCCTCGCGCAGCCGTCCCTCATCGCCGGAATCGATCGCCTCGAGGAGCTCGTAGGTCTCCTCCAGAAGGTAGGGCCGAAGCGTGGCGTGCGTCTGCTCCCGGTCCCAGGGGCAGCCGTCCGGCGCGCGCAGCCTTCGCACAACGTCGAAAAGCGCCGGCAATCCAGGCGGGTATGGCTTTTCAGACACCGCTCTTGATTCTGGCATCCGAGTAGAGCTGCGCCATCGCGTCAAGGAGTTCGAGTAGATCCCGCATCCACGATTCCGGTCGCCTGCGCAGCCGGAGCTTGTTGGGTCCGATGCGCAGACGGTCGCCGAATCTCCGCAGCAGCTCATCGACGGCGAGCTCCCTGTCGGGATCCACCATAAGGACGATCTCGCCCTCATTTCCGATCGCCGAGCGAAGCCCGAGACGCTGCCCTCGAAGCTTCACGCGCAGTGAGTATGCGAGGTTGTCGATCTGGTCCGGTAGGCTCCCGTAGCGGTCTCGCAAAGAGCGCAGAAGGCCATCCAGCTCTCCCTCGTCTTCGGCAGCGGCCAGCTCACGGTAAGCGGCCAGACGCAGGCGTTCATCGCGGATGTAGGACCTCGGGATGAAGTGATCGAGCGGCAGGTTAAGCGCCATCTCGGGGGTGTTGAGGACATCAACGGCCGCGCTCTCTTCGCTTCCGGCTCGGAGTCGGGTGACCGCGTGCGACAACATCTGGACGTACATCTCGAAACCAACCGCTGCGATGGCGCCGTGTTGTTCAGCGCCCAGGAGATTGCCGGCGCCTCGGATTTCCAGGTCCCGCAGCGCGATCTTGAAGCCCATGCCCAGCTCATGCAGACCAGACATCACATCCAGGCGCTTGTCAGCCGACTCCGTGAGTGAGCGGCGCGGGTCATAGAGGAGGTAGCAGTAAGCACGTTTGCCGGCCCGGCCTACCCTGCCCCGGAGCTGGTAGAGCTGCGAAAGGCCAAACCGGTCCGCATGTTGGACCAGGATCGAGTTGACGTTCGCGATGTCCAACCCGGACTCGATGATGGTCGTGCAGACGAGAACGTCGTGCCGTCCCTCCGTGAACTCGACCATCACGCGGGCCAGGTCCTGCTCCTCCATCTGTCCGTGGCCGACCGCAACCCGCGCCGAGGGCACCAGCTTGCGGACTCGCTCCGCCGCGCGCTGGATGGTACGAACGCGGTTATGGACGAAATACACCTGTCCGCCACGCTCGACCTCTCGTTCGATCACTTGCTTGACGAGCTCGTCATCGTCCGCCGTGACGTAGGTCTTGATCGGCTGGCGGTCTTCAGGTGGCGTTTGCACGACGCTCATGTCCCTGATGCCGGCCACCGCCATGTGCAATGTGCGCGGAATCGGTGTCGCCGAGAGCGTCAGAACGTCGACCTCGGCTCGGAGGCGCTTCAGGCGCTCCTTCTGAACCACGCCAAACCTCTGCTCCTCGTCGATGATGACGAGCCCGAGGCGCTTGAACCGAACATCGCGCTGCAAGAGCCGATGAGTGCCGATCACAACATCGACTGACCCAGCCTTGACGCCGGCAGTGACAGCCGCCTGCTCATCGGCTGTCCGGAACCTCGAGAGCATTTCGACCTCGACCGGGTATGCCTTCAACCGTTCCTTGAAGACGGCGAAGTGCTGTTGGGCCAGCACGGTTGTCGGCACGAGCATCGCAACTTGCTTTCCGCTCGTCACCGCCTTGAAGGCGGCGCGGACGGCGAGCTCGGTCTTCCCAAAGCCGACATCGCCGCAAAGAAGGCGGTCCATGGGCCGGTCCGACTCCATGTCCGCCTTGATTTCAGCCATTGCGGTGACCTGGTCGGGCGTCTCCTCGAAGGGGAACGACGCCTCAAGCTCGACCTGCCAGGGCGAATCGGGCTCAAAGGGAAACCCCGGTTTCGCTTCCCGGATGGCGTACAACTTGAGCAGCTCGTCCGCGATGTCCTGGACAGTCCGGCCTGCCCGCGAACGAGCCCTTGCCCAGTCGGAAGTCCCCAAGCGATGGAGCGACGGCTCGCCCTCTCCTCCGCCCAGATACTTCTGAACACGGTCGAGGAACTCGACGGGCACGAAGAGTCGATCAGTGTCCGCGTACTCGAGTTCCAGATACTCGCGCTCGACCTCGTCGATCTCCTTGAGAGTCATTCCACGGAAGCGCGCGATCCCGTGGTCGACATGGACGACCAGCTCGCCAGGCTGAAACTCCAGGGCGATCCCCCCAAGGTCCTTTCCCTTCGTTCCCCGTGGACGAATGGATGGCCGCCGAAGTCGGCCGAAGAGCTCGGCATCGGAGAGAAACGCGATGCCGAGCGAGTCGTTCTCGAAGCCGACGGGCAGATCGAGGTCGGTCCGCTGTAGCTGTCGCTTGCCGAAGTCCGCAGGCAGCAGCTCAGAGTCCAGGTCGAGATCGAGCTCAGCAGCCTCCGGTTGGCTTGATTCAGCCAGCAGAGCGTCCAGCCTCTCACGTTGCGATGTGGCCAGAATCACGACCGGCCACGAGCTCATCAGCCGCGGGAGGGCATCCGCCCGTTTCACCTCCGCCTCGGGCTGCCGCCAGCCCAGGTCCAGGCCGTCCGTCAGCTCGCCTGCTGCACCTGTCATTCGCGGCAGGTAGTCAAGAGACAACCGCCTGACCGGAACCATCGCGGGCAGAAAGTCGTTCGGCAGCTCGCCGTCCGCGCTCTCAGCCGCAGTCAGGCCGATCGTTTCTTCCTGGAGCTCGCCAGCCTCGGCGAGTTGGCGTGCAGGGTCGAATTGAAGAACCACGGTGCCAGGGGGCAGATGGTCGAAAAGCGAAGGGAGCGAGGGATCCAGATAGGCTGCATAGAACTCGATACCGGGAAACGTCGACCCGGCTTGAAGACGGCTGAGCTCGTCGTCCCAGTCGGCCTTCACGTCTGCTCTGAGCGAATCGAGCGAGCCATTCGATCGGACGCGATCGGCGGCCTCGGCGCCGAGAGCGGTCCCGAGGACGACCTCTCTTCCCGGCCTTATGGTCACCCGTGGCACGGACATGATGGAGCGCTGATTGCCAGCGTCGAAGACCCGCAAGCTCTCCAGCTCGTCACCCAGCCACTCAGCTCGTACCGGTGACCGAGCTGCCGCCGGAAACACGTCGAGGATGCCACCTCGCAGTGAGAACTGCCCACGGTCCTCGACGAGTGCCTCGCGCGTGTATCCGAGCTCAACCAGGCGAGCTGAGAGCTGGGCAGGGTGGATCTGGACACCCGCACGCAGCTCGATCGTGGCTGCAGCGAGCACCGATGGCGCCAGGGTCGGCCGCATCGCGGCTCGAAAAGAGGACACAACCAGCGTCGGCGTCTCCTTGCTTGTCGCCAGTGCCGCCAACGCATCCAGACGCTGCCCGACAGCGAGGTCGATCGCCGGCGGCCTGTCCAGAAACGAGACTGCCACTTCTGCGAAGAGATGGCTGGACGGAGTTCCTGCCAACCAGGGTCTGAGCTCCGCTAGAAACGCCTCGGGGTGTCTTGTGAGTACAAGCACCGACCGGCCCGCCTCGGTGCACGCACGGGCGACAGCCCCGGCAATGACCGGCCAAGCGCCGATCGGCAGCCGTCTCAGCCGAAGTTCGCCCGCGGGCGCCTCCAACCATGCCTGGAGCGGGCCCCTGCCGACGACCTCTCTCCAGAAGGCTCTCAAGCCACCTCCGCGCATCCGAGCGAGCTGGGGCGGTTGTAGACCTCCATCGCCTTGTCGAGACCGGCCTCCATAGCAAGCATCAGCGCATCCGCCACCCCGGCCCGCACGGTGGGGAGCAGAGCCAGCTCCTTTCGCGAGAAGGGAGAGAGCAGGTAATCGATCGGGTCGAGCCGCGGTGATGGAGGTCGACCAACACCCACTCGGAAGCGGGCAAACTTTGCCGTGCGAAGCGCGGCCATGATTGAAGCCACCCCGTTGTGCCCTGCGTCTGAACCTTCTCGACGGATGCGGAGCCGGCACAAGGGAATGTCCATTTCGTCGTGCACGATCCAAACCGAGGAGGTTGGTAAACCCAGGGCTCGAACCGCGTCGGCGACCGCCCGCCCGCTGAGATTCATGTACGTCTGAGGCGCCATAAGCCAGACCTGGCCTGAGGACGTCAAGGGTGCCGAAGCCAGACGCGATCGCCAGCGTCGTCGCGTCAGGGCGACACCCAACCGCACCGCCAGGCTCTCGACGCACATCAGACCTAGGTTGTGGCGCGTGCCCGCGTAGTCGGGTCCGGGATTACCGAGCCCGACTATCAGGAGATCCTTGTTAGACAAGCGGAAATCATCCCCATGCATCCGTCAAGAAGCCGACTGACACGCCGGTGCCCGCGGCGAGCGCCGCAGAGATACCGGTAGGTTGCAAGCCTACCCACCTGTCAGCCTTCGAATCGCGACCTCGGCCCCTACTTTCTTGAGGGCCGAAACCGTAAGCCTGCTCATCTCCTGCTCCGCTTCCCGGGCCAGGTGGTCCCAGCCGAGCAGATGGAGGAGGCCGTGAACGCAGAGCAGCCCAGCTTCGACTTCCGGCGTATGCCCGTAGGCATCGGCTTGCCTGAGGATCGCCGGCCAAGAGATGACGATATCGCCGAGGTAACCCGAGGTCTCGGCGTCCCCCGACGGAAAGGAGAGGACGTCGGTCGCCCGATCCTCTTCGAGAAACTCTCGGTTGAGGCGGCGCAGCTCGCGATCCCCACTGACCCGGATCGTTACCGACCAGTCGCCCGGCGGGAGTCGCGCGGCCACCTCGGGGACTTCCGCGGCGGCCGTGATAACGGAACGTATGAATCTGGGGGCCAGCGGCGCGCGAACGGCCTTGACAACCTCGACCACGCTCGAACGGAGTCTATCGGCAGTCGGCCGCCCAACCGGTCTGAGCGGCTCCACCGCTTAAACCATCTGCAGCGGCGCGCCCGGCTCCACTCGGTGGCAGAGGTAGCCGGCTGGCTGCTCGGGTCGGCGAGGCTCGCAGTTAGCGCACGGAGGGTCTGCTGACGCTGTTTCGATAGCAGCTACTGGCCCAGACAGAGTCGGTTTACCCTGACGCCGTGGTCGGCATCCTGGCCTTCTTACACGCCCGCCTCGCGATCGCGCTCATCGCGCTGGCCTTGGTCCTGGCGGTCTGGGGAAGTTACGGCTACTTGCGTCACCGCGCGGTCACCGGCGGCTTCCGGTCCACTTATGTCCTGCTTGCTGCGTTGACCGCCTTCCAGGGGTTTGTCGGACTGGCGGTCATGGCATTCGGCGAGCGCCCGCACTATCTCCTTCACCTCGTGTATGGCGTCTTCGCGGCAGTATTCCTCCCGGGGGTCTACGCGTATACAAGCCGCGGGACGCGGGATCGCGAGGCCGTGCTGCTCGCTGCTGCCTGCTGGATCGTCCTCGTCGCCTACGGCCGCGGATACATGACCGGCCTCGTCCGCTAAGCGTTCGGCACGGCCGGCTGGGCAAGGCGGGAGTTTCTCGTTTCATACTCCTCCGGATGGATCGCTTCGTGGCTCGGCTGGAAGAGAGCGGTGCTCTCCTTTTTGACGGCGCCATGGGCACCGAGCTGTGGACTCGTGGCGTGTCCCCTGACCACTGTCTCGAAGAAGTGAACCTCAGTGATCCCTCCCTGGTCCGAGCCATCCACAGGGATTACATCGCCGCCGGCGCCGACGTAATCGAGACGAATACCTTCGGAGCCAACCGCTTTCGCCTGGCGGAGCACTATCTCGAAGGACGCGGCCAGGCCATTCTGGAGCAGGGGGCAAAGCTCGCCGTCGAAGCCCGCAACATGAGTGGACGGGCCGTGCTGGTGGCAGGGAGCGTCGGACCGCTTGGGAAGCCGCTGGAGCCGATCGGCGCGATCAAGCTCACCGCAGCGGAGCGAATCTACGGCGAGATCGTCGAATCCCTGGCTGGCAGCGGCGTCGACCTCTTGATCTTTGAGACCTTCACGTCCGTCGGCGAGCTCGAGTTGGCCGTCCGGGTGGCTCGCGAAGCCGCGCCGCAGCTACCCGTGGTGGCCTGCATGAGCCTGGATGACGACGCCGACGTCGGCATCCTCCGCGCCGTGAGCAGGCTTGGTCCGGCGGCCCTTGGCTTCAACTGTGGCAGCGGTCCTCAGGCGGCTCTGCAGATCGCGCGCCGACTCCACGAGTCCGGCCTCGGCCCCATCGCGGTGATACCGAATGCCGGGCTCCCGCAGCGGGTGGGCGGCCGGCTCGTGTACGCGGCCGGCCCCCGCTACTTCGCAGAGAACGTCCAGCCCTTGCTGCAGGCTGGCGCGCGGGTGCTGGGCGGCTGCTGCGGCACTCGACCGGAGCACATCTCAGCGATGCGTGCCACGCTCGACGCGTCGCGGAACGTGGGAGGCGCCATCGCACCGGCGGCTCGTATCCGGCGTGCCAAACCAGAGGCGGAATCGAGTCCACCCGCATCGCGGCTCGCTGCGTCACTGTCGCGAGGCGACTTCGTCATCAGTGTCGAGCTGACACCGCCGCGCGGCGTAGATCCGAAGCGGATGCTTGATGGGGCTCGCCTTCTGAAGGAAGCCGGGGTCGACTACGCGAACGTGACAGATTCGGCGATGGCTCGAGTTCGCATGGGCGTCATCACCTGCTCGGCGCTGGTGCAGCAGCAGGTTGGGCTGGAGGCGATCGCCCACTTCACAACCCGTGATCGCAACGTGATGGCGATTCAGTCCGAGCTGATCGGCGCCCACGCCTTGGGAATCAGGAACATCCTCTGTCTCCGAGGAGATCCGCCCAAAGCCGGCGACAACGCGGTCGGCATCTGGGAGGTCAACTCGGTTGGGCTCATCAACATCGTGGCCAACCTGAACCGCGGCTTGGATGCGAACGGCTCCCCTCTAGGTCAGCCGGCCTCCTTCTTGATTGGCGCTGCAGTCAATCCAAACGCCGGCGACATTAGGAGAGAGATTGGGCTCCTCGAGCGGAAGGTCAACGCCGGCGCCGGCTTCGTCGTGACTCAGCCGATCTATGAGCTTGACGCGTTTGAGCGGTTCCTTGAGGCTGCCGGCAACCTTCAGATCCCACTCCTTGTCGGCGTACTGCCCCTTATATCCGCACGCCATGCCGAGTACCTGGACAACGAAGTCCCTGGCATCACCGTCCCGGATGCGATCAAGGAACGAATCAGGGCAGCGGGAGAGCAGGCTGCTCAGGTGGGAGTGGAGATCGCTGTCGAGTTCCTGGACGCGGCCCGACGTTGGGTGCGTGGGGCATACGTGATCCCTTCGCACGGACGGTACGATCTGGCGGCTGTCATCGTGCAGCGGGCACGGGAGATGGTCGGGTGAGCCGCGCGGAGCCAGCCTCCGCTTAAAGGAATCAGTTCTGGTGCTGCGACCGGAGCTTCTCGAGGCGCTGCCGCTTCTTCGCGAGGGCGGTTTCCAACGCGTGAGCCAGCTGAGCGTCGTTCATGGGCACAACACGGAGCCGCGCCTCGAGTTCGCGTACCTCAAGCTCGGCTCGAGTCAGTTCCAGATCGATCGTCCGATTGCTCATGACTCAAGTCCCCTGACGTAAATAAGTACCCGGAAGGACAGCTGGTTATTCCGAGCAGGCGAGCCGACAAGTGTAGATTCTTATACCGTTACTATCAACCTACTAGTCGAGGTTGATGGCCTCGCGAAGTTTATCGAAGAATCCCTTGGCGACCTTTTGCGGCTTCCCAGTCAGTCCGCCGACCTGCCGCAGAAGGTCCTTCTGCTTCGTGTTGAGGTCCTTCGGCACGATGACTTTAACGACCACAAACTGGTCGCCCCGCCGGCCGCTTCGAATCTGCGGCATGCCTCGTCCGGTCAGCTTGAAGGTCTGGCCGTGCTGGGTGCCGGCCGGGATTGCCACCTCGACCGGGCCGTCGAGCGTCGGGACCTCGATGCGATCTCCAAGCGCGGCCTGCACGACGTTGACCTGCAGTTCGAAGACGACATCTTGGTCTTGCCGCTGAAGTAGGGCGTGAGGCCGGACTCGGATCACAACGTAAAGATCGCCAGGGCCTCCATTTTGCAGGCCTGATTCGCCCTCGCCCGTGAGGCGGATCTGAGAACCGGTGTCAACCCCCGGCGGGATGCGCAGCTTTAGCCGCTTGGTCCGCTCGCTGCGGCCCTGGCCCCGACAGCTGGTACAAACCTGGCGGATCAGTCTTCCGGTTCCACGACACGATGGGCACGCCGACACGTTCACGACCTGACCGAAGATGGACTGGGAGGTCCTGCGGATCTGGCCACTTCCGCCACACGAGCCGCAAGCCTCGACTGAGGTACCCGGCTCGGCGCCGCCGCCCGAGCACCTCTCGCAAGTCATCAGGCGAGGGACCTCAATCTCCCTCTCGACTCCGCGATAGGCCTCTTCGAAACTGATCGTCAGGTCATATCGGAGGTCGGACCCACGCATACTCCGGGCTCGCTCGCGGGCGGAGAACCCACCGCCGAAGAACGCATCGAAGATATCTGCGAAGCCAAAGCCCTCGAACCCAGAGACGCCCGCGCCGGCTACTCCGGCGTGACCAAACATGTCATAGGACCGCCGCCGGTCAGGGTCGTTTAGGACCTGGTAGGCCTCAGCCGCTTCCTTGAACCTTGTCTCGGCTTCTGGGTTGCCGGGATTGCGATCCGGATGAAGGTCCATAGCGAGCTTGCGAAAGGCACGCTTCAGCTCATCTGGCGAAACGCTGCGGGAAACCCCGAGGATCTCGTAGTAGTCGCGCTTAACCGCCAACCGGACGAGCGACCCTCACCAGTGCCGGCCGGACGACCCTGTCGTTGAGCCGGTAGCCCCTGCGAAGCTCGGCTACTACCGTGTTCTCCGGATGCTCGTCTGAATCCTCGTGGCCGATCGCCTCGTGCATCGCGGGATCGAACGGATGTCCCACCGAATCGATCTCCTTGACTCCAAGGGCGGCAAGGACGTCTTCCAGCTGCTGAAGCGTCAGCCGAGCTCCCTTGAGCCAGGACTCATCCACCCCGGCGGGCGCCGTCTCGAGAACCCTGTGGAAGTTGTCTAGAACGGGCAAGAGCCGCGTGAGCAGTTCGGTATTGGCAAACTGGATGGTGTCGGCTTGCTCTTGGCGGGCTCGCTTCTTGTAGTTCTCGAAGTCCGCCGCCAGCCGGACGTAGCGGCTGGAAGCCTCGTCGGCCTCGGCCTGAAGCCGCTGCACTTCCTGCTCAAGGTTCTCGATCCTTCCTTTGAGGCTCGTGGTCACGGCTTTAATTCTTACCGAGGACTCCGCAACCCTAACCTTTGGCGTGAGGCGGAAGTCAGGAGGCTATTTCGGCGAGCCGCTGGCTTGCAGCCCGGGCCACCGCCCCGAGTCGAGCCACGATCTGGCCGTACTGCATGCGGGTCGGGCCGACGACCCCGAGGGTGCCTTTGAGGCGTCCTGACGGCCCATACGTCGTCAGAACCACCGTGCAACTTCGGAGCTGCTCCGTCACGTTCTCGGATCCGATAACAACCTGGAGGTCAGACTCCATGATCAGCTGGCGAAGCAATGCGGAGAGGTGGCGGCTCTCCTCGAGTATCTCGAGCACCTCGTGGAGGCGCGCGGTGTCGGTGAACTCAGGCTGCTTCAGGAGGTTGCGAACGCCATCGTGGACGACGAGGGTCTCCGCCCCCTGTTCGAAGTGGTCGAGCAAGACCAGCACTTGGCTGAGTACCTCGTTCTCGACCCCTGGGATCAGCCGCTCCGCAAGCGACCCAACCTCTTCCCGATCCTGGCCGGCGACGTTCTTCAGGATCCGGCCGGCCAGCCGGCTGAGAGCGCTCTGCTCGACCGGCTGGCTGATTTCGATGACCTGTTGTCGGAGAAGGTTGCCCTCCATGAGGAGGATGAGCAGGACAGCTTGCGGATCGAGCGAGACAAGGTCCAGATGTTTAATCCGCGCCCTCGGTCCGTATGCCGCGCTGACAACCGAGGCGTTGTGCGTCACTGCGGCGACGACCATGGCGACGCGCTCGACAAACAGCTGTCCGTCCGCGGGAGCGCCCTGGACCTGTGCCTCGATGAACAGCTTGACCGGCCGCGGCAGGGGCTCGGTTTCCATGAGGAAGTCCACAAAGTACCGGTATCCCTGGTCGCTCGGAATCCGCCCAGCCGAGGTGTGGGGCTGTACCAGATAACCGAGGTCGGCGAGGTTCGACAGCTCGTTCCGGATGGTCGCCGAACTCAGGTTCAGGAAGTACCGGTTGGCCAGGATCTGAGATCCAACCGGCACCGCGCTGGTGGTGAACTCTTGCACGACCGCCTTCAGGATCGCGCGCTTTCGGGCTTCGATTAGCACTCCCTCCGCTTGAGTGCCAATTCTAACGAAGTGACCGCACTCTTAGCAGGGGACATCTTGGAAGCTAACGGCAACCGGCTAGAATCAAGAAACGTGATAGCAGGGGCATCAGCAAAGGAGTCGCTCGCTGTTGCTCTCCTAAGCTATGGAACCCAGCACTCCCACGCCCTCCGTGCTCCCTGGCTGAAATGCCCTGTCGGCATCTCACGAGAAACGGCCCGGACGGAGCCATCTCCAGGGCTGTCCGAAGGAGCGCCAGGCCGTCCTCCTCGCCCATGAATCCGGGCGCCGCGATCGCGGCCTCCCGCAGCGCACGGTCCACTACAGAACGGCCATCGCCACCTGGTTATTGAGATCCAGGCCCCGCCGCGTCGGACGAACCACTCGACCGACCGTCTCGACCAGGCCAGCCGCCCGGAGCCGCTCGATCTCGACCTCGAATCCTGGCTGCGTCCGGACTCCGGCGACCGTCCGCAGCCCCAACATGAGCCGCTCTGCGGCCGCCTTGCGCGGCCCCAGTTCCTCACCGGCCTCGATGAAAGTGTCTGAGGAGATGTAGGACTGCGGCCGCGCCACGTTCCACCAACGCCGCGCTCCAGCACCAAGCCGCGCGTAGGAATGCGCCCCACACCCCGCTCCGTAAACGGGCCGGCACTGCCAGTACGACCGGTTGTGGCGCGATTCGAATCCGGGATGCGACCAACTCGAAACCTCGTAGCGACGGAAGCCGGCGGAAGTGAGCGCGGACTGGCACTTCTCGAGGAACATCCACTGCTCGTCGGGATCGACGGCGGGGAGGTCTCCGCGTTTCCACTGGCGAAAGAGCTGCGTGCCCTCCTCCAGCGTCAGGCAATAGGCCGATAGGTGCTCCGGTGCGAGGTCGATCGCCCGCTGAAGCGTCTGCTGCCAGGACTCCAGGGACTGGTAAGGGACCGCGTAAATCAGATCGAGGCTGAGGTTCTGGAAGCCCGCCGCGCGGGCCAGGCGAACGGCCTGCTCGGCCATCGCGCCGTCCGTCCTTCGCTCGAGTACGGCCAGGGTCCGCGGATCGAACCCCTGTACGCCGAGGCTCAGCCGATTCACTCCTCCCCGGCGCCACGCCTCCAGCCGCTCGTCGTCGGTTGAGGCTGGGTTGGCCTCGAGGCTGACTTCGGCCCCCGCTTCGAGGGTGAACTCCGTGCGGACTCGTGCGAGGAGTCGCGAGATCAGCTCCGGCGACAACGTACTGGGCGTGCCTCCGCCGAAGTAGACGGTCCGCAGCTCGCCAAACGGATAGGAGCAGGCGGCGGAGGAAAGCTCCCGCTCGAGCGCATCCACGTAGGGCGCCATCAATCCATCCAAGCCCGCGTAGGCGTTGAAGTCGCAGTAGCCGCATTTGTGTCGGCAAAACGGTATGTGGATGTAGAGGTGGCGGAAACTGT